>DYIB01000031.1 GCA_020723855.1 Uliginosibacterium gangwonense
CGGTCACCTTCCGGGTGATCGGGAGTGCCAACACATCTGTCTTGTTTTTCCACTCTGTGCCTCTGTGTCTCTGTGGTTCAAATGAGGTTTCTGTGATGAACCCGAGGCTGATGGAGCTGGCACTGAAGAAGCAGCAACTCCAGCTTGCTGCCGCCTCCCAGCGCCGGGAGCTGGGCCGCCACCTTGCCGCGTGGCGGCCGGCATTCACCGCGGCCGACCGGGCGCGCGCCGCCGGCCGCTACTTCCTGGCCCACCCCGAATGGCTGGCGGGAGCGGCGCTGGCCCTGTTCCTGCTGCGGCCGCGCCGCGTCCTGCGCTGGCTGGGCCGCGGCATCGTGCTGTGGCGCACCCTGCGCGCCTTGCGCAGCCGCCTCGCGCCGCTGTTCCCTCCTCACCCGCGCTAACCGATGCTGCTCCCCGCCCGGCGATCCGCGTCTGCCAGGGCTTGGCGCACCCAGGGCAGCAGCAGGTAGGCGGGGAAGGACAGGAAAAAGGTGAGCAGGAAGAAGGGCGCATAGCCCATCTCCTGGGCGCCGAAGCCGCCGGCCCAGCCGGCCACCGAGCGCGAGCGGCGAACACCGAGGACAGCAGGGCGTATTCCGTGGCGCTGTGCTCTTTGCGCACGATGGCCATGAGGAAGGCAAGGAAGGCCGCCGTACCCAGGCCGCCGGTGAAGGACTCCAGGGCACTCGCCCCATACACGAGGGCGCGGTGTTCCAGGGGCAACGCGCCGTGCAGGGGGATGAGGGAGGCGGCCAGGACATAGCCCAGGTTCGACAGCGCTTGCGCCAGGCCCAGCAGCCACAGGGCGCGGAAGATGCCGGCCCGGTCCGCATACCAGCCGCCCGCCAGCCCTCCGGCGATGGACAGCGCCAGCCCCAGGTTCACCGACACCAGGCCGATCTCGGCGGCGGAGAAGCCCGCGTCCACCCAGAAGGGCTTGACCATGAAGCCCATGGAGGCGTCGCCCAGCTTGAAGATGAGGATGAAGGCCAGCACCGGCACGATCGCCGGCCGGCGCATCAGCTCCATGACGGCGCCGAACAGGGGTCCCTGCTCGAGCCGCCCGTTATCGGCCGCCGAGGGCGCGGCGGCGCACGCCGCCAGGTAGAGAGCCACGGCGACGCCGCAGGCGATGGGCCAGAACCAGGGCTGGCCCTTGGACCAGCCCAGGGTCCGATCCACCAGCCACAGGGTGCCCAGGGCCAGCAGCAGCACCCCGGCCACGGCGCGCGGACTATGGATCAGCGCCTTGAGCTCGCCGGCGACGGACACGCTCTTGCCGTCGCGGCGCAGGGCCTCGCGCGGCACCGCCAGGCAGGCCAGGGCGCTGGCAGCAAACAGCAGCGCGGCGCACACGAAGGCGCCGCGCCAGCCGAAGAAGTCGGAGGCCATCAGCACCACCCCGGAGGTGATCATGCCGACCCGGTAGAAACCGATGCGCAGGCCGTTGGCACGGCCCAGCTCATCCCGGTCGAGCAGCTCGATGGTGTAGCCGTCGATGGCGATGTCATTGGTGGCGGAGAGCATGGCGAACAGGGCGATGGCCAGCCACACCCAGGAGCTTAAGCCCGCCTGGGCGGCGAACACGATCATCAGCGCGCCCATGAGCAGGTCGGCGCCCGCCATCCAGTAGCGGTGGCGGCGGAAGTGGTCGATGGCCGGCGCCCACAGGAACTTCAGGGTCCATGCCAGCCCCAGCAGGGATAGCGCCCCGATGGCCTTGAGGTCCACGCCCTGCTGGCGGAAATAGACCGGGAAGATCTCGTAGAAGATGCCGAGGGGGAAGCCCTCGGCGAAGTACAGCACGGCGACCCAGAAGAACTTGGAGCGCAGTAGGCCGGCGCGCAACTCAGCCCCCCCGGCCGAGGCGATACACCGCCATGCTGGCGTTGAGGTTCGGATCCTGCGTCACCGGGTGGTCGCCGTCGAATGCCAGGCGTTCGCGCACCTGGATGCCGCGCCCGGCGCACAAGGCCTCGAAGTCGGCGATGGTGAAGAAGCGCACGTTGGGCGAGTTGTACCACTGGTAGGGCAGGCGCTCCGACACCGGCATCCGCCCCGCGGCGATGGCCTCGCGATGGGGCTTGTAGCCGAAGTTGGGGAAGCTCACCACCGCCTCGCGCCCCACGCGCAGCATCTCCGCCAGCATCTGTTCCGTGTGGCGCACGGTCTGCAGCGACAGGGACATGATGACGTGGTCGAAAAAGCCGTCCTCGAAGCCGGCCAGCCCCCTTTCCAGATCGATCTGGATCACGTTCACGCCGTTGCGGATGCACGCCAGGACGTTATCCTTGTCGTTGTCCACGCCGTAGCCGCGGATGGCACGCACTTCGCGCAGGTACTTGAGCAGGCTGCCGTCGCCGCAGCCCAGGTCGAGCACCCGCTCGCCCGGGCCGATCCAGCCGGCGATGACCTCGAAATCGAAACGGCCGAAGACGTTGGTCATACCTTGATCCCGTCGAAGTAGGCGCCGACCACCGCGTGGTAATGGGGATCGTCCAGCAGGAAGGAATCGTGGCCGGCGCTGGATTCGATTTCCGCGTAGCTCACGTCGCGCCTGTTATGCACCAGGGCGAACACCATCTCGCGCGAACGCTCCGGAGCGAAGCGCCAATCGGTGGTGAAGGACACCAGCAGGAAAGCGGCCCGGGCGCGCGCCAGGGCAGCGGCCAGGTCGCCACCGTAGTCCCCGGCCGGGTCGAAGTAGTCCAGCGCCTTGGTAGTGATGAGATAGGTGTTGGCATCGAAGAAGCCGGCGAACTTGTCGCCCTGGTAACGCAGGTAGGACTCGATCTCGAAGTCCACGTCGTAGCTGAACTTGAGTTTGTCGCCGCGCTGGCGCCGGCCGAATTTCTCGGCCATCTGGTCGTCCGACAGGTAAGTGATATGGCCGATCATGCGCGCCAGGCGCAGCCCCCGGGCCGGCACCACGCCATGTTCGTAGTAGTGGCCGCCGTGGAAGTCGGGGTCGGTCAGGATGGCCTGGCGCGCCACGTCGTTGAAGGCGATGTTCTGGGCGGTGAGCTTGGGCGCCGAGGCGATCACCAGGGCGTGGCGGATGCGCTCGGGGAATTCCAGGGTCCACTGCAGGGCCTGCATGCCGCCCAGGCTGCCGCCGATGACCGCGGCCCACTGCTGGATGCCCAGGTGGTCCGCCAGGCGTCCCTGGGCCGCCACCCAGTCTTCCACCGTCACCACCGGGAAATCGGCGCCCCAGGGACGGCCGGTGGCAGGATTGACCGACATGGGGCCGGTGGAGCCGTAACAGCCGCCCAGGTTGTTCACGCCCACCACGAAGAACTTGCGCGTGTCCAGCGGCTTGCCGGGCCCCACCAGGTTGTCCCACCAGCCCACGCTCCTGGGGTCGTCGCCATACACGCCCGCCACGTGATGGCTGCCCGACAAAGCGTGGCACACCAACACGGCATTGGTCCCGGCGGCATTGAGCTCGCCGTAGGTTTCATAGACCAGATCGTAGGCGGGCAGGATGCTGCCGCAGCGCAGGCGCAAGGGCGCGTCGAAATGCGCCCTCTGCGGCGCCACCACGCCCACGCTTCCTTGTTCGATTACTGCTGCCATTTATCCACAAGTCAAGAAAAAACCCAGCCGGCTGATGCTCGGACTGGGTCGCCCTCGCTTTAGCCGCATTTGTTAAGCGCCCGCAAGCTGACGGTCAAATCGGCGCTGCCCCGAAAACTACCGTGCCGGGACAGGTTTGTCAAATATGTCGCCCCACAAAACCGCCGGCTGTGCTTCAATTGCGCCGTCGTAAAAGAGCACCTGCAACAGGAAAACCAATCGGGCAGCCGGCCCGCGGCGCGCCCGCATCTTCACGACAAGGGACGAGGATCCAAATGGACGAAACTTTCCGCCGCCCGGCCCATCGGCGGAGGATGGCCTTTGCGCCGCGTCTGCTGATGCCGATGTGCCTGGTTTTGACTTTGTCCGCCTGGGGCGGCGAGACGGAAACCTTGCGGATGGCCGATCTGACCGGGCTGCCCATTGAGCGGCTGCTCGACCTGGAGGTCTATGGCGCGTCCCGTTTCGCCCAGAAGATGTCCGAGGCGCCTTCGGCCGTGTCCGTGGTCACCGCCGAGGACATCAAGCTGTTCGGCTACCGCACCCTGGCCGACATCCTGAGGAGTATGCGCGGCCTCTACGTCACCTACGACCGCAATTACAGCTATCTGGGCGTGCGCGGCTTCGGCCGCGCCGGGGACTACAACACCCGGGTGCTGCTCCTGGTGGACGGCTACCGGGTCAACGACAACATCTACGACCAGGCGCCCATCGGAGCCGAGTTCGGACTGGATGTGGATCTCATCGACCGGGTGGAGTTCGTGCCCGGTCCCGGCTCGTCCCTCTACGGCGCCAACGCCTTCTTCGGCGTGATCAACGTCGTCACCAAGCGCGGTGCCGATGTGCACGGCATGCAGGTGGCGGCGGAGGCGGGCAGCGCCTACCGCCGCGCCGGGCGGGTCACTTACGGCCGGCGCGGCGACGACGGCGCCGAGCTGCTGCTGTCGGCCTCCGGCCTGGACGAAGACGGGCGCGACCGCTACTTCCCCGAGTTCGACACGCCGGCCAACAACGACGGCGTGGCGCGCAAGCTGGACTACGACCGCAAGCACAGCCTGTTCGCCAGGTTCTCCCGGGCCGGCGCCACCCTCGCTCTCGCTCACTCGGAACGCAAGAAAGGCGTGCCCACCGCCTCCTTCAACCAGGTGTTCAACGACCCGCGCTCCCTCACCATCGACCGCCAGACGTTCCTGGATGCGCGCCTGGACCGGGCGCTGGACATGACCGAGCAGCTCTCCGGGCGCCTGTACCTGGGCCGCTATGACTTCCGCGGCGACTACGTGGTGAACTACCCGCCGCCCACCCTCAACCGCGACCTGAGCCGCGGACGCTGGTGGGGGGCCGAGCTGAAGCTGGTCAGCACCCGCTTCCGGGGCCACAAGCTGGTGCTGGGCGCGGAGTACCAGCGCGATGCGCGCCGCGACCAGGCCAATTTCGACGTCGAGCCCCGCAACACCCTGCTGGACGACCGGCGCAAGGGGCGCAAGTACGGGCTGTACGTACAGGACGAGTATTCCGTAACGGCGGACCTGCTGCTCAACCTGGGCGTGCGCCACGACGACGACAGCACCACGGGCAGCGCGACCAATCCGCGCCTGGGGCTCATCTACCGGCTCACGCCGGCCACTTCGGTGAAGGCCTTGTACGGCACCGCCTACCGCTCGCCCAATGCCTACGAGCTGTACTATGCCATCCCCGGCCCCGGCGGCTCCAAGGCCAATCCGGACCTCAAGCCCGAGAGGATCAGGAGCGGCGAGTTGGTACTGGAGCACCATTTCCGGCCGGACCTGCGTCTGACCGCGTCCCTGTTCCGCAACAAGGTCACCAATCTCATCAGCTTCACCACGGACCCGAACGACGGGCTGTTCGTGTACCGCAACTTGAACGAAGCCACCGCCCGGGGCGGCGAACTGGAGCTGGAGATCCTGTGGTCCAACGGGGCGAAGCTGCGCACCGGCTATTCGCGCCAGAGCGCCCGGGACGCGGCGGGCAGCCCGCTGGTGAATTCGCCGCGCCACCTGGCCAAGCTCAACCTGGCGCTGCCGCTGGCCGGCGACAGCCTGCGCGCCGGCCTGGAGCTGCAGCACGTGGGCCGGCGCAACACCCGGGCCGGGACCACGCCGGCCTACACGGTGGCCAATGTGACGCTGCTCTCGGCGCGCCTGGCCCCGGGGCTGGAGCTGTCGGCCAGCGTGTACAACCTGTTCGACAAAGCCTATGCCGACCCCGGTTCGGAAGAGCACGTGCAAGACCGCCTGGTCCAGGACGGCCGCGCTTTGCGTCTCAAGCTGATATACAGCTTCTGACCACCACCCGCCGCGACATGATCGCCCTGCGCCGCCTCATCCTGCTGATTCTCGCTCTCGCCGCACTGCCGGCCGGGGCGCAGCCGGTACCGGAGTACGAGCTGAAGGCGGCGTTCGTGTACAACTTCGTGCAATTCACCGAGTGGCCGGCGGACAGCCCCTGGGACAGCTCGCCGACGCTGAACCTGTGCGTCAGCGCCAGCAGCCCGCTGTCCTCGGCCCTGTATGCGCTGAACGACCGGGCCATCAGGGGCAGGCGCCTGGCCGTGAGGTTCGTCGGCAGCTACGATGCCCTGCCCGGCTGCCACGTGCTGTTCCTCGACGCGGCCGACAGGCCACGCCTGGCCCAGATCAGGAAATCCCTCGCCGGTGCCGCCGTACTGACGATCTCCGACGATAGCGATATCATCCGGGACGGCGTGGTGATCGGCCTGGGGCTGCTCGACAACAACCGCATGGGCTTCGAGGTGAACCTGCAGGCCATGCGGCAGGCGCGCCTGACCATCAGTTCCAAGCTGCTGCGCCTGTCTCAGCCTATTTCTCAGCCCATTTCCCGACCGAGCCATTGACATGCCCCCGCGCGACCGCAAATCCACCCCCCGCCTGGGCTTCCGCGTCGCCATGGCCAACCTGGTCACGGCGGCTGCGGCCCTGCTCATGGCGAGCGCGCTGCTGATCGCCTTCCAGCTCGTCTCGCTGCGCGCGTCCCTGCTGGAGGATCTGCGGGTCAAGGCCCGCATCGTCGGTGACAACCTGGCCGCGGCCGTGATGTTCGGCGACCGGGGCGCCGCCGCGGAGACCCTCGGCTCCCTGCAGGCCTCGCCCAGCATCGTCGCCGCCGCCGTGTTCGACCCGGAAGGCAGGACTGTTGCCACTTACAGCCACAGGGGCGATGAACCCCTGGTGGTGCCCGGTCCCGAGTTCGCGGCGCAGGACCATCGTTTTACTTGGCATACGCTCGACCTGGTGCAGCCGGTGGAGCATGGCGGCAAGGTCATCGGCATGGTGCGCGTGCGCGCCAGCCAGGACGGCCTGTATTCGCGCCTGTTCGCCTACGCCGGCACCACGGTGCTGATCGCCGCCGGCGCCCTGGCCGTCGCCTTCCTGCTGGTATCGCGCATGCGCCGCGCCGTCCTGCGCGCCGAAGCGCGCCTCGACTATCTCGCTTACATCGATCCGGTGACCAATCTGCCCAACCGCCATGCCTTCAACGAAAGACTCGCCTACGCGCTGGAACGTGCCGACCGCCTGGGCGAGCGCGTGGCGCTGCTGCTGCTCGATCTGGACAACTTCAAGATCGTCAATGACACCCTGGGCCACCACCGCGGCGACGCCCTGCTCGCCGCCGCCACCCACCGCCTGAGCGAGGGACTGCGCCGGGGCGACGGCCTGTGCCGCATCGGCGGCGACGAGTTCGCCTTTGTGATGGAGGGACCGGGCGCCTGCGACGAGGCGGAACTGGTGGCGCGCAAGACCCTGGCGGCCCTGGCCGCGCCTTTCAGCGTCGATGGTCATGACATCTACATCACCGCCAGTGTCGGCATCGCCTGCTACCCGAACGATGCCGCCGACCTGCAGACGCTCACGCGCAACGCCGACACCGCCATGTACGCCGCCAAGGACCGGGGCAAGAACGCCTATGTGCGCTTCCACTCGGACATGGACCAGCGCGCCCGGAGGCGCCTTACCGTCGAGACGCAATTGCGCAAGGCGCTAGAGCGCGACGAGTTTGTGGTGCATTACCAGCCGGTGTACGACTACCGCAACACGCGCATCGTCGGCGTCGAGGCCCTGGTGCGCTGGCAGCACCCGGAGCAGGGCCTGATCCCGCCCGGGGACTTCATCGCCGTGGCCGAGGACAGCGGTCTGATCGTGCCCGTGGGGCGGCGCGTGCTAGCCCTCGCCTGCCGCCAGGCAAGAGCCTGGCAGACGGCCGGCTTCGGTCCCCTCTACGTATCCGTCAACCTCTCGGCACGCCAACTGCAGGAGAACGATTTCGCCCGCGAGACCATCGCCGTGCTGCTGGAGGCGGGCCTGAGCCCGCGCCTGCTGGAGCTGGAGATTACCGAGAGCGTGCTCATGGAGAACACGCAGGCGCAAACCCTGCTGGATGAACTGCAGGCGGCGGGGGTGCGGCTGGCCATAGACGATTTCGGCACGGGCTACTCGTCCATGAGCTATCTCAAGCGCCTACCCATCGACAAGCTCAAGATCGACCGCAGCTTCGTGCGCGACATCCCCGCCGACCGGGACGACACCGCCATCACCACCGCCATCATCGCCATGGCCCACGGCCTGGGGCTGTCGGTGGTGGCCGAAGGCGTGGAGACCCGCGACCAGGCGGAATTCCTGCGGGTGCACGGCTGCGACCTCATGCAGGGCTATTTCTTCAGCCACCCGCTGCCGGCGGGAGAACTGGGCGAGCTGCTGCTGCGTCACGCCTCGCCGCTCGCCCCGGTGGCCTGATCAGGCGTTGAGCTTCTCCAACTGCTCGCGCAGGCGCGCCGGCTCGTCCAGGCGCAGCAGGCGTGCCACCTGGCGCCGCAACTGGGCGGCGTCGCTGCGCAGCACCTGCTGCTTCACCTCGTACACCTGGGACGGATGCATGGAGAACTGCCGCAGCCCCATGCCCAGCAGCAGGCGCGTGAGCACCGGATCGCCCGCCATCTCGCCGCATACCGCCACGTCCACGCCGGCGCGGCTGCCCGCGCTGATGGTCTGGGCCACCAGGCGCAGCACCGCCGGGTGCAGCGGGTCGTAGAGATGGGCTACCGACTCGTCGGTGCGGTCGATAGCCAGGGTGTACTGGATCAGGTCGTTGGTGCCGATGGACAGGAAATCCAGCCGCCGCAGGAACACGCCCAGGGACAGGGCGGCGGCGGGAATCTCGATCATGCCGCCGATCTCCATGGCCTCGTTGAAGGGCTGGCCGCGCTCGCGCAGCATGGCCTTGGCCTGCTCCACCAGGGCCAGGGTCTGCTCCACTTCGTGAGTGTGGGCCAGCATGGGGATCAGCAGGCGCACGCGCCCCAGCATCGAGGCGCGCAGGATGGCACGCAACTGGGTGAGGAACAACTGCGGCTCGGCCAGGCAGTAGCGGATGGCGCGCAGCCCCAGGGCCGGATTGGCCTCCTGGCGCTCGCCGCCGCGCAACACCTTGTCGGCGCCCACGTCGAGAGTGCGGATGGTGACCGGACGGCCGCGCATGGCCTCGGCCACCGCGCCGTAGGCTGCGAACTGCTCGTCCTCCGTGGGCGGCGTGTCGCGGTTGAGGAACAGGAACTCGGTGCGGAACAGGCCGATGCCGGCGGCATCCACCTCCTTCGCCTGGACCGCATCCTGGGGCAGCTCGATGTTGGCCTGGAGCGAGACTTCCTCGCCGTCCAGGGTGCGGGCGGGCGCCGACCTGAGGCGCTTGAGCTTGGAGCGCTCCAGCTCCAGTTCGCTCTTGCGCAGGCGGTATTCCTGCAGGATGCGCTCGTCCGGGTCCACGATCAGCACGCCGCGGGCGCCGTCGATGATGACCAGTTCATCGTCGCGGATGAGGGCACGCGCGTGGTGCACTCCCACCACTGCGGGAATGTTCAGGCTGCGCGCGACGATGGCGGTGTGGGACGTGGCGCCGCCCAGGTCGGTGACGAAGCCGGCGATCTTCATCTGCTTGAACTGGATGGTATCGGCCGGCGACAGGTCGTGGGCGACGATGATGGTGTCCTCGCCGCGGCTGCTGCGCCGGGGCACGTAACCGGGATGGCCGGTGAGCACGCGCAGCACCCGCTCCACCACCTGCACGATGTCGGCGCCGCGCTCGCGCAGATAGCTGTCCTCGATCTCGGCGAACTGCTCCGCCAGCATCTCCATGCGCTGGACCAGGGCCCATTCGGCATTGCAGCGGCGCTCGGCGATGAGTTCAAGGGCCGCGTCCACCAGCAGGGGATCGGCCAGGATCAGGTTGTGGATATCCACGAAGGCGGAGATTTCCGCCGGCGCCGCGGTGAACGTGGAGGCCTTGAGCTCGTCCAGCTCGTTGCGCACCTCGGCCACGGCGGCGGTGAGCCGCGCCATTTCGGCCTCCACGTGCTTGGCCGGCAGCACATAGTGATGCACCTCCAGCGCCCCGTGGGACACGAGATGGGCATGGCCGATGGCGATGCCATGGGAGACCGCGAAGCCGTGGAGAGTGAAGCTCATGGTTGGAAGGCGTGAGGGGTAAGGAGTGAGGGGTGAGGCGTCACACCATATCCCGTTTCGCCGCCGCGCCCTGCAAGGGACGGACCCGGCACATCGCGCGCGGCAAGAAGAATCGACATGCGCGCGGACACCGGCGCCGCGACATACCCCTCACTCCTCACCCCTCACTCCTCACGCAGTTAATGCTTATTCGCCCTCGCCGAATCGGTCGGCGATCAGGTCCAGGATCGTCCTGAGGGCCTGCTGCGCGTCCTCGCCCTCGGTCTCCACGACGATGGTGGAACCCTTGCCGGCGGCCAGCATCATCACCCCCATGATGCTTTTGGCATTGACGCGGCGGCCGTTGCGCTCCAGCCAGACCTCGCTCTTGAAGCCGCTCGCCGTCTGGGTCAGCTTGGCCGAGGCGCGCGCGTGCAGGCCGAGCTTGTTGACGATCTCGGCTTCAGCGCGCGGCATCCCTGGTTCCCTTCATGTGCATCACGCCGTCGCGCCCGCCGCTCACGGCCTTGGCGACCAGGGTGCCCATGTCCTTGTCGCGGTAGGTCAGGGCGCGCAGCAGCATGGGCAGGCTGACGCCCGCCACCGCCTCCACGCGACCCGGCTCCAGCAGCTTCAGCGCCACGTTGCTGGGGGTGGCGCCGAACACGTCGGTCAGGATCAGCACGCCGCCGCCCCCATCCACCCACTTCAGCATGTCGCGCGCCAAGGGCAGCGCGTCCAGGGGATCGTCCTGGGCGGACACGCCCAACTGGGCGATTTGCGGCGGCCGCTTGTTGAGGACATGGCAGGCGCACTGGATGAGGGATTCGCCCAGGCTGCCGTGGGTTATCAGGAACAGTCCGATCATGGGCCCATTCTACCGCAGGGCGGGCGGAGGGGTCGGGGGCGGCTTCAGTCGACGACGGCCGGGCGCGGCGCGTCGGGCGCAAAGCTCAGGCGGGCGAGCATGGGACGCGTGAGCGTGAGCGTGCCGTCGGCATCGACCCGCAGGACATGCCCGACCCCCAGCCGGCGCGCGTAGTCGCGCCACCGGTCGGCCCCGGCGATGAACAGCGGCTTGCTGGTGGCATCCGACAGGGTGCCGGCGCGCGGCCGCGGCGTGATCAGCACCGTCACCGCCTGGGTGCCCTGGGCGGGCCGGCCGCTGCGCGGATCGATGAGATGGGAATAGCGCCGGCCGTCGAGTTCGAAATAGCGCTGATAGTCGCCCGAGGTGCCGATGGCCTCGCCGTCGTACAGGGACAGGGTGGCGAGCGGCGCCGAGCCGCGCGGATGCTGGATGCCCACGCGCCAGGGCCGGTCGCCCTTGCGCCCCAGCGCCATGACATTGCCGCCGATGTTGATCAGGGCGTTGTGCACGCCGTGGGCACGCAGGATGTCCGCCGCCCGGTCCAGGGCGTAGCCCTTGGCGTAGCCGCCCAGATCGAGCTGCACGGCTGGATTGCGGCTGGCGACGCGCGCGCCGTTGACATCCAGGTCGGCCATGGCGGGCCGGGCCGCCGCCAGCCGGGCGACGGCCTGGGGGTCCGGCAGGCGCGGCCTGAACTCGTCGCTGTGGAAGCCCCAGAGGGCCACCAGCTTGCCGATGGCCGGATTGAACAACTGGTCGGAGGCGGCGGCGATCGCCTGGGCGTCGATCAGGACGGCGGCCAGCTCCGGCGACACGGCGGCCGGCTCGCCCCGGGCCAGGGCGGCATTGAGGGCGGTGACCTCGGAGGGCTGCCAGGGGTGCAGCATGCGGTGCAGGCGGTCGAACTCGCGCAGCACTTCGCCCGCCGCCGCCCGCGCCTGCGCCTCGGGCAGGCCGTGGATCAACACCTCGACGCGGGTGCCGAAGACGAAGGATTCCTGCTGGTACAGGGGCGGCCGGGCGCAGCCGGCGAGGAGGAACGGCGTGAGGAGTAAGGAATAGGAAGTGAGGCGGAACAACCAACCCCAGGCACGACCGATGTTACCCCTCACCCCTCACCCCTCACCCCTCACGCATTTTTCCAGGGCATCAAGGAACATCCCCGCCACGTTGAAGCCGGAGCCCGCGGTGATCTCCACGAAACAGGTGGGGCTGGTGACGTTGATCTCGGTGAGACAGTCGCCGATGACGTCTATGCCCGCCAGGAGGATGCCGCGGCGATGCAGGATGGGCGCCAGGGTCTCGCCGATCTCCCGGTCGCGCGCCGACAGGGGCTGCACCACGCCCTGGCCGCCCGCCGCCAGGTTGCCGCGCGACTCGCCCGGCTTGGGGATGCGCGCCAGGCAGTAGGGGGCGACCGCGCCGCCGATGAGCAGGATGCGCTTGTCGCCCCGGGCGATCTCGGGGAGATAGCGCTGGGCCATGATGGTGCGGCTGCCGTGCCGGAGCAGGGTCTCCACGATCACGTAGCGGTTGGGATCGTCGCGCCGCACGCGGAAGATCTGGGCACCGCCCATGCCGTCGATGGGCTTGAGCACCGCGTCCTGCATGTCGTCGATGAAGGCATGCACGATCTCCGGCTCGCGTGCCACCACCGTGGCGGGAATCAGGTCGGGGAACTCCAGGATGGACAGCTTCTCCGAGTGGTCGCGGATGGCGCGCGGGTCGTTGATGACGCGCACCCCCGCCGCCGCGGCCCGCTCCAGCAGCCAGGTGGCGGCCACATACTCCATGTCGAAGGGCGGGTCCTGGCGCATCAGCACGGCATCGAAGGCGTCCAGCACGGTATCGAAGGCGGGACCGGCGACGAACCAGTCCTCGTGGTCGTCGCGCAGCTCCAGGGGCATGGCCGTGGCCTGCACCTGCCTGCCGCGCCAGGCCAGCGACGGCCGCGTCAAGGCGAACACCTCGTGCCCGCGCGCCTGGGCCTCGCGCATCATGGCGACGCTGGAGTCCTTGTAGGCCTTGAGATGCTCCAGGGGATCGACTATGAAAGCGAACTTCACGCGCTCACGCCTCCTGCGCCAGCGGCGCCGTCTGCTCCAGTTCCAGGGAGGCGGCCAGCAGCGCCAGGCGCGCCACCACGCCGTAGGCGAAGAAGCGGTTGGGCGGCGCGTCGGGGCTGCAGCAGGGGTCGGGCAGGCAGCAGCCGGTCTCGAAAGCGAGGGGTTCGAAATGCATGCCCGGGGCATTGAGGTTCTCGTCGCGGCCGCGCTCCCGGTGCACCCGGTAGAAGCCGCCCACCACGTAGCGGTCGATCATATACACCACCGGCTCGGCGACGGCCTCGTCGATGGTCTCGAAAGTGTGCACGCCCTCCTGGATGATCACCTCGGTGACCTGCAGGCCCTCCTTGACCACCGACATCTTGTTGCGCTGCTTGCGGTTGAGGCCCTTCACATCGGCCGCGTCATACACCGTCATGATGCCCATGCCATAGGTGCCGGCATCGGCCTTGACTATGACAAAGGGCTTCTCGGCGACGCCGTATTCCCGGTACTTGGCGCGCACCCGGGTGAGCAGGAAATCGACGTTGGCCGCCAGGCATTCCTCGCCCTGGCGCTCCTGGAAGTTCACCTTGCCGCATACGGCGAAATAGGGATTGACCAGCCAGGGGTCGATGCCCAGTTGCGCGCCGAACTCGTCGGCCACCTCGTCGTAGGCGCGGAAATGATTGGACTTGCGCCGGGTGGTCCAGCCGGCGTGCAGCGGCGGCACCACCACCTGCTCGCCCAGCCCCTGCAGGATCTCCGGCACGCCCGCGGACAAGTCGTTGTTGAGCAGGATGGCGCAGGGGTCGAAGCCGTCCAGGCCCAGGCGGTTGCCGCTACGGCGCAGGGGCTCCAGGGTCAGCGTCTGGCCGTTGGGCAGATCGAGGCGGGTGGGATCGACGATCTCCGGCAGCAGGCTGCCGATGCGCACGTTCAGTCCCGCCTGGCGGAAGATCGTCTGCAACTGCGCCACGTTCATCAGGTAGAACTGGTTGCGCGTGTGGTTTTCCGGGATCAGCAGGAGGTTCTTCGCGTCCGGGCAGATCTTCTCGATGGCCGCCATGGCCGCCTGCACGCACAGGGGCATGAGGGGCGCGCTCAGGTTGTTGAAGCCGCCGGGGAAAAGGTTGGTGTCCACCGGCGCCAGCTTGTAGCCGGAATTGCGCAGGTCCACGGAGGCGTAGAAGGGCGGCGTGTGCTCCAGCCACTTGGCGCGAAAAAACTGCTCGATGGCGGTGCTGCTGTCCAGAAACCGCTTTTCCAGGTCCAGGAGGGGTCCGGAAAGGGCGGTGGTGAGATGGGGTACCACGGGGCGTCTTTCCTCAGGTTACGGAAGGCATGGAGCCAAAAAAGGCGATTCTAGCAGCTTTGCCCAGGTGCCCTCCGGGCCCTCGGTTGAGGAGGGATTTACGGTTTGTTACAGAAATTTACGGATTGCTCCGGGGCGCCTCCCTAGAATGCAATCAGGGATGACTGCCGGAAAGGGTGCATCACCCTGCCGCGCGGCACGCCGCTGAACCAACAGGAGAAGCCATGAAGAAGCGTTACTCGATGTTGCCGGCCGCGGCAGCCGCCCTGTCGCTGGGCCTGGCGGCGCCGGCCTTCGCCGATCACGGCCACGGCCATTGGAAGCATCACCACAAGCATAAGCAGCATGGGGTGGAAGAGCGCCACGAGCACCATCACTACGTGGCACGCTACGTCGAGCGGCCGCGGGTGCATATCCACGAGCGCTACTATGTGGAGCCGGTCCCGGTTTATTACTATCCGGTGCCGCGCCGGCCGCAAGTGGTCGTGAGCGTGCCGCCGATCGTGGTCGACTTCTATTGAGAATTACATAATATCGTGACGCCGTTCGAAATCCCTCCTGTCCTCCCTTTGCAAAGGGAGGAACCCGCTAAAGGCCGTTTGCAGCAGGTTCCCCTCTTTGGCAAAGAGGGGACAGGGGAGATTTTCGATCCGGCTCGCTTTCGTCACATGGTTACGTAAGGATCAATAGTAACGTACGTGCAGCGGGCCCCGGCAGGCGCACGGCGAAGGCGCCGTCGCCGGCACGTGCCGGAATTTCGGCGCGGGGCCGGCGTGTCCCCTACTTCTTCTCCCCTCCCTGCCGCCGGGCCGCCTCCTCCTGGCGGTGCCGCGCCTGCTCGGCACGTTCCCGGGCGCGCTCGGCTTTCTTCTTCTCCTTCTCGGCGCGCTCGGCCTCGCGCCGCCGGCGCTCCTGCTCGGCCTGGGCGGCGCGCGCCTTGCCTTCCTCCAGCCGCCGCTGGTGCTCCGCCTGTTTTTCCGCCACGCGGGCCTCCCGCTCGGCCGCCTCGCGGCGCGCCTCCTCGGCCCGGCGCGGCGCGTCGAGCGCTTCGCGCGCCTGCTCCCGGGCGCGTTCGGCTTCCCGTTCGGCACGCTCCTGGTTGCGCACCTCGCGCTCCAGGCGCCTGGCCTCCACGTCCAGCCGGCCGGCCTCGATGCGCGCCTCGTTGTAATCGCGCCGCGCCTGGTCCATGCAGGCGGACACCAGGAATTTCTTCCAGCATTCGGTCTCGGCCGCCCTCAGGCGCTCGTCCGCCTGGGTGCGCAACTGCTGCGCCTGGGCTTTCAATTCCGCCGCCCGCGCCAACCGGGCCTGCTTCTGTTCTGCGCTCGCCAGGGCCGGCGCCGGCGCGTCCTGCGCCTGGGTTACGCCCATCGCCCCCGCCAATGCCCCTGCGGCGCAGGCCGCCCTCAACATCTTCATACGATCAGCCATGATGCTCCTGTCCATGCGCCACTGCAGCGCGCCGCGCAGCATACAATAACGCCTTTTTCCCGCCACCGCTCGCCGTGATCCTCCTGCGCAATCTCGTCCTCGCCCGCGGCGGCCGCGTGCTGCTGGAGCAGGTGAATCTCCAGCTCCACCCGGGCCAGAAAGTGGGAGTGGTGGGCGCCAACGGCTGCGGCAAGTCCAGCCTGTTCGCCCTGCTGCGCGGCGAGCTGCACCAGGAGGCGGGCGACCTGGAGCTGCCGCCCGACTGGGTGATCGCCCATGTGGGCCAGGAAACACCGGCCCTGCCGCAGCCCGCCATCGACTACGTGCTCGACGGGGATGCCGAGCTGCGCCAGGTGGAGCGGGAGCTGGCGGCGGCCGAGGCGGCCCACGACGGCGAGCGCCTGGCCCTGCTGCACGAGCGCATGGAGCACATCGGCGGCTACGGCGCCCGCGCCCGCGCTGCGGCGCTGCTGTCGGGCCTGGGCTTCGCCGACGCCGAATTCGACCAGCCCGTGGCGCAATTCTCCGGCGGCTGGCGCGTACGCCTCAACCTCGCCCGGGCGCTCATGTGCCGCTCCGACCTGCTGCTGGACGAGCCCACCAACCACCTGGACCTGGAAATGCGCCACGCCCTGACCCTGGCCCTGCAGGAATACGAGGGCGCGGTGGTGCTGGTGTCCCACGACCGCCATCTGCTGCGCACCACGGCCGACGCCCTGTACTTGGCGGCCGACGGCCGCGTGCAGCCCTTCGACGGCGACCTGGACGCCTACAGGGACTGGCTGGCGGCGAGCCGCAACGCCCAGACGGCGGCCGCCTCCGACGGGCGCAAGGAAGCGCGCAGGCGGAGCCGCGCCCAGGAGGCCGCCCAGCGCCAGGCGGCCCTGGAGAGCCGGCGTGCCCTGCAGAAGGAAGTGCAGCAGCTGGAGCAGAAACTCGAGTCCTGGCAGGCGGAACAGCGGCTGCTGGAGAGCCGCCTGGCCGACCCGACCCTCTACGGCGCCCAGGACAAGGGCCCCCTGCAAGATCTCCTGCGCCGCCAGGCGCAGTTGCTGGCCGCCATCGAGCAGGCGGAGGAGCGCTGGCTGGAGATCCACAGCCAGCTCGAATCCGAACCCTGACGTGCCCTTGGGCAGCGCCCCTCCCGCTAAAGAATTCCGGCCGCCAGTCGATACGCTCAAGAGCTTGCCCTGCCCAGGGCATCTCTTTGACTAAGCAAAATAATGCATCGGCGGCCGGCGCAAACGGCGCGCGGCCGGCACCGAGGAGGACGCAAGCCATGAATTCCAGCACGGGCTTTGCCGCCATGCGCGCGGCGCTCATCTTCATCATCGTCGGCAGCGCCGCGGCGGCCGGCTTCCAGGTATGGCAGGGGAATATGCCCTGGGCCGGCGTGCACCTGCTGCTGGCGGGCGCCGGGCTGGCCGCCTGGGCCGGTCTGGGCCGGCAGGTGATCCGGCCCATGGCGGCGATCCAGGCGCGCCTGCGCCAGGCGGCCCAGGGCGAGGCCGATCTGTCCGGGGAGCTGGACATCGCCGCCCCCGCCTGGCGCGGCTTCGCCCAGGACTACAACGGCTTTCTGGCGCGCGTGCGCGAGTCCGTGACGCAGATCCGCAAGATGGCGGTGGGCATCGCGCGCGAGGCCGCGGTGGTGATGAAGCAGGTGTCGACCACGGCCCAAGGCGCGTCCGCCCAGGCCAAGGTCACCGAGGCAGTGTTCGGCGCCAGCGAGGAAGCCACCCAGGCGCTGCAAGAGCTGGCGCGCAGCACCCACTCGGTGTCCCACTCCACCAGCGAGCACCTGGAGCGGGTGAAACGCTCCCTGGCCGAGCTGGAAGCGGTGTCGCGCCGGGTCGACGCCCTCACCGGGCGCCTGGACGGCTTCGCCGCCACGGTGGAGCAACTCACCGCCCAGTCCCTGAGCATCCAGGAAATCGTCAAGCTGATCAGGGAGGTGGCCGACCAGACCAACCTGCTGGCGCTCAACGCCGCCATCGAGGCGGCCCGCGCCGGCGAGCACGGACGCGGCTTCGCCGTGGTCGCCGACGAGGTACGCAAGCTCGCGGAAAAGACCGCCACGGCCACCGGCCAGATCACCACCAACATCCAGTCCATCATCGAGCTGGTGGGCGCCACGGGCGAGGAGACCCGGCACATCCGCGCCGAGATCGTCGGCACGCGCGAAGTGACGACGCGCGCCGCCGCCGAGTTCGACGAAATGGCCCGGGACTACGAAAAGACCAACGCCAGCCTGCTCGACGTCGCCGCCGCCACGGAGCAGTTGTCCACCAGCAATGCCCAGGTCCATGACAGCGTGCAGGCGATCCACCAGCGCAACGCCGCCGTGGTGGAGCAGATGGAGACCTCGCGCCAGGCGACCGAAGCCCTCACGCGCAACACCGAGGCGATCCAGGCGCTGTCGTTCGGCTTCCGCGTGGGCGCAGCCGATCCATTCGAAGCCAATATCGCACGCATGCGCCGCTTCCGCGACGAGGCCCAGGCGCGCATCGAGGCCTTATACCGGCGCGGCGTGAACGTGTTCGACACCGACTACCGGCCCATTCCCGGCACCCATCCCCAGAAATACGAGGTGAGCTACGGCGCGGAGTTCGAGCGCGAGCTGCAGCAGGTTTACGAGGACGCCCTGGGCGACCTCAAGGGCGGCATGTATGCCGCCACTTCCGACAGGAACGGCTACGCGCCCATCCACAACCTGAGGTATTCCCAGCCGCTGACCGGCGACTACCAGAAGGACTTGGCAGGCAACCGCACCAGGCGCATCTACAACACCACGCCCATCGAGCAGCGCATCAACGCCAACACCGAACCGCTGCTGATCCAGACCTACACGCGCGACACCGGCGAAGTGGTGTTCGACGTGGTCATGCCCATCACCGTCGCCGGCCGCCCCTGGGGCGGGGCGCGCTGCGGCTTCGACGCGGCGGCGGTGCTGTAGCGTCCATTCGCATTTTGACAAAACGCAACGGCCGAGCCTGCCGATCCGGTGTAACTGCTTGCCGCAACCCCTGGCGAGGGCTCGCTGATGAAGGAATTGCTGGTGGCACTGCTCACGTGGATCGCCGCCGAGATGGGCGTGGGCTGTCCCGAACCAGAAACGGATTGCGCGGATCCGGCAGCACCTGCGCCACCGCCTTGAGCAGGCCCAGCTCGACCTGGCGCAGCAGCACGCCGGCATCGGAAGTGACCTCCCCGCCGTCGAATCGCACGTCGATCTTGCGCCGCCCGACGTTCGCAAACAGCTCGGACAGCGCGGTACAATTTGGCATCGGCGCACCCCCCGCAGAATTGGCTTCGACACCCAGATTCTATGGGGCTCAGCATGGTTGCGCCGACCCTATTTCAGAGAGCCCGATGAAATATCCAGGCTAAAAAAGGCGACGGCGTACTTCGCGAAAGATATGCTGTGAAGTACGCCTGGATTGACGGATACGTGAAGCAATACGCGCCCAAGGGCAAAACGCCAGGGGTATCCATTGTTATTCTGACCTGCCTCGCGGCTGTTTGCTTTATGACCACAGCGGCGGCGTCGGAGCATCCTGTGCGCATCGGCGTACTCGCCTACAAGGGTTCCGAGGCGGCGCTGTCCGACTGGACGCCGGTAATCGAGCATCTCAACAAATCCCTTCCGGCTTATCACTTCACCTTGAGCGATTACGATGCTGACGGACTGCGGGAGGCCGTGCAGCACCACCGGGTCGATTTCGTCATCACCAACGGCGGGCAGTACATAGCCCTGGAGGCGGAATTCGGTCTCTCCCGCATCGCTACGCTGGAATCGCCCCATGCCGCCTCTCCCGCCCAATCCATCGGCTCGGCGGTCATCGTCCGCGCTGATCGCAAGGACATCGCCGGACTTTCCGATCTGAGAGGGCGCCGGGTAGCGGCGGTGGCGCCGGAGGCCTTCGGCGGCTACCTGGCTGCAGTACGGGAGTTGCGCCAACTGGGTATCGATCCGGAGTCCGATTTCGGGCGCCTCGACTTTCTTGGATTGCCGATGCAGCGGATCGTTGAGGCGGTGGCACAAGGCTCGGCCGATGCCGGCATCGTCCGCAGCTGCCTGCTGGAAGAAATGGCCCGGGAGGGCAGGCTGCGCCTTGCCGATTTCAGAGTGCTGTCACCCCGGTCGGTGCAGGGGTTTCGTTGCGGCCTGTCTTCCCGGCTTTATCCCGACTGGCCCATTGCGACGGCACGCCACACCGACCTCAAACTCGCCAAAGCGGTAGCCAAGGAGCTGCTGTCCATGCCCCCGACGGCACAGGGCTTTGCCTGGACCGTGCCGGCGGATTATCAGGCGGTGCATGAACTCTATCGGGAACTCCGCATCGGACCCTACGCCTATCTGCGCGAGACGGGCCTGGAGGGTTTGGCGCGGCGCTATTGGCCCTTCCTGCTAATCGGTTTCATCGCGCTCGCCGGCTGGGTGGTGCACGCGGTGCGCGTGGAACACCAGGTCTACGTCCGCACCGGCGAACTGCGCCGGGCCCTGGCAGCTCGTGACGAGGCGGAGGCCCGGATGCGCGAAAACCAGGAGCAGGTCGAGCACCTTTCTCGCCTGTCCATCCTGGGGGAGCTGTCGGGCACCCTGGCCCACGAGCTGAACCAGCCGCTGGCCACCATCGGCAACTACGCCCAGAGCCTGCTGCGCAGGCAGGCATCTGGACGCTTGACTCCCGAGGCGGTGGACGAGGCGGGCACGAGCATCACCGTCCAGGCCGAGCGGGCCGGCGGTATCCTGCGGCGCATCCGGGATTTCGCCCGCAAGCGCGCCGTGGTCCGCGAACGACAGCCTCTGGAAGATCTGGCCCGGGAAGCGGTGGCCCTGTTCTGCGGCATGCAGGCGCATGCCCCGTCCGTGACGGTAGACAGCGGGCTGACTCCGGGGGCCATCGTGGAGGTGGACGCGCTCCAGATACAGCAGGTCATGCTCAATCTGCTCAAGAACGTCGACGACGCCGCGAAGGGCCTGCCCGAAGAGCGTTGCCGCATCGATCTGACCCTTTCCCGCGAGGGCGACTGGTACCGCGTGTCGGTACGCGACCGCGGCCACGGACTGCCGGAGGCCTTGCGCGCGCGCCTGTTCGAGGCCTTCTTCACCACCAAGCCGGACGGCATGGGCCTCGGGCTGTCCATCTGCAAGACCATCGTCGAGACCCACGGCGGCCGCCTCTGGGCGAAGCCCAATGCCGACGGGCCCGGAATGACCTTCACCTTTGCCCTGCCCGCCGATGAACCTGTCTCTTGATGACGCCCTGATCTACATAGTCGACGACGACGAGGCGCTGCGCCGCTCGCTGGTCTTCCTGCTCGAATCGGTCGGCTGGCGGGTCGAGGTCCACGCCAGCGCCGAGGACTTTCTCGCAGCCTGCCGCGCGGGTCTGCCAGGATGCCTGGTGCTGGACATCCGCATGCCGAGCATGAGCGGGCTGGAACTGCAGCGTGTCATGAAGGAACGCGGCATCGATCTACCCGTCGTCTTCATCACCGGGCACGGCGACGTGTCCATGGCGGTGCAGGCGATGAAGCAGGGCGCCAGCGATTTCGTCGAGAAACCGTTCAAGGACCAGGTGCTGCTCGATGCTGTCGCCCATGCGGTGCGGCAATCCCGTGAGTGCCAGGAAGAGGCGCGCCGGCGCAGCGAAGCGCGCGCCGCGCTGGACCGGCTCTCGCCCCGTGAGCGGGAAGTGGCCCGTCTGGTCGCCCGGGGGTTGCCCAACAAGCTGGTGGGACGGGAGCTGGACATCAGCGAGAAGACGGTGCACGTGCACCGTCAGCATGTGATGGACAAGACCGGGGTGGGCTCGGCCGCGGAATTGGCGCGACTGATGCTGCTGGCGGACCCGTCCAGCCTGGATTAGCGCCGGGCGGGTGGGCCCAGCGCGGTGCTCAGGCGCGCCGGACCTTGGCCGGCAGGCCGTTCCTGACGGCAGCCCCGGAGATGGCGTCCACCCAGACCGATTTCCCGGAGCGGGTGGGATCGGCCAGCCCCAGGTCGTTCAGGCTGATGCCTGCCGCCAGCCGCGGCATGGCCGGTTGCATGGCCTCGCCGATGCGGTGCGGACGGGCGCCTAGCTCGCGGTGCCCGTAGCCGTGCTCCACCGCCACGACGCCGGGCATGACGCCCTCGTGCACGATCGCCAGGCCGCGGGCGCGGCCGCCCGGGGTCTGGAGCTCGACCGCGTCGCCGGTTTTGATGCCCAGGGGGCCGGCGTCGGCGGGGTGCATGATCACCGGGTTCTCCGGATGGATGCCCAGCAGCCGGGTGGCGCCGATGGCGTAGGAGTTCATAAGCGCCGACTTGAAGCTCACCAGTTGCAGCGGCCACTCCGTTTCGGGATAGATTTTGCGCATGGGCGTGCCGTCCGCGAAGGCGGGCGGGGTCCAGGTCGGGCAGCCGCTGAAACGCTTGCCGCTGAGGCTGTTCCTGGACCCGCCGACCTGCTCGTTCCAGACATGCAGCAGGGGAACCTTGAAGCGGTTGCGCATCCATTCCGGCTTGTCCTCGTCATAGACCTCCTTGGCCGGCTGGTAGCGGCCCCCGCGGCTGAGCAGGAAGGCCACCTTGCGCACTTCCTCGGGCTTGAGAGTCCGCTCCAGGAGCGGCCGCAGCCGCGCCACGCCCGACAGCAGCATGTCCTCGTCCGTGGCGTCCGGCACCGGCTCCTTGCCCAGCCAGGCGATGTTGGCGCCGCCGCGCAGGTACCAGTCCTCGGGCCGCTCCAGCGGATGGGCGTTGCCTTCCGCGTCGGGGAGCGCGCCCGGGCCGAAGCCGGGCAGGCCCATGGCCTTGGCCAGGGCAATGAGGAAGGTCTCCATGCCGATGGGCTGGCCGTCCGGGGTCTTGACCGCCTTGGGCTCCACCACCGGCCAGCGGGCGGTGGAAGTCTTCGTGGGCACGCCGTGCCAGGGCGAGGCCCAGCCCCAGCTCTCGTACAACAGCGAGTCGGGCACGATGTAGTCGGCGTAGGCGTTACTCTCGTTGATGAGCGGGTCGATGGACACGATGAGCGGGAGTTTCTTCGGATCCGCCAGGTCCTTTTCGATCTGCCCGCGCAGGCCGGGGATGCCGTAGAGGGGATTGGCGCTCCACAGGATGAGGGCCTTGAGGCCGTAGGGGTAGCCGTTCAGGGCGCCGGTCAGCCACTCGCTAGCCAGCGCCGGCGCGTTGGGGAACCAGGGGTCCTGCGCCGGGTAGGGCTTGCCTTCGGCCTTCTTGCGGGTGAACTCCGTGCTCTTCTCGTAGGGCGCGTTGCGGCCCAGGGGCACGCCGGACGGCTTTACCATGCCGGGGAAGGTTTCCAGGTTGTAGCGCGGGCCTTTGGCGACGTCCTTGAAGCCACCGCCCTTGTCCACGAAGCCGCCCTTCCAGTTTACGTTGCCGATGAGCACGTTGAGCATCACCACGCCGTAGGCGTTGTAGAAGCCACTGCCGGACATCATGCCACCGTGGGCGACCGCCGAGGCGCGCTTGCCGTGGGAAGAGAACTCGCGCGCCAGGCCGGCGATGGTATGCACGGGAACGCCGCAGTCCGCGGCATACTGTTCCAGTTTGTGCCGGAAGGCCTCTTCCTTGAGCAGTTGCAGCGAAGACTTCACGCGCAGCGGCTGGCCTTCGACGTCGAGCACGGTGTCGACATAGAGCTGGGCCGGGCCTGCGGCCTTGTCGTGGAATACGGGCTTGCCTTCGGCGTCCAGCACCACGTAGGGGTCGGCCTCCTTGTAGCGCTCCTCCTCGGCGAGCTTCAGGCCCAGGTCGGAGCCGCGCAGCATGCGGCCCTGGCGCGGGTGCCCGGGCTCCACCACCACCAGGTGGGTGGCGTTGCTGAACGAGGGCTCACCGGCGGCCTTGGCCACCGCGTCATTGGGGCAGGCCAGGTATTTCGCGTCGATGCGCTCGTTCTCGATGAGCCAGCGGATCATGCCCATCACCAGGGCGCCGTCGGTGCCGGGCCGGATCGGCACCCAGCGCGAGCGCTCCCCCGCGGCGCGGCTGTCCGAGTTGGTGAGCACGGGGTCCACCACCACGTAGTTGAGCTTGCCGTCCGTGCGCGCCTTCGCCAGCAGAGTGCCCTGGCGCTTGAACGGGTTGCCCGCCTGGGCCGGCGCGGTGCCGATGAAGATCACGAACTCGGCGTTCTCATAGTCGGGCTTGCCGTGGGGCATCTTCTTGAGGTCGCCGAACACGGCCCCGGAGCCGGAGCGGTAGGAGCCGCCGCAATAGGAACCGTGGCCGACGAAATTGAGGCTGCCGTAGGCCTGCTGCATGAAGCGCTTGGCGAATTCCGACCGTCCCTCGTTGGTACTGATCAGCATGGCCACCTGATTGACCTTGGGCCCGAGCTCGGGTTGCGCCGGGTCGATGGACGCGGCCAAGTCGCGCAGCGCCCGGAGTCCATCCACGTGCCCCTCGCCGAAGAGGTTGCCGCCCTCGGCGATCTCCTTGATCAGCTGTTCGAAAGAGATGGGCGCCCATTTGCCCGAGTTGCGCGGGCCGACGCGCTTCAGCGGGGTGAGCACCCGGAACGGGGAATCCATCTGCTGCAGCACGGCGTTGCCGCGGCCGCAGGCGGTGGAACGGCCGGCCAGCCCCTTGTCGTTGAAGCGGGACAGGCCGATGAAGCTTTCGCGCACGCTGGCCTTCATGGGCAGGTGCGGATCGGCGGACAGTGGGCTGTAGGGATTGCCGGCCACGCGCAGCACCTTGCCGCTGGCGCGGTCCACCCGCACGCGCACGCTGCAGAAGGTGGTGCAGCCGGTGCACATGGTGTAGCTCACCTGCTGCGCCGGGTTCGGTTTCAGGGCGCCGGTTTCCGGATCGACGCTGAACTCGGGCTCGGGCGCGTCGCCCCAGGTCTTGTGCTTGGGCATGTCCTTGCCCAGGACCTTGTCCGCCATGCGGCCGGCGGTCTGGGCGAAGCCGGCCGAGAAGACGGCGAGACCGCCGCCGGCGAGGATGAGTTGGCGTTTCTTGATGTCCATGGCGATGCTTCCTCAGGCCCCGGCGCGCTCGTCGCGGCCGCTCCAGGGCAGAACGGTGGTGAGAAGGACGAACAGGAAGAGCCACAGGCCCGCAGTGCCGACGATGCCGACCAGGCCGTCATGCCCCAGCGGCAGCTGGTAGCTGTAGAAGCCGGCGCCGGTCTTGGGGATTTCCTGACCCGCGATGAAGACGGTCCAGCGCATCATCCAGGCGCTGTGCAGAGCGATGAGTCCGGCCAGCAGGCCCCCATGCGGCCGCTTCAGCGCGAGCCAGAGGGTGAGCAGCGCGCTGCCGGCGGCCCACACGGCGGTCAGGCGCCAGGCCGTCGAGGGGGCGACCAGCGCGAGCGCCTCCGCATGGGCCGGCGACAGGCCGGAAAGCGAGAGGCCGAGCCAGGCGGCACCCACGGCGAGGACGGCCGCCTGGGTGTTAACCAGCGCGCCATTGAGCCGCGCCGAGGATTCCGGCGTCGAGACGCCCAGCACGCGTTCCAGGATCAGCACCAGGCCGATAGCCCCCGCCAGGGCGGTGACGGCGAACTGCACGGGCAGGAAGGGCGTGTTCCACAGCGGCCGGGCCCTGACCACCATCACCTCCATGCCGGTATAGAGCAGGACCAGCACCGCTCCCAGGCCCGCGATGGCGGCGGCGCCGGCGAGCGCCGCGCGGCTGTCGTGGCCGCCGTAGGCGAAGAAGCGGTACACCTTCGCCATGCGCCCACCCTCATTCGCCAGGCCTTGCAGCGTGGGCCGCAGGGCGAGCCAGGCATAGAGCAGCAGCCCGGTCAGGTAGAGCGGAATGAAGAAGGCGCCCCAGGCCATCCAGGAGCCGAAGTTGGGATGCAGGTAGAAGTTCAGGAAGCGGCCGGGCTGGTGCAGGTCTGCGAGCAGCGCGACCGGCGCGGTCAGGCCGCAGAGCAGGGCGGCCAGCAGGGCGCGGCGGGAGATTCCCGTCCAGGCCGGCCGGCGCAGCAGGATGCCCGGCAGGGAGAGCAGGAAGGCGCCCGCCGACAGGCCGATGAGAAAGAAGTACTGCACCGCCCAGGGCAGCCAGGCCACCTCCCGGCTCACATTGACGACTTCGACGATGGGAGCGTTCATTTCAGCCTCCGTGTTCGCTGGGTTTCCAGAGGGCGGCGACGCCGTCCACCCGGCCCTGGAAGCGGGGATCGAGCCCGATGTAGAAGACGTTGGGGCGGGTGCCGGCCTCGGGCTTGAGCACCTTGACCTCGTCCCTGGCGGCGTCCAGGCGTCGCCGCAGCTCGCCGTCCGGGTCGTTCAGGTCGCCGAAGATGCGGGCGCCGCCGACGCAGGTTTCGACGCAGGCGGGCAGCAGCCCCGCCTCGACGCGGTGCGCGCAGAAGGTGCACTTGTCCGCCTTGCCGGTGTCGTGGTTGATGAAGCGGGCGTCATAAGGGCAGGCCTGGACGCAGTAGGCGCAGCCGACGCAGCGCTCGCCGTTCACCAGCACGACCCCGTCCTCCCGCTTGAAGGTGGCGCCCACGGGGCAGACAGGTACGCAGGGCGGGTCGTCGCAGTGGTTGCACAGGCGCGGCAGGACGTAGGTGCCGGTGGTGTCGCCGGTCTTCACCGCATAGGTGGACACGATGGTACGGAAGCTGTTTTCCGGCACCGCGTTTTCCATGATGCAACTGACGGTGCACGCCTGGCAGCCGATGCAGCGGCGCACGTCCACCAGCATGGCCCAACGGTGTGCAGCGTCGTCTTCGGCCGCTTTTGCCGGCAACACGGCGGTCCCGGCCGTGATGGCCGGCAGCGCCTGCAGAAAGGCTCGCCGGCGGAGGTTCGGGGTATCTTTCATGGGCACGGCTCCTTGTTTTGGAGACAGTCTCAGATTAAAACAAGCAAGCCCACAAAAATAATTAGGGCAATAATCGAAACAACTAGATGGTTTTACCTATGGATCCGGCACACAACTTTCCGGCGATTGGAAGCTATTGGGCCGGCATCCACGAACTTGACTGCCCAAATGGCTGGAAGCGGCCTTGACCGGCTTGCCGTGGTGCATGCGGGTACTCGGCCCAGGGTCTGCGATGCCGACCTGCCGGCCGCCATTCGGGCGAACCCGGACGCCTCGCCCTTCGTTGGCGAGGGCCATCGCAAGGTCTGGGCACAGCACCGGACTAGATCAAAGGTGGGCCAGAAACCGGCGGACGGCGCGATTGACAAAGCGGCAGCGGCTGGCTACCTTGGCCCACCCCCATAAAAATCCCAGGAGGAGACACGATGAAGGTCAAGAGGTTGATCGGAGCGTTCGTGGCGGGTGCGGCGATCTCCTGTTCGGCGCTGGCCCAGGAGACGACGCTGCGTCTGGTGTCCGCTTTCCCCGAGAACGGGGTGTACGTCAAGCACCTGCTGCAGTGGGTGCAGAAGGTGAACGCCGAGGGCAAGGGCAACGTCCAGATCAACTTCATCGGCGGACCCAAGGCGGTGCCCACTTTCGAGGTGGGCAACGCGGTGAAGACCGGGGTGGTGGACATGGCCCTGGCCACCGGCGCCTTCTACACCAACGTGATGCCGGAAGCCGATTTCCTCAAGCTGACCGAAATCCCGGTCACCGAGCAGCGCAAGAACGGAGCGTTCGACTACATCAACAAGGTGTGGAACGAGAAGGGCAACATGGTGTATCTGGCCCGCATGGTGGAGCACCAGCCCTTCCATCTCTACCTCAACAAGAAGATCGACAAGCCGGACCTGAGCGGGCTGAAGATCCGCATCACGCCCGTGTATCGGGATTTCTTCCAAGCGCTCGGGGCGAACGTGATCACCACGGCGCCGGGGGAATTGTATACGGCGCTGGAGCGGGGCGTGGTGGACGGCTACGGTTGGCCCATCGGCGGCATCTTCGACCTGAACTGGCACGAGAAGACCAAGTTCCGGGTCGATCCGGGCTTCTATGACGCCGAGGTGTCCATCATCGTGAACCTGGACACGTGGAAGAAGCTGCGCCCGCAGCAGCGCGAGTTCCTGCAGAAGCAGGCTCTGGCCCTGGAAGCCCAGAACGAGGCCACCTGGCGCAAGTACGCCGCCGACGAGACGGCGCGCCAGGAAAAGGCCGGCATCCAGACCATCCGCTTCGACGAGGCCCAGGCGCGGGCCTACCGCGCCAAGGCCTACGAGGCGGGCTGGGCCTCCGCCCTCAAGACGAGCCCGGAGCATGCGGCCAAGATGAAGGCGCTGTTCGCCAAGTGAGGGCCGCCGGCGCCCGGCGCCTGCCGGAGGGAATCGCCCGGCTGTCGGCCGCCTACGGCCGGCTGCTCGCAGTCCTGGCGGGGCTGGCCTGCGTGCTGCTGTTCGCCATGATGCTGATCATCTGCGTCGACGTGCTGCTGCGCAACGTCGGCATCGCCGGCCTGCCGCGCGGGCTGGCGTGGGCCAACGAAGTGTCGGAGATGCTCCTGTACCTGATCACGCTGCTGGTGGCGCCCTGGCTGCTGCGCCAGGGCCAGCATGTGCGGGTGGATATCGTGCTGAGGGCCATCCCCAAGTCGTGGGCCTGGTATTGCGAATGGATCGCCGATCTGCTCGCGCTGGCCTGCTGCATCGGCATGGTGCGCTACGGCGCCACCGCCGCCTGGCGCAGCTACCAGTCCGGCTCCCTGTCGATCAAGACGCTGGTCACGCCCGAGTGGTGGTCGCTGATGCCGCTGGCGCCGGTGTTCACGCTGCTCGCCATCGAACTGGTGTTCCGCATGGCGCGGCTCTACGAGAGCCAGCGCGGACCCAGGGATGATGCGGTGTCGACCGCCTGAGGGCTCCCCATGAGCTGGCAAGTCGCGGCCTGGCTGATGCTCGGCGGCTCCACCCTGCTGCTGTTCGTCGGACTGCCGGTGGCGTTTTCCTTCCTCGCCATCAATCTGATCGGCGCGGCGATCTACATGGGCGGCGAGGCGGGCCTGATGCAGCTCGCCCGCAACGCGGTCAACTCGGTGATGACCTTTTCCCTGACGCCGATCCCGCTGTTCGTCCTGATGGGCGAGGTGCTGTTCCATACCGGCCTCGCCGTGCGCGTGATCGAGGGCATCGAGCGGCTGATCCACCGGGTGCCGGCGCGCCTGGCGGTGGTGGCGGTGGTGGCCGGGACGGTGTTCTCCGCCATCTCCGGGTCCACCATCGCCACCACCGCGATGCTCGGCAGCCTCATGCTGCCGGTGATGCTGGCCCGGGGCTATCACCCCACCATGGCAACGGGACCCATCATGGCCATCGGCGCCGTGGACATGCTGATCCCACCCTCGGCGCTGACGGTGCTGCTGGGGTCGCTCTCGGGCATCTCCATTTCTCAGCTCCTGATCGGCGGCATCGTGCCCGGCCTGATCCTGTCGCTGGTGTTCGTCGCCTACGTCACCACGGTCGCGCGCCTGGTGCCGGGACTGGCTCCGGACGGCGAGGCGGCCCAGCACGCCGGCTGGCAGCGCTGGCGGCCTTTCGTCCAGTACGTGCTGCCTTCGGTGTCCATCTTCGGCGTCGTGGTGGGAGCGATGGCGGCGGGCTGGGCCACGCCCACCGAATCCGCCGCCCTGGGGGCCTTCGCCACGGTGACCCTGGCCGCCGCCTACCGCGCCCTGAGTTTCGCGGCGCTGGCGAAGGCCCTGCGCGGAACCGCCGTGATCTCGGGCATGATCCTGTTCATCATCGTCGGCGCCACCACCTTCGCCCAGATCCTGTCGTTCTCGGGCGCAGCCGACGGCCTGGTGAAGATCATCACCGGGCAGGGACTGCCGGCCTGGGCGATCGTGGCCGGCATGATGCTCATCCTGATCTTCCTGGGCATCTTCGTGGATCAGGTGAGCATGATGATGATCGCCCTGCCGATCTTCATGCCGGTGGTGCAGACCCTGGGCGTCGACCTCGTCTGGTTCGGCGTGATGTTCCTGATCTGCATGCAGTTGGGGCTGCTCCTGCCGCCCCACGGCCTGCTGCTGATGACCATGCGCGCGGTGGCACCGGCCGAGGTGACCATGGCCCACATCTTTCGCGGCGTGGCGCCCTTCGTGATCATCAGCCTGCTGCTGCTCGGCGCAGTGTTCCTGTGGCCGCCCATCGCCACCTGGCTGCCCCGGTGGCTCGGCTGAAGGGGCGCACGGGCGGAGCCGCGCGCCGTTCATTTGCTCAATCGCGCAGGGCCTGGCGCGGGTCGACGTAGTCGTAGCCCAGGGCCTCGGCCACCTGCCGGTGGGTGACCCGACCGTTGTGCACATTGAGGCCGGCGAGGAGATGGAGGTCTTCCGCCAGGGCGCGCTGCCAGCCCTTGTCCGCCAGGGCCAGCACGTAAGG
>DYIB01000032.1 GCA_020723855.1 Uliginosibacterium gangwonense
GAGTTCGGTGGCGACGACTTCGGCGAGTTCTTCGATCCGCAGGAGGGCGTGTTTGTGCTCATGCTGAACGGCGATAGCGACCTTGAGGTATCCCCCACGGCAACACAGCTGTCGCTGCGGGCCGTTGCGCCGACGCGAAACGGCATCTGAACGTCCCACATTCCCAGCCCCCCGCTCCGGGGGAGTCTCATTGTGCGCCCAGCATGGGTGCACTGCGGGTGCAGGTCCCGCCGTAAGTTGATCACAGCGAACGAAGCGAAGCACAGCTGCGTGAGGGCGACCGAGCGATCAAAGCTCGGCGCTCATCATCCTCTGTCACTGATCATCCCCTGAGGAGGAGCAATGCGCGTCATTCCGCGCAGAGTAGCCATCACTACGACAGCTGTCATTAAACGGACATAAGGACTCGCTATTCTCGCGCTCACCACTTGTCTAGATAACTAAACATGAGCCTCTACGCTGTCGATCGTGATTCTGGTCTGGCCCTTTACGCGCAAATAGCCAGGCAACTCGAGCAAGTCGTCCTCAGCCAATACGGCCCAGGCGACGGCCTGCCATCGGAAGGGGAGCTCGCGACACAGTTCGGTGTCAATCGGCACACGCTGCGGCGCGCTGTGGATGAACTCGTGGAGGCTGGACTGCTGGAGCGTCGGCATGGACTGGGCATCTTCGTCCTCGACACCCAGCTGGACTACCAGATCGGCCAAGCAACGCGCTTTACCGAGAATCTCGCCGCGCTCGGCTTCATGACGGAAAACCGCATCCTGCGCAAGCAGACGATTGGCGCCATACCTGGCGTGGCACAACGGCTCTCGATCCCGGAGGGCGACGCCGCCCATTGGATCGAGACTTTGCGCATGGTCGATGAGCGGCCCATGTGCCTGATCTCGCATTTCGTCCCTGCCTTGAGGTTTCCGGATCTGTTGGCGCGCTTCGAGAGCGGATCGCTGCATGCCCTGCTGGGTGCGGCTTACGGCTGCAGGTTGCGCCGATCGGAAAGCTTGGTGACGGCGGTGCTCCCGCAAGGGGACGACGCGACGACGCTGGACATGCCGCAGAACCGGCCGGTGCTGCGGGTCAAGAGTGTGAACGTGGATGACCGGAATGGAGCCCCGGTCGAGTACGCCATCACCCGGTTCCGTGCAGACCGGATCCAACTGCGCATCAACCCCTGAAGGTCTCGCAAACCTCCGTCTTGTCTTCCCGCTTACAGGAGCCTGTGCAATGTATCTGAAACAATCTTTCCGCCGCAAACTCATTGCGGCTGGCCTCGCGCTGATCGCCTTGCCGCTCTCCGCGATGGCAGCCCAGAACGACGGCTCGGCCGCCAAACCCCTGCGTGTGATCCTCGTACCCGCCGACGGCGGCACGGAAGATGGCACCAAGAAGGACTTTCAGCCCATCTTCTCGGCGATCGAACAATCGACGGGGCTCAAGTTCGACATCAAGGTTGGCCAGAGCTACGGTTCGGTCGTCGAGGCCATGTGCAACGGCGCAGCGGACATCGCGTGGTACGGCCCGTTGAGCTATCTGCAGGCCAAGGAGCGTGGCTGCTCCGAGTTGCTCGCCTTGGCGGTGAGAAAGGGGCAGTCGGTGTACTACTCGGGCGTGTTTGCACGTACCGACGCTGGAATCGATGGCCTCGCCGACCTCAAAGGCAAGAAGGTGGCCCTGGGCGACGTGAACTCGACCTCGAGCTTCGCCGTGCCGGTTGCGATGATGATGGCCGGTGGCGTAGAACCCGCACGGGACCTGGCGAGCATCAACATGGCGGGGAGCCACGCCAACGTCCTCAAGGCACTCGCCGAGGGACTGGTCGATGCGGGCGGTGCCTCGTTCGACTCTTTCGAGAAGGCGGTCAATGGCAATGCCATCGACCCGTCCAAGGTCAAGGTCATTGCCAAGAGCGCGCCGATTCCCTATCCGCCGCTGGCCATCCACCCCAAGGTCGAGGGCGACGTGAAGGCAAAGCTGCGCGACGCCTTCAACAATATCGACAAACTGCCGGGCATCACCAAGGAGCAGATCCGTGGTTATGGCGGCGGCAAGGTCGATGGCTACACGGCCAATGTCAGCGAGGAAGACATGGCTGCAGCCGGCAAGATGTTCGAGCTGGTTACCGACCAGGTCAAGCAGGACATCATGAAAAAGGCCAGCGCCCGCTGATCCGATTTCCCTGAAACGTCAGGTATGTGCGACGGCTGACCCGCATGGCCGGGTCAGGCCGCGCCCTGCCTCAAAGAAAGGAATCGACATGATCCGCTTTGAAGCTCTTCAAAAAGTCTGGCCGGATGGCACCTGCGCGATCAGTGACGTCTCGCTGGAGATTCCCCAGGGCCAGTTCTGCGTGATCCTTGGTCCCTCGGGTGCAGGCAAGTCCACGCTGTTGCGCGCGGTCAACGGGCTGATGCGACCGAGCGCAGGCCGGGTGCTGATCGACGACGTCGAACTGAACATCGCGACCCAGCGGCAACTGCGCCAGCGGGTGGCGATGATCCACCAGCACTTCAACCTCACCAACCGGATGAGCGTGGCTTCGAATGTTCTCTCGGGCCTGTTGCCGACGGTCTCCACTGTGCGCGCGTTGTCGGGCTGGTTCAGGCCCGAGCACCGCCAGAAAGCCTGCCACCTGCTCGATCGCGTCGGCCTGTCGCCGGAGCATCTCAAGCGCCGTGCCGGTGACCTGTCCGGCGGGCAGCAGCAGCGCGTCGGGATCGCCCGCGCCTTCATGCTCGACCCCGAAGTGGTTCTCGCCGACGAGCCGGTGGCGAGTCTCGATCCGAAGATCTCCCGCGACATTCTGACCCTGATCCGCGATGCCGCCCGCGAGCGCAATGCCACGGTACTGTGCAGCCTGCATCAGATCGACCTGGCACGCGAGTTCGGCGACCGGATCGTCGGGATGCGCGACGGCCGTGTCGTATTCGATGGATCCCCGGCCGACTTCACCGACGATCGTGTCCAGGCGCTGTACGAGGGCGCGAGGTGGGAAGACCCTCCGGCGGCCGACGACGCCGGGACTCAGCCGCTGCCGGCGCTGGCAGCCTCATGAGGTGCGCCATGATGAACACCCGTCCGATTCCCGTGCCGGCCCAGGGCAGCGCGCTGCACTGGCAGCTGAGCGCCCCCTACACCTACAAGCACATCCTGCTCCTGATCGTCGTGGCGACAGTCCTGATCGTCACCGGACACCGCACCGAGATGGATCGCATGGCGGCGATGACGGTACAGGCCCTGGGCTACACCGTCGGCCTGGTCGATGACTCGCAGGTCGTTCGCGGCCTCTCGCGTGTCGGACAGTCCATGTGGCCGCCGGCCGTCGCCGAGAGCGAGGAGATCGGCCGGCTCCAGGACTTTGACCGGGACCGTCTGCCTCCTTTCTCGCGCATCGAGATGCAGGAGCGCGTCGAGCAGAAGATGAATCTGGAGACGCTGCAACTGGAGGCCACCTCGGAAACGGTCGAGGTGCTCGTCCAGCCCTTCGGCTATGTCTGGACCGTCTTCGTGAAGATGATCGAGACGCTGGAGATCGCCCTGTGGGGCACCATCCTCTCGGTGCTGCTATCGGTTCCGCTGGCCTATTTCGCCGCCAGCAACTACAGCCCCAACCGCTTCACCTACACGGTTGCGCGGGGCGGAATCAGCCTCCTGCGTTCGGCGCCCGAACTCATCGTGGCCTTGTTCCTGGTCCTGGCCTATGGCTTCGGCCCGATTGCCGGTGTGCTCGCACTGGGCCTGCACGCGGCTGGATTCCTGGGCAAGTTCTACGCAGAGGACATCGAGAACGCCGACAAGAAGCCCCAGGAGGCGCTGGAGGCGATCGGCGCCGGCAAGCTCAAGACCTTGTGGTATGCGGTGCTGCCCCAGGTCCTGCCGCAATACATCGCCTACACCGCCTATATCCTGGATCGCAACCTGCGCATGGCCACCGTCATCGGCCTGGTGGGCGCGGGTGGCATCGGCCAGGAGCTGAAGGGGCGATTCGACATGTTTCAGTACGGACATGTCATGACCATCCTGATCGCGATCTTCGTGTTCGTGTTCGTGCTCGACCAGCTACAGGCGCGGATCCGCGCTCGACTGATCTGAAGCCATGCCGGACCACCAAGGAACCCAAATGACCAAAACGTTTGAAATTCCGCCCCGGGGACAGTGGTTGAGGCTGTGGTCGGCGCTGCCTGCTGCGCCGATCAAGGCCCTGGCCGACGAACTGGCGGGGCGCTACCAGGTGGAAGACATGGCGCTTGCACAGTCCGGCCTGGGCCTGATGCCGGTGACCGATAGCGCCCTGGGCGACACCTACTTCATCGGCGAGATCCCGCTCGCCAGCGCGCACGTCCGCCTGGCGAACGCAGAATCGGGACAGACCGAGGGCGCCGCCACGCTGGTGGACGATCGCGCCGGTGTCGCTCGCGCGCTTGCCATTCTGGATGCCGTGCTGGCTGCCGGCTGGAGCGGCGCAGATGCGGCCTCGCAACTGCTGGAGCGTGGCGCAGCTGCGCTCGACGAACAAACCCGACAGCGGCGAGCGCTGCTGTCCGCCACGCGGGTGGACTTTGCCCTGCTGGGCACAGCCGGGGAGGACGACGATGAATGAAACCACAGCCATGGCGGCCCGCCACCATGCAGCCAGCAGTGTCTGGCTAGCGCCGCGTCAGCAAACGGCATTCCGACAATTGATGACGGCCTTCTCCTACCCGGGCCGCGTGCTGCCACTGGCAGGTGACGGCGAGTCCGCGTCGATGCTCGTGGTCGCGACCCTGATCGACGGTGCATGCAGCCTCGCCGATCCGAACGGTGAACTAGCCGGTGACGATCTGCGCCGGATGGGCACGCGCACGGGCAGCGTGGAGACGGCCGATTTCGTGCTGGCCAGCGGCATGCGCGTAGTAGACGCCGCACCCCGCCTGGGCTCGCTGGAGAACCCCGAGCAGGGTGCCACCATCGTACTGGCCGTCGCTGGCCTGGGCACAGGCGCGACCCTGAGCCTGCAAGGCCCCGGCATCGATGGCGAGCAGCTGCTGCACGTCAGCGGCGTCGACCCTGCCTGGTGGACGCAGCGCGCCGAATGGAATACCCACTTTCCGCTGGGCGTGGACTTCATCCTGGTCAGCCAGCATGCCGTGGCGGCGTTGCCGCGCACCACCCGCATCACCCTGAAAGGAGCGCACTGATGGGTTACGTTGCCATCAAGGGCGGCGGCCGCGCCATTGCCGGCGCCGAAGCCGCCGTCGAAGCCCTGCGCTGCGCCGAAGGCGAGCAGGGTACGCCGCTGAGCCTGTCCGCCATCGAGCAGCAACTGCGGCTGCTGACCTCGCGCGTCGTCTCCGAGGGCGGCCTGTACCACCCGCGCCTGGCGGCGCTGGCCATCAAGCAGATGCAGGGCGACACGCTGGAGGCGGCCTTCGCGCTGCGCGCCTACCGTTCGACCAAGCCACGCCTGATGGACCTGCCGGTGCAGGACACCCGCCGCATGCGGCTGATCCGCCGCATCTCCAGCGCCTTCAAGGACATTCCCGGAGGCCAGATGCTGGGTCCGACCACCGACTACGCGCTACGCCTGATGCGCCTGGACCTGGCCAACGAGTCGGCCGAGGACTTTCGCGCGGTGTCGCGGCGCTTTCTGGACGGCGTGGGCGACGCGGATCTGCCCGACACCTTCCCCAAGGTGGTCGATGCGCTGCGCGAAGAAGGCTTGCTGCCGCCATTGACCCGGCGCGCCCACGCTGCCTTCGACATCACCCGCGACCCGCTGGTGTTCCCGGTGCCACGCTCGGCGGCCCTGGCCACCATGGCACGGGCCGAGACTGGCTCGCTGCTGGCCATCGCCTACTCCAACATGCGCGGCTACGGCGACGTGCATCCCACGATCGCCGAGCTGCGCGTGGGTTACGTACCAGTGATGCTGCCGCATCCGGTGACCGGCGAACCGATCGAGGCCGGCGAGGTGCTGATGACCGAGTGCGAGGTGGTCGCCATGTACGAGGGCGACACCACCGAAGGCCCGCTCACCTTCACCCTGGGCTACGGCGCCTGCTTCGGCCACAACGAGGTCAAGGCGATCTCCATGGCCATCCTCGACCGCGCGCTGCAAAAGGGCATGCGCGACGGCCCCGCAAACCCCTCGGAAGACCCGGAATTCGTGCTGCTGCACGTCGACGGCGTCGACTCGATGGGCTTCACCAGCCACTACAAGATGCCGCACTACGTGACCTTCCAGTCCGACATGGACCGGCTGCGCACCACGCAGGACAAGGCCACCACGGCGCAGCCCCAACCCGAAGGAGCCCAGGCATGAATCCCGGTTACGAACTGCCGCTCGACGAAGCCGGATACAGCTTCGGCTTCCTCGACGAATACGCCAAGCGCGAGGTGCGCCGCACCATCCTCAAGGCGATCAGCATTCCCGGCTACCAGACGCCTTACGCCTCGCGCGAGATGCCGATGGGGCGCGGCTTTGGCACCGGCGGCCTGCAGGTGACGCTGTCGCTGATCGGTGAGGGCGACACCCTGAAGGTGATCGACCAGGGCGCCGACGACTCGGTCAACGCGGTCAACCTGCGCCACTTCGTCGAGCTGACCTGTCCGGGTGTGGACACCACCGAGCGCACGGCCGAGGCCACGCTGATCCAGTCGCGCCACCGCATTCCGGAGACTCCGCTGACCGAGCAGCAGGTGCTGGTGCTGCAGGTGCCTTACCCGGACCCACTGGTGGTGGTCGAGCCCTCGGAGGCGCGACGCAAGGTCATGCACGGCGAAGGCGACTATTCGCGCCTGCTGACCAAGCTGTACGAGGACATCGTGCAGTTCGACGAGATCACCATCTCGCACCGCTACCCCACGCGCATCAACGGGCACTATGTGATCGACCCCAGCCCCATTCCGCGCTACGACGTGCCGCAACTTCACCAGAACCGCGCACTGGTGCTTCTGGGCGCTGGTCGTGAGAAGAAGATCTACGCCGTGCCGCCCTACACCCGCGCCGAGCCGCTGGCCTTCGATGACGTGCCCTTCCGCACCGAAGACTTCGGCGACGAGCACGGCCAGCGCCGGGCCTGCAAACGGTGCGGCGCCACCGACAGCTTCCTCGATGAGCTGATCGACGACGACGGTCACAAACACTGGCAGTGCTCGGACTCGGATTACTGCAACAGCCGACTGACGGCCCAGAGCGCCACGAGTGCGCAGGGCGCAACGGCCCAGGAGGTCAACGCATGAAAAAGATCCTGGAAGTCCGTGGCCTGACCAAAATCCACGGCCGGGGCTGCCCCCTGTGCATCGAGAGCACCGGCCCCGAGATGGACACCAACATCTGTCCACACTGCGGCTCGGTGGTGGCTTCGCACGGCATCGACTTCGACCTGCACGAAGGCGAGATCCTCGGCATCATGGGCGAGTCGGGCAGTGGCAAGTCCACCGTGGTCAAGACCCTGTTCTTCGACGACGCGCCGACTGCAGGCGAGGCCCTGTTCTTCGACAGCGAGCGCCAGTGGGACATGTTCGCGCTCAACGCCGCGCAGCAACGCTGGTTGCGCAACCACCGCTTCGGCATGGTGTACCAGAACCCGCACCTGGGGCTGAACTTCAACGTCTCGGCCGGCGGCAACATTGCCGAGCGCTTGTTGATGAGCGATCTGTCGCATTACGGCGAGATCCGCGAACGGGCGCGGCGGCTGCTGGCCCGCACCGAGGTGCTGCCCGAGCGCATGGACGAGTCGCCCAAGAAATTCTCGGGCGGCATGCAGCAGCGGGTACAGATTGCCAAGGCCCTGGCCACCCAGCCGCCGCTGCTCTACCTGGACGAGGTCACCACCGGCCTGGACCTGTCGGTGCAGGCTCGAATTCTCGACCTGATCCTGGAGATCCAACAGGAACTGGGCACCGCGATGATCGTCGTGACCCACGACCTGGGGGTGATCCGCCTGCTCACCGGCCGCACCATCGTCATGAAGTACGGCCGCATCATCGAATCGGGGCTCACCGACCAGATCCTCGAAGACCCCCAGCACGCCTACACCCAGCGCCTGGTGGCGTCGGCCCTCTGAGGACACCCAGACCATGCAAGAAGCCATACTCAAGATCGACGGGCTGTCCAAGCAGTTCCAGCTGCACGACCAGAACAAGCTGATCCCGTCCTGCGCCCAGGTGCAGCTGGAGGTATTCGCCGGCGAACTGACCGCGCTGGTTGGCCCTACCGGGGCCGGCAAGTCCTCCGTGCTCAAGGCCATTTACCGCACCTACCTGCCCAGCGGCGGCCGCATCGTCTACCGCGACGCGAACGACAGCCTCACCGACCTGGCACAGGCCAGCGAGCACCGCATGCTGGAACTGCGCAAACACGAGCTGGGCTTCGTGACCCAGTTCCTGCACTGCCTGCCGCGCAAGTCGGCGGTGGAAGTGGTGGCCGAGCCGCTAGTCACGCGCGGTACCCGGCGCGACCTGGCCGCCGAACGTGCGCGGGAACTGCTGGCACTGCTCAACGTGCCCGAGCGCCTGTGGGGCGTGCCGCCGGCCACCTTCTCGGGGGGCGAGAAGCAGCGCGTGAACCTGGCCCGGGGCCTCATCGCCCGGCCCCGCCTGCTGCTGCTGGACGAGCCCACCGCCAGCCTGGACCCGGCGACCACCGACCGAGTGGTCGAGCTGCTGCAGTCCATCAAGGCCGAAGGCGTGGCCATGCTCGCCATCTTCCACCACCCCGAACTCGTCGAGCGCCTGGCCGACCGCGTCGTCAAGCTCAAGCCGCCCGTTGCCGCTGCCACCTTGCTGGAGCCCCTTGCATCATGAAGCGCACCCTGCTCACCCACGCCCGCGTGGTGTTTCCCACCGAAGTCCGCGACGACGTCGCCATCCTCATCGAGGGCGACATCATCGCCGCCATCGACCCGTCCAGCGCTGCTGGCGCCACCGAGATCGACCTGTCCGGCCGCACCCTGATGCCGGGCATGATCGACCTGCACTGCGACGCCATGGAAAAGGAAGTCGAGCCGCGCCCGGGCGTGCACTTTCCGCTCGAATTTGCCTGCGCCCAGGCGGACAAGCGCAATGCGGCGGCCGGCATCACCACGGTGTTCCACGCGCTGTCCTTCGCGAACCACGAGCTGGGCGTGCGCAACAACGCCTTCGCCGCCGAGATCGCCCGCGCCATTGGCGACTGGCAGGCCCACGCGCTGATCGACAACCGGGTGCATGTGCGCTACGAGGTCACCGATGAGACCGCGCCCCCGGTGCTCTCGGCGTTGCTGGAAGACGGCCATGCCCACCTGATGTCCTTCATGGATCACAGTCCCGGGCAGGGCCAGTTCCGCGACGTCGAGGCCTACCGCGCTTACCTCGCCAAAACCTACAAGACCGATACCGCCCAGATCGACGAGATCCTGGCGCGCAAGGCCGAGGCCGCGCAGAGCGCCATGCAACGCATGCAGCAACTCGCGGCGCAGGCCCACGCGTGCGGCATCGCCATCGCCAGCCACGACGACGACAGCCCGCAGAAGGTGGACACCGTCAAGGCGCTGGGCGCGGTGGTGTCCGAGTTCCCGGTGAACCTGGAGACCGCCCAGGCCGCCCGGGCCCAGGGGCTGGCCACCCTGTTCGGGGCGCCGAACATCCTGCGCGGCAAATCGCAATCGGGCAACATGCGCGCGCTCGACGCCGTGTTGGCCGGCGTGGCGGACTGCCTGTGCGGTGACTATTCACCTGCGGCGCTACTGCCCTCGATGATGAAACTGCCGGACCTGGCCGGCATCGCGCTGCACGAAGCGATTGCGCTCGTCACTTGCAACCCGGCGCGGGCGGCAGGTCTGCATGACCGTGGCGAAATCGCCGTGGGCATGCGGGCCGACCTGGTCGCGATCAAGACCCTGGGCGGGCTGCCGCAGGCCGAGCGGGTCTGGTCGGGCGGCGTGCCTTCGCTGGCGGCGCATTTCGACCACGTCTGAGGAGGCCGAGATGACCGCACGCCTCATCTATGTGGTCGGTGCTTCTGGCAGCGGCAAGGACACCCTCATGACCTATGCGCGCGAGAAACTGGCTGGAGAGCCGCAGGTGTGCTTCGCCCACCGCTACATCACACGCCCGGCTGCGGCGGGTGGCGAAAACCATATCGCGCTCACCCCCGAGGAGTTCGCCGCGCGCCAAGCGGCCAAGCTGTTTGCAATGCACTGGGCCAGCCATGGCCTGCACTACGGCGTCGGCATCGAGGTCAATCAGTGGCTCGCAAAGGGGCTCACAGTGGTGGTCAATGGCTCGCGCGAGTACCTCAGCGAGGCGCGCCATCGCTATCCCGAGCTGTTGCCGGTCACGATCGACGTCTCGACCGACGCGCTGCGCAAACGGCTGCTCGCACGAGGCAGAGAGGATGGACCCGCAGTTGAGCGGCGCATCCAGCGCCACGAAGCTTTGCGTCAGAGCGCGCCGACCGGCCTCGTGATTCGCAACGACGGCCCAGTGGAACAAGGCGGTGACGCGCTGGTTCGCCGGATTCTCGAGCAGCAGCGACAAGGCGTTGCGACATGCGCGTGACCTTTCTCGGAACTGGGGCAGCGGGCGGCGTGCCGCTGTATGGCTGCGAGTGTGCCGCTTGCGCGCGTGGCCGACAGGATCCACGCCATGTGCGGCGGCCATGCTGCGCACTGGTCGAGCACGACGGCGCACGCGTGCTGCTTGATGCAGGCTTGACGGATCTGCACGAACGCTTCGCCCCGGGCTTTCTCACGGCGATCGTGCTCACCCACTTTCACCCTGACCATGTGCACGGGTTGTTTCACCTGCGTTGGGGCAAGGCCGACGCGATTCCCGTCTATGGGCCACCCGACACCGACGGTTGCGCCGACCTGTTCAAGCACCCGGGGATGCTGTCCTTTCGCACGGCACGCAAGTTCGAAGCCTTCGAGCTAGGGGCGCTGCGCCTCACGCCGCTGCCCCTTGTGCACTCGAAACCCACGCTCGGTTATGCCATCGAGGGGCCAGCGGGCGAACGCTTCGCCTATCTCACGGACACACTCGGCTTGCCGCCGCGAACGGCCGGGTTCTTGCGTTCATGGGGTGAGTTCGAGATGGCGATCGACTGCAGCTATCCACCGCACCCAGCGCCGAATAACCACAATGACTGGCACGCCGCACAACGATGCGCACTCGAAGCCGGGGCGCGCAGGACCTGGCTCACCCATGTCGGCCATGCCTTGGACGACTGGATGATTCAGCATGCGCCGGTCGTTCCCAGCCACATCGCACTGGCTGCGGATGGCATCTTTACCGACGTGGAACCCTGCTTGCGATGAGTGCCTCGCTCGCCCTGGTGCTGTCAGTCGCGATGCACGTCACCTGGAACCTGATGGCCAGGCATCTGCCCAGGGCATCGAACCCCCTCTGGTGGGTGCTGCTGGCCCATCTGGCACTGGTCGCGCCTTGGGGTTTTTGGGAACTGGCGACTGAGGTCAACTGGACTCGGGAGTTTGCGCTGCTGTTGATCGTGTCGGCCACCGCAAACGTTGTGTACTTCATCGGTCTGGCCCGGGCGTACGAGCACGCTCCGGTCGCACTGGTCTATCCCTTGGTACGCAGTTCACCGCTCATCATTGCGATCTGGGGTACGCTATTTTTTGGCCAGGAGTTGCCGTCGGTCGCTTGGGCGGGGATCGGTATCAGCGTCCTTGGCTTGTGGGTCATGGCATCGAGCGCTCGGCAGGGCTCGGATCGGCAGGCGTTCCGCTGGGCCCTCCTGGCCATGCTGGCGACGAGCGTCTACTCCCTGAGCGACAAGGCCGCGACCCCGCACATACCAAGCTTCATGGGCCTCGTGGGTTTCCTGTCGGTGGGCTATCTGGCTTCGTGGCTCGCCATGACTTCGTACATGCGGCACCGTACGCAGCGCTGGATGCCAGTGCAACGCATCAGCCTTTTTTCAATGCTTGTCGGGGGAACCTGCATCGGACTCGCGTATGCCTTGGTAATACATGCGATGCGCACGCTGCCGGCGGCCGAGGTCGTTTCGTACACCAATGCGGGCATTGTGGTGGCAACGGGGCTCTCGATCGTGGTCTTCAACGACAGGGCCGGGTGGCGACGGCGAGTCCTGGGGGCGGTGATCATCACGAGCGGGTTGGGGGTGCTGGCAACGAGGTAAGTGGCGTCGACAGATCCGACGCACCTCGAGAATGAAGCACTTCTCGCAGGTGGCTGCCATACTCAGTTAAATCACCCCCGGCAAAGCCGGGGGCTTATTCGGTGAGCACCTCAAAGGTGCCATAAAAGCGTGAGCCGCCTGAAGGCGGCTGGCTACACGCCAAGCCTCATCTGATCGTAACGCTCATCCTCGTGCTCCTGGTTCCGGATGTATGCCCTCACCATCGCTTCATCCAGCCCCACCGTCGAGACGAAGTAGCCTCGCGCCCAGAAAGCCTCTCCGGTGAAGTTCTTCGCCCGCCCCCCGAACCGCCGCGCAATCGTGATAGCGCTCTTGCCCTTGAGGTAGCCCACCACGTTCGATACCGCGTACTTCGGTGGGATGCTCAGGCACATGTGGATGTGATCCGGCATCAGGTGACCTTCCACAATCTTCGACTCCTTGTGCGTGGCCAGCTCATGGAACACCTCCCCCAAGTGCTTGCGCAACGCCCCGAACACGCGCTTCTTCCGCCGCTTCGGGATGAACACCACGTGGTACTTACAGTCCCAACGGGTATGACTCAGGCTCTGATACTCTTTCATCGTGAACCCCATCTCTTGGTCGAGATTTCAGGTTCACAACGACCGCCGTATAGGTCAAACCCCGGTGAGTCCCCCGGCAAAGCCGGGGGCTTACCTCATGGCTGAGTCAGCAGGTTTTCAACCTCGCGGGAAGCGTGACCGGCAGCAACGGCTCGAGACTGCCGCAGACGGTTCGCAGAACTGCTGCGAGGATGGCCGGGGGCGGAAGTCTCGGTCCGGGCATGATGCATAGTCCCAAGTTATGAACAGTTGTGGAGCGGGCCGCGGCATCGGACGCGCCTCGTTGAAGTGTTCGAAGGTCGCTGGCAAATGCGCTAGCACCGTGGTCGCATTGCACAGGCGCCGTACCATCGATTTCATTCGATGGAACTCTTAAAACCAGAAAAGCCGCAACACTAGCCGCGCCCGTCGGATTCACTGCTGCCGAAGTTTCGATTTGGTCTTCTACCAAGCGCTGGCTTCAAGAGGCCCCGGCCAGCCCTTGGTCGGCTGCGCCTCTGCGTCGCACGTGCCACCCAAACCCCGCGCATGCCCAGTTTGTTCGAAAACAGTGCGCTGGGTGTCTCGTTTTCGATCTAGCCAAACGGTGTGGAGGTGCTATCCTTCCTGGTACGGCGTCCAGGCGCCGAATGTAGGGCAAGCAAGCCAAGAAGGAAGCAATGGACAAGCAAAACAGTATCTGGATTTACTCGGGACGTCCCGAGATGGTGGCCGTCGCCGTCGAGCGCGGTTCACCGGCGTCGGGTGGGTACATTATGGCGATGCAGCTCGGCAACGGAAACATACGCCTCGCCGCCACGCAGCATCCAAGCAAATACTTGTCTGCGTGGAAGCACAGCGTGCGCCAATATGGAGCGCCAGAGGTGGAGAAGGTTTACGTCTCCAAGCCTTACATCCGTTATGAACCCATCAAACGGTTGATCGCGGAATCGCTGAAAGAGTTCAAGGTGGAAGAAACGGATCAATACCATATTGATGCCGAAATGCTGGAGAGCAAGGCCAGCGAAATACTGGGATCGGTCAAGCAATATGCGGAAGGTAGCGCGTAATTGGGCGATGACAGCGCTCGTTGTCCTTTCTGTCGAGGCACTCCACGCGGCGGAGAATGTTGGAAAGCTGCGTGTCACCATCGACCCGCAACAGCGAGCGGCCATATTGCAAGCCGCGTATGCCTGCAACCGCCCCGACAAAAGCCCACAGCAGCAGCGCGAGTGTGACGCGCTCTACGAACAAATGCGTCAACAAATCGCGCAGCGCACGCAGGATGCGCACAGAAAAGCGCGCCCGCATGTGGACGCCGTGATCGAGCAGTTGCCTCAGCGGTGAAGCGCGATGTTCGAGTCGGTCGATTTCGAGGAACCGTGGCGTCCCGTACACGAGTGGCCGATGGCCTTGTCGTGGTTGGCTGCGTCAGCCATGACTCTCGCCGTCACTGCCACGCTGCCGGTGCCGCATCGGGCGGGCGTGCTGGCGACCTTGGGATGCCTGGGGATTGCGGCATGGAGAACGAAACAGGCGCTCGAGCGCAGTCAAGCCCGCAAGCGCGCCGTCGAAAAGACCCGCAAGCAGTTCATCACACCCAAAGACCTGACGGCAAAGCTCAAGGATGGACGTTTTTGGTTGGGCCGCGGCTTTACCTGGACCGACATCGAGGCGCGCAAGATGCACGCGCTCATCGGTAAGGGGGTGGCGGAGACCTTTGGTAAGGAGTTCATCAGTGACGGAGCGCATTGGCTGCACGGACTAGCCAAGGAAGAGGACGTGTACGCCGAACTGTCGCTGCTGGAAGGGCACACACTCATCGTCGGCAGCACCGGTGTGGGCAAAACCCGCCTTTTCGACCTACTCATCGGCCAAGCGATTGCGCGAGGGGAACCCGTCATCATCATCGACCCCAAGGGAGACCACGGACTCGCTGAAAACGCCCGTCGCATGTGCGAAGCCATGGGGCAACCCGAGCGCTTTGTTTATTTCCACCCGGCGCACCCGGAAAAATCTGCCTGCATCGACCCGCTACGCAACTGGAACCGCAAAACGGAGCTTGCAAGTCGCATCGCAGCACTGATCCCGTCGGAAACCGGTGCTGACCCCTTCACGGCGTTTGGCTGGAAGGTGCTCAACGACATCGTCAACGGCCTCATCGCCACGGGACAGCGCCCCAACCTCGTGCAGTTACGCCGCTACGTCGAGGGCGGACCGGACGATCTCCTGCTCAAGGCATTGCGACGGCACTTCCGCGAGCACGTGAACGACTGGGAAAGCCGCATCAGCGGCTTCATCAAGCAGTACAAGGGCAATCAGTTACTGGCCTACATCAGCTTTTACAAGCAGGTCGTCATCCATGAGGCGCAAAACGTCGATCTGGACGGCTTGATCTCGACCTACGAGCACAACCGCGAGCACTTCCAAAAGATGGTGGCCTCGCTCATTCCCATTCTCTCCATGCTGACGAGCGATCCGCTGACGGAGCTCCTGTCACCCGATTTCGAGCCAGGGCACGACCGGGTGGTTACGGACATGGCGCGCATCATCCGCGCCGACAAGGTGATGTACGTGGGTCTGGACTCGCTGGCCGACTCGACGGTGGGCAGTGCCATTGGTTCCATTCTGCTGGCCGACTTGACGGCAGTTGCTGGCGACCGCTACAACTACGGCATCAACTCGATCAAGCCGATCAATGTTTTCGTGGATGAAGCAGCGGAAGTCATCAACAACCCGACCATTCAGCTTCTCAACAAGGGGCGCGGGGCGGGGTTTCGAATGGTCATCGCCACGCAGACATTCGCTGACTTCGCATCGCGCCTGGGAGACGAGAACAAAGCGCGCCAGGTGCTGGCGAACACCAACAACAAGATCACCTTGCGCGTGCAGGATGCGGAGACGCAAAAGTACATCGCGGATGGTATCCCAAAGATCAAGGCGCGATCGATGATGGTGCGCTATGGTCACAACGTGGACACCGCCCTTCACGATACCTACAGCGCGTCTTATCAAGAGCAAGCGATGGAAGAGGAAGCGGACCTGATTCCGCCAGCGATTCTGAGCGAACTGCCGCCCCTGCATTACTTTGCAAGACTGTCCGGGGGGCGTACAATAAAGGGGCGCATTCCGATCTTGGTTTGATATGTGGGCGAAAGTTTTACCGATCGCAGCATTGCTACTGGCATTGGCTGGCGCCGGTGCCACGCCGATTACTCTGAAAGGACGGATCGTTTCCGTCCATGACGGGGATACCGTCACGCTGTTGGATCGTAACTGGAAGTCACATCGAATCCGTCTGTCCGGTATCGATGCGCCAGAAATCGGACATGGCCGTGACCAGCCTTCACAGCCGTTTGGGCAGGCGTCCAAGCAATCGCTGGCGGAACTGGCCTTCGGCAAGGAAGCCGATGCGGTTTGCGAACAAACCGACCGCTACGGGCGGCAGTTGTGCACCTTGTATGTCGATGGGCGAAACATCAACATCGAGCAAATCCGGCGTGGTATGGCCTGGGCCTACGAGCAGTATTCCATCGCGCCAACCTACCATCTAGAGCAAGCAGAGGCAAGGGCATACCGGCGCGGCCTTTGGCGCGACGACAACCCGCTGCCTCCGTGGACATACCGACGACTCAAGGTCAGTCATTGAGAATCGCGAAACGAATCACAACGAACATGCAGCCCGCCATTCAGCAGGAATACTACGATTTGGCACTCAAAGAGCTACGCCGCCGTCGCCGCATGCGCTGGCTGCGCAACATGGCCCTTGGATTGGCGGCTGTGTTCGTGGCTGCGCTTGGCGTGCAGATCGCGCGCGAACGGGCTGCGCCCCCATCGGGCCGGGTAGTCCCCGTCGTTCGGGTTGGAGGGGAGATCGGTGCGGCCATCGATCTACAGGATTTGACGGCGCGCGTGGAAAAGGCTTACGAAGTCGCGCGCGCCTCGGAGACCGGAAAGAAGGTACTGATCCTGTCCATCGACTCTCCCGGGGGCGATCCGACCCTGGCGCAGCGCATCAACGCGCGCCTGCGCTACCTGCGCTCGAAAAACCCTGATGTACGGGTGGTGGCGGCCTGCGAGCGGATGTGCGCCTCGGCGGCCTACATGATCGCCATACAGGCCGACGAAGTGATTGCGGGGCCGTATTCGCTGGTGGGCTCCATTGGCGCCGTCATCACGGCCTTCAACGTCAGCGAGGCGCTGGCAAAACTGGGTGTTCAGTACAAAGCCTACGGCTCGGGAACATCGAAGGCCATGCTCAACCCGTTCGTTCCGGCGACACCGGGCGACGAGGCCAAGGCACGGCAGCTCGTCGAGACGCTGGGGGCGTTTTTCGTCCAAGAGGTGCGGCAGCGCCGCAAGCTCGATGACTCGGTTGCCATCGACAGCGGTGAGGTCTGGACGGCGGCGGATGCGCTCAAGCTCGGGCTGATCGACCGCGTAGCCGTCGTCGAGGATGTGGCGTTTGGCGATCTCGATGGTGCCGCCCCGCTCATCATCGAAAACCCCAAGCCATACCCTCTTGGCCCGCTGGTGCGCACGGGACTGACGACATTGATGGACTGGGTGCTGGCGCGCGTTGCCGCATCGGCGACGGATGTTGTCGCTCGCCAGTAATCGCGCAAGGAAGGCAGCATGGCCGGTAGAGCGCATACCCAGCAGTCCCAACAGTGGGCAGGGATGTTGGCGGTACTCATCATGGCTGGCCTGGTCGCCGCATGGGCGCTGATTCCGTCTGTCGTGCTGGAGCAGACATGGCAGGCCGAGCGCGCCCAACTCCGCGCTTGGGCGGGGGAGAGAACGGAGCACTGGATCGCCACCCAGGCCCTGCCAGCCATCGTTCGCATGGCAGAGGATGCCGTAAAAACGGCGGGCGGCCTGGGCAGCAGCGGCATCGAGCGCTGGCTTGCAGATCGCACCTACGCCAGCGTGCTTTGGTTGAGCATCGTGACGTACCGCGCGTATGCGCTCGTGATGTGGCTGCTGCTTGGTATCCCGCTGCTGCTCGCCGCAGCAGTGGATGGTTTTTACGTGCGCGAAATCCGAAAAAACGCCTTCATCTCACAAAGCCCGATTCGGCACAAGATCGGTGTGCACTTCATGCGGATCGTCGGCATTGCGGCAGTCATCTGGCTGATGTTGCCCGTCCCCATGCCGCTGATCGTGGCGCCCACGGTCTTGCTGTTCAAGGCGCTGTCGATATGGCTATGGATGGGCAACCTGCAAAAGCGCCTGTAAGTTACGCATGGATCGCGCCAAGATTCAGCCGATTGTCGATTCGGAAACGCACGAATTGGTGGCGCTGAAAGTTCTGTCTCCGTATCCGGTGCCGTTGCACGATCCGACAGCGATGATCGAGGTCGATCTTGCGGCACTCAGACATGCGGCGCTACTCAGGCAAAAGCTGGGTATTCGGGTGCATAGCAACATCGAATACTCGACCATTCTGGAAGCATGGGAAGAGGTGATCCCGTTTGCGCCATCGGGCGTCGTGCTGGAGCTGGTAGAGAGAGGGGCTGCGCTAGAACGAGAGCGGGCGGTCGCCAAAGTACTGGCCTCGATGAGAGAGTGGCGAAAGGGCGGGGGGCTCATCGCCTTCGACGACGTACCAATGCGCGACGGTAAACTGTTGTCGATGATTGGCATGGTGCAGCCCGACATCGTGAAGGTGGAAAGCCTGCGCGGTATCGCGGTTCTGCGCGCGCTCAGCGGCGGCGCAACGGTCGTCGTCGAGCGCATCGAGACCCGGCGGCAGGCGAAGCGGGCGAGAGCGGCGGGCGCGGACGAGCTACAAGGCTTTTACTTCGACCGCGTGCAAGCTATTCCGACCGCCAACTGTGGTGCGCTGTCGGAATAAAGCACCCAAGAGCGGCGAGACGGGCGGATGTTGCTAAACGAGACATTTGCTGTCGCTTTTTGGGCAAGACTTTTGGCGCGCGATGGGCTAGCATAGGCGCATGCGCTATCGATGGTCTTTCGCTCTGCCTCTTGCGCTGGCGGCGCTCACGACGCACGCCGCGTGTTTTGAAGAAGCGGCGGCCCGTTATCAGGTGCCGGTCGCCCTGCTCAAAGCGATTTCCACGGTCGAGTCGTCCGGCAATCCTCGCGCGATCAATCGCAATGCGGATGGAAGCTACGACATCGGGCACATGCAGATCAACAGCCGCTGGCTGCCGGTGCTAAGCAAGCACGGCATCCGCGAAGTGGACCTGTGGGATGCCTGCACGAATACGCACGTGGGCGCGTGGGTGCTGGCGGGCAACATTCGCCGCTATGGATATACCTGGGAAGCGATTGGCGCCTACAACGCCGCCAGCCCGGACAAGCGCATCGTGTATGCGCACAAGGTTGCACAGGTTCTCAAGAAGTGGGGTCACTTGTGATGTTCAACTGGATGTGGATGTGGGGTGTGAGCGTTGTTACCGTGCTGTCGGGCTGCGCCAGTCAAGTAACGGTGGAGCCAACTCCCCAAACTCATCAAAAGAACGAGAGACTCATCGAATGGGTGGGTGAGCGTTGGGCGTTGTGCGATGAGCCCGATTGCCCCCAGCGCACGCCGAAGACGGTGGAACTGCTGGCGCAAGCGCCCGTCATGCCGCGCGTCTCGATGCCCACGAAAACGCCTGAGCGCGCAGCGGTGCCGCCGGTCGAGCGGCAACAGCAAGAACAACGGCAGCAAACACCAGTGGTGGTTCGGTTTGCCTTCGCGAAGGCGGACATGGTGGGAGATTGGCGGTTGGCCATCGACGCCATCGCCGAAAGCGTGCGGCCCAACGACTTGCTGCTGATCAAAGGGTACACCGACGACGTAGGGGGAGCGGCCTACAACGACCGGCTGGCATTGCGGCGAGCCGAAGCGGTGGCCGACGCTCTCATGCGTCGAGGCATCAAGAATCCGATGCAAATCGAGGCGCAGGGCAAGTGCTGTTATATCGCCTCGAACGCCACGGAGCAAGGGCGCGCAGAGAACCGTCGCGCGGAAGTTCACTTCGTCAGCAAAGGAGATCGCATGTGATCGCAAAAACCAAACAGGCCGTGTACGACATGCTCATCGCAGCGGCGTTCATCACGATGGGCGTGCTGCTGCCAGGATCGCTACTCGACAGCGGGTTTGAAGCCCACATAGGCGGCATCGCCTTGGGGCTTGGAATCGGCTGGTTCATGAAGTCTTACATTCAACATTCGAAAGGAGTTCAAGCATGAAAAGCCTCAATCGCAACACGAAGCTCGCCTTGTTTGGTGTGGCGCTGTGCCTGATGGCGGGCGCGGCATCGGCGGGAACGACCGGCACGGAGTTTCAATCGCTGTACACCTGGATCAACAACGTCGTGACCGGGTATTTTGGCCGCGCTGTTGCTGTTGCAGCGGTGGGCATCGGTGCGATCTTGTCGATTGCGCGTGTCAATCCGATTCCGATTCTGGCGGGCGTGGGTTTTGCAATCTTCTTGCAATACACCCCGACCATCATCACCGGCATCTTGACGGCGCAGGTTTGACGGAGAAAAGGCGTGAACAGCGACGAAACTGGATACATCCCGAAATCGCTGGATGCGCAAGAGCGCTTCCTGTGGTGGGAGATGGATCAAGCCATCATCGCCATCATGCTCGTGGGGATGGGCGTCATTGCGGGTGCCATGCTCATTGGTCTGATGGCAGGCGCGGTGGCGGCTTGGCAATACGGGCGTCTGAAGGCCGGGCGTCACCCGAAGTTCGCTGTTCACGCCATGTACTGGTGGTTGCCAAGCGGGTTGTTCATCAAGCCACGAACCACGCCGCCGTCGAACGTTCGGTACTTTTTGGGATGAGTTGAAGAAAGGAGTTTCGCATGAAAAAAGCCATGACCATTGCTGCCGTGATGTCTGCGCTGGCATTTTCTGTGCAGGCGCACGCACAAGAGGCCAAAAAGGAAGTGCAGCGCGACGTGTGCAGCGCACGTATTTTGCACTCGATGGCGAACACCAACTATCGGTTGTCGTGCCTGAATCTCAATGAAATCAGCATCGACAATCTGTTGCGCGCCGGGTATCGCGTCACGGCCACGATGACACTGCCCGGCAGCGACCGACATGAGTCGTACATCTCGCTGTTCGTCGAGAAGGCGCAATGATCTTTCAGAAATACACGGACCGAATCGCCAACGCCAGCGCGGAAATCCGCTTCCTGCGCTGGCTGTCCGGCGGGCTGGCGGCGCTGTCGCTGTTGCTCGTGCTGACCACGCTCCGGTTGATCGGGTCGGAGCGGGTGGTACTGCTGCCGCCCGAGGTCAACCGCACCATGTGGGTGTCTGGCTTCCAGGCGTCGAAAGAGTACCTGGAAGAAATGGGGTACTGGTACACAGGATTGGCGCTCAATGTCACCCCGGCCACGTCTGAGTACCAAAACGGCCTGTTTCTCAAGTTCGCCGCCCCGTCGGAGTATGGCCGCTTGCAAGCCGAAATGGGCGCACGGGCGGAGTTTCTGCGCAAGAACAACGTTTCGACCCAATTTGCGGTGCGCAGCATCTCGGTCGATGCCCCCAACAGCCGCGTGGCGCTGACTGGCACGCTCTACACCTGGACATCGGACAAAAAAGCCGGCGAGCGCCACGCGGTGTACATGGTGGGCTTCAAGCTGATCAACGGGAGACTCTATGTTTCGGATTTCAAAGAAACCTCCGACCAACATCCTTTTGGCGACGCTGCTGCTGGCCGCACTTGAGGCACACGCGGCCCAGGTGCTCACGGGCAAGCCCGATGAGACTCTGAGCGCGGTGGTCTCCCGCAGCGAACCGACCCTGATTCGCATCGAAGACCAGCGCATCCGCCGCGTCTTTGGGACGGAGGGCGACTTCTCGGTCGTCGCGGACAAGGACGCGGGCACGGTATTCATCAAGCCCACGACGGACAAGTCGGCCTTCAGCGTCTTCGTGGCGGATGAAGCGGGCCGCACGTGGAGACTGCTGTTGGCGGTCGCCGACGGCCCGTCGGAATCGATTCTGATCAAAGGTCGCTCGGCCCCGCCAGCGGCAAAACCTTCGGGGCGCTCGCTTGCGCGGGTGCAAGCGATCAAGCAAACCGTGTTGGCACTCGAATCGAGCGACGGGGCCGGGGTTGACATGCGAGAGACCAACGAACTCGTGCCCCTATGGAAAGAAGCGATGTTCGTGCTTGTCAAGGTGGTCGATGGCCCGCTGCGTGGCGAGAAGTACCTACTGACCAACACGTCGGACAAGCCCATGGTCATCGACGAGCGCGAGCTGTATCGGCGCGGTGTGTTGGCCGTCTCCGTCGAACGCCCGGAACTCAAGCCTGCGGAGACGACCGCCGTGTACGTGATCTCGGAGGCGTCCCATGATTGAGCGCGCCCAAACGCCACTGGCCGAGCGGCTCAAAACGATGTCGCCCAAGGCCAAGCAGTACCTGATGCTGGGAACGCTTGGGACCGTGTTCCTGGGCCTCGTCTTTGGCAGCGTGGCGATCTGGAACGAACAGCCCTCGCTCACGCCGCCAGCGCCAACGGAGGCCGCCACCACGAAAAACATCGCCATCCCTGGCTCCCAGGTCGATCCGCGTGACGTGTGGATGGCGCAATCCTCGCAGCAGATGAAGGAAATGGATGCGGTCATCCAAGAGCTTCGCCAGAAGCTGCAAGAGGTCGAGAGCAAGCAGACAGCGGAACAGGCGCCGAATCCGCCGCCGCCCTTGCCGCCGCTGCCGCCGTTACAGCCGCCTCCAGCGCCATCGGTGCCGCCCGCACCTGCGCCCGTGGCGCAACCGACCCCGCAACCCGCGCCGCCTGAACCTGCTACGCCGCTGCCAGCGATGCCGCCAAAGGAACCAGGAATCGCGGTATTCGAGGTCAGCCAAGCCGACGCCGACGACAAACCAGCGAGCGGCCAAGGCGCTCAGCAAGGCGCGCAATCGGCGGCAGAGCAGGGCAAGACCTACATCCCTTCTGGCTCCTTCATGCGTGCGGTGTTGCTCGGCGGGCTGGATGCCCCCACAGGCGGGCAGGCGCAAAACAACCCCTGGCCCGTGCTGCTGCGCGTGCAGGACAACGCTTTCTTGCCCAACCGGTTTCGCGCCCGCGTCAAGGAATGCTTTTTGCTCGGCTCCGGCTATGGCGACATCAGTTCCGAGCGCGCTTACCTGCGGCTGGAGTCGCTGTCGTGCGTCCTCAACAACGGCGAAGTGGTGGACACCGCCGCCAAGGGCTACATCGTCGGCGAAGACGGCAAAGCCGGGATGCGCGGTCGCCTCGTGAGCAAGCAGGGACAGGTACTGGCAAACGCGCTGCTGGCCGGCGTTGCATCCGGCATCGGGCAGGCGTTTCAGCAAAGCGCCACCACCTACTCGACTAGTCCCTTGGGTTCGATTGGAACGGTCGAGTCCGGCAAGGCGCTACAGGCCGGTGCCGGTGCTGGCGTCGGCAAGGCGCTGGACCGGCTCTCGCAGTACTACATCAACTTGGCAGAAAAGATGTTCCCGATCATCGAGGTCGATGCGGGCCGCGTCGTCGATGTGGTGCTGACCAAGGGCGTCACGCTCGCGCTGAACCCGGTCGCCGATGAGGGCGACTTCACGGACATCTGGAAGCGTGGCCGCCAGATCATGCGTAAACCATTGAATCCATTGGAGTAATTCGCAATGAGCAAGAACGGTGTGAAACGTTGGTTGGTTTCGGCGGTGGCGCTGGCCGCTGCAACGGCAACCCTTGCCAACCCGGCGCTGGTCGAGCGCCGTCTTGGCGAGCAATATCCCGCCACCAAGATCACGTCGGTGCGCGAAACCCCCGTCAAGGGCATCTATGAAGTGGTCATGGGCCGCAACATCGCCTACACGGACGAGACGGGGCGCTTCATGATTTTCGGGCACCTGTACGACATGAAGGAACAGGTGGACCTCACGGCGCAGCGGCAAGAAGAGATCAACCGCATCGATCCGTCCGTGCTGACGCTCACCGATGCGATCAAAGTGGTCAAGGGCAACGGATCGCGGGTGCTGTACGTGTTCTCCGATCCCAACTGCCCGTATTGCAAGCGGCTGGAAGCGGAGCTTGCCAAGCTCGATGACGTGACCATCTACACCTTCCTCTACCCGGTACTGGGCAAGGACTCCGAGCAGAAATCGCGCACCATCTGGTGCGCCAATGATCGGGCGAAAGCGTGGAGCGACTTCATGGAAGGGGGCAAGCTCCCGACGGCCCCATCCGCCGAGTGCAGCGATCCGCTGCAACGCAACATTCGGCTCGGGCGCGAACTGGGCATCAACGGCACACCCACCATCATCCTGGGTAATGGCTCCATCGTCACCGGCTTGGTGCCCGTGGCGGAATTGCAACGACGGCTGGCCGACAGCACGCCGCAGCGGGTGAGCGCCGCCAAAGGAGGCCGGCCATGAAGCCGCTGCTTTGGGCCGCCGTGCTGGGCGGTGTGCTGCTATCCGGGTGTGCCAGCACCATGTCCGGGCTGGATGGTGAGGCCAAGTTTGCCTGCAAGGCCCCGGAGGGTGTCAGTTGCGCCTCGCTCTCGGGCGTGTACGCCAACGCCGTAGCGGACAACCTGCCGGGCCTGCGCAAAGACAAACCCGCGCCAACGGTGGCGCAACAAACGCCGCCCCCAATACAAGGCCGCGCACCATCTTCCGGCGAACCGATCCGCACGCCGCCCAAAGTGCTGCGGTTGTGGATCGCCCCGTGGGAGGATGCCGACGGCGACTTGCATGACCAGTCCTATGTGTACGTGGTGGCCGACCCTGGCCGCTGGGTGATCGAGCACAACCAGCGACGCATCATCGACCGCTACCGCCCGACCTTCATTCAGCCGCAGGCGCCACAGAGCAAGGAAGCACCCAAACCGCAGTCGAGCGGCAACGCCGTACAAACCCCTGCGGGAACCGTGATCCTGCCCGGTGCCCAAGGCTACGGGCCGCGGCCGCAGGCGACCGATTCGGAGTGAGGCTGCCATGCTCGACGCGCTCAAAGCCCTGTTTTTCGGTGAGCGGTTCGTTCCCGCCGACGCGGTGCCGCGCTCGCTGTTGGAGAGCATCGCGCAAATCCCGCGCCTGACGGGTCTGCTGCCTTACCTGGGGTGGCTGCCCGAAGAAAAGCTCTTCGTTCTCGACAACGGCGCGTTCGGACAGCCGGGCGAGCACAGCTTGGGCTTTTGCATCGAGACCGTACCGCAGACCGGCGCCAACGAGGAAATGGAGCGGGTATTGGCAAGCCTGTTCATGTCCTGCCCGCCGGGGACGGGGATTCAGGTCACACTCTATGCAACGCCGCACATCCTGCCCGTGCTGCGGCAGCAGGCCAACATGCTGCCCGTCGATCCAGACAAGGCCGGGGAAGGCGTGATGGATCGGCGCAACCGCAATATCTTTCGCACGCTGGCGCGGCGCCGCATCGACCACTACCTCAAGGGCAAGGGTGAGTCGCTATTCAAGCACCACGTGTTCCTGCTGCGCGACTACCGCTGCGTCATCTCCATCACGATGCCATTACAACCAGACAAGCCGGCGGACGTGGAAGAGGCCATGCGCATACGGGAAAGCGTCCACGCGACGCTGCGCTCGGCGCATTTGCCCGGCGCAGACTGGGGGCCGCAGGACCTCATCAACTTCGTGGCCGACTTCTTCGACCATGAGCGTATCTTTGGTCGGGAGGCAGACCGAGTACTCGAATACGACGACACCCGACCACTGCGACAACAGGTCTCCAACCTGGAAGTGGCGTCCGCCGTGGCCGACCACCTCATCAAGCTCCAAAAGGCCGGGCAAGAAGAAACCGCGCTGCAATGCTTTTCCGTGCGGCAGTACCCCAAGTACTACCGGCTGGGCGCGATGGGGGCGCTCATCGGCGACTACTACCAACTGGCGCTCGCCATCCCGTGCCCGTTTCTCATCACGATGGGCGCGATCATCCTCGACTACGAGTCGGCCCGCACCAAAGCGCAGATGAAGGCGGCGCGTGCAACGCAGGCAGCAGGCTCGTACATGGCGCACTTTCAGCCGGACCTACAGGATCGCAAGCGCGACTGGGACATGGTGCTGCGGGCCTTCGACAACGGACGCAACGTCGTTCAGATGTACCACCAGATCGTGCTGGTTTCTCGCCTAGAGGACGCGCCGCGCAGCGAACATGCCGCGCGAGCCGTCTGGCGCGCACGTGGTTTTGACCTCGCCAAGGACTTTTACTTGCAGCATCAGGCGCTGGTCGCGGCCATGCCATGCGCGCTCACGCCGGGATTGCAGAAAGATTTGCGCCTCTTTGGCCGGGCGGGCACCAAAACGGCGGACAACGCCGTCATGACCTCGCCGCTCATCGCCGAGTGGAAGGGCACCGAGACGCCCATGATCACCTTGTTTGGACGCCGTGGACAGATCATGTCGTTCGACCTGTTCGACAACAAGGGCGGCAACTACAACTTCGCGGTCGCTGCGCTGTCGGGGTCGGGAAAATCGGTGTTCGTCAACGAACTGGCGTTTCGGTACCTGGGTGCGGGGGCCAAGGTGTGGATCGTCGATGTGGGGCGCTCGTACCGCAACCTGTGCGACCTGCTCGATGGGGAGTTCATCGAGTTCTCGGATGAGCGCCACAACACCATCTGCCTGAATCCGTTTTCCATGGTCGTGGACATCAACAACGACATGGAGATGCTGCTGCCGCTGCTGGCGCAGATGGCGTCCCCTCGGGAGCCGCTGGACAACTACAGCTACTCGGCGCTTGCTGCCGCCACCAAGCGCGTGTGGGACCTCAAAGGCAAGCGCGCCACCATCACCGACGTGTACGACCTGCTCAAAACGGGGCGGCTGTCGGACGATGCCGAGCACGAGCGCGATCTGGCACGTCTGGCAACGGCCCTGGAGCCGTACACGCGCCACGGCGTCTATGCCAGCTACTTCGAGGGCGAGGCCAACATCCAGTTCCACAAGAACTTCGTCGTGCTCGAACTCGAAGAACTCAAGAGCAAGAAGGACCTTCAGGCGGTCGTGATGCAACTGATGATGTACCGCATCACGCAGGAAATGTACTTCGACCGCTCGCGTCGAAAGCTCGTCATCATCGACGAAGCCTGGGACTTGATGGGCAGCGGATCGAGCGCGGGCTTCATCGAGGCGGGCTACCGGCGTGCGCGCAAATACGGCGGCGCCTTTGGCACCATCACCCAGTCGGTCGAAGACTATTACAAAAACGAGGCCACCAAAGCGGCGATTCAAAACGCTGACTGGCTATTCCTGCTGCGCCAGAAACCGGAATCCATCGAGCGCCTGGGCAAGGAAGGCAAGCTGCACGTGGACGAGTGGATGAAGCGCCAATTGGCGAGCGTCACCACGGAACACGGCTACTACTCGGAGATTTTCGTGCATGGGCCGGTGGGATCGGGGGTAGGGCGACTCATCCTCGATCCCTTCTCGATGATGCTGTATTCGACGCGGGCCGAGGACTTTCAGGCGATCAAAGCACTCAAGGAGCAAGGGATGCCGCTGGTCGATGCCATCGATACCCTGTTGATGCAGCGCAGTAGTGGCTAAAGAGAGCATTTTGTGACTCGTTTTCGGTATCGCTTTTCGACTCGAAGTTTGCTATCGTGATTGGTCGAAAGGAGAGATGCTCGATGCAAGAAAGCACGGACTACCCCCCTGGCGAAAACCTCTTTGCCCCCATCCGTTGGACGGCATGGGACACGCCCCTGAGAATCGCCATACACCCCAAAGTCGCGGACGACGCCACCGAGTTCCCGAGGCTGGTGCTGGTCTGTCTGGGCAACGGCTGGATGCGGATCACCTCGACCCGGCGACCGCTGACGGCGGTCTCCACCGCGATTCGCGTCGCACGCGAGCACGACACCAGCGTGGTGAGCGCACTGATTTCAGCGCCGCGCCCCCGGATGGGCGCGGTCTGTGGGTCGCTCTTCAAGCGGCTGCAACTCGAAGGCTATCGCTACCGTGGGCACGGCATCTTCGAAGCCCTCGATGTGCCGCAGGCGCTGAGCGTGCTCGCGCAAACCATCCGCGTGGAGCCACCCCCGGCACCGCCCGCTGTCGCAAAGACCGATGCGACGGCGACCGCCACCACCCCGCCATCCCCATCCATCGAACACAAGGAGCCACAGATGACAGACAACACCCCTGCCCACAAACCGTCCATGGACGGCCTCATCCCAGTCTTCGTGGGCCGCATCGGCGGCGTCGAGCAGCACGTGTGCAACGCCCGCGACCTGCACGCCTTTCTGGAAGTTGGGCGGGACTTCACGAACTGGATCAAGGACCGCATCGAGAAGTACCAATTCGTTGAAAATCAAGACTTTACGATTGATTCGCCAAATTTGGCGAATCAAAGATCGGGGCGCGGCGGCGACCGCCGCTCCGTCACCTACCACCTGACCCTCGACATGGCTAAGGAGTTGTCGATGGTCGAGAACAACGACAAGGGACGCATGGCGCGGCGCTACTTCATCGAGTGCGAGAGGAAGGCGCTGGGTATGGCGGCGGCTGGCGCCACTCAATCCCTGCCGCAAGAGGTCGAAGACGCTTGCGAGACGCGGGCATGGCGGCTGGCCGAAGAGTGGCGCAGCATGGGGATGGCGCTGCTCGGGCCGACGCCCCGCCCCGAAAACATCGAGACGCTGTGGTTGGCGGCGGGCGTCGTCAAAGCGCGCACGAAAGAGCGTCTCGTCGCGTTGACACACGGCATGGTCAAGAAGGGACACGGCGCGACCTCGGTGTCATCCTGGGTTCTGAACTGGCAACCGCCCGGCTACTCGACCTGGAACCAAGTGTCGTGGCACTGAGCGAAGGGGTGTCGATGCTCAAGGGCCACATCACCACCTGGGCGCTGTCGGTCGCCTCGGCCTGTCTCGTCGGCTGGGCATGGGTGTACACCCATCCAGCGCCCAAGCTGGCTGCCGTCAACATCCAAGCGCTCGTCAACGCGCATACCCAAGCGCTCACGGCGGCCATCCGACCCGACACCCCGAGGGATGAGCAGGAAGCCGCCATCCGGCGCGCCGCCGAGTTCGGCCAGCGTCTCGATGCCGCGCTGGCCTCCGCCGCCAAGGAATGCGACTGCGCCATCATCAACGCAGCGGCGATCGTGGCGATGCCGGCGACAGCGCGTCCAATACCAGACATCACGGAACGGGTGCGGGCGCACTTACAGGCTGGCCTGGACGTATCGCCCAACAAACCCGCCGGAGGGTAAGCCGTGACGGTCATGGGTCACAGCGGTCTGCGACGGGTTGCCGCGCTGCTGGCGGGAGCGATGGCGCTGCTGGCGGTCATGCCGCAGGCGCACGCGGCCATCGACTATCCATCGGCCTTTGCCTGCGATGTCGCCAAGTTCAACTGGTACTGCGACGAGGAACCGGAAAAGAAGCCGGAGGCGCCCGCCAAGCCGCCAGCGAGCAAGCCAAAGCCGAAACAGCCCGATCAGCCCACGGCGCTGCAACGGCTGGAGGCCCTCCAGCAGCGCCTGAAGGAGGCGCGTGCCAAGGCCGTACTGGAGCCGACACCGGAACACGTGGCCGAGTACATCCGACTGCAAAACGAGGTCGGGCAGATGGCGGGGGTGTTTTCTGACGTTTGGCGGCGCGTGATCTGGCAAAACCCGGACCTCAACTACGAACTCAAGCGCCCGGTCAACAACGCCGCCATCGACACCTACAACAAGGAGCGCTTCAAGAAAGAGATGCAGGCGCTCGACGCCATCAAGCGGGAGTGGGGGATATTTTTCTTCTTCCGCTCCGATTGCCCGTTCTGCCATCGCATGGCGCCGACCTTGCGCTTCCTGAGCGACACCTATGGGCTGACCATCTTCCCCATCAGCCTAGACGGACGCGGCATCCCCGACTACCCCAATCCGCAGCGCGACAACGGCTTAGCCGAGCGGCTGTCGGTGACGAGTGTTCCCATGCTCGTGCTGGGCAACCCGAAGACGAAGCAACTGATTCCGCTGGGGTCTGGCGTGATTTCGGCGCAGGAAGTGATCGAGCGCATCTACATCCTGACCAGCACCCGACCGGGCGACCTCTACTGATCGAGAAAGGACGTTCCCATGTTCAAGAAAACCCTCTTGGCTGCTGCGACTGCCCTAGCCCTGAGTGCACCGGCGTCGGCCAGCATCAATTCAGAGATGCAGTCGTT
>DYIB01000033.1 GCA_020723855.1 Uliginosibacterium gangwonense
AGCTCCTTGAGCTCGCCGCGCCTGGCTTCCGCCCGGTCCTGCGCCGCGGCGGGCCGAGCCAGGATCAGGGTCAGGCCGGCGCCGAGCAGGCCCCGGGATATGCGGAGGAGAATGGGAGAGTCAGGCCTTGGCCTTGCCTTGATTGGCGACCGCCTGCATGGCCGCCCGGATGGCTTCTTCATCGCCGAGATAATAATGGCGCCGGGACCGCAGGTCATCGTCCAGCTCGTAGACCAGCGGCACGCCGGTGGGTACGTTCAGCTCGACGATGTCCTGGTCGGACATGCCGTCCAGGTACTTGATCAGCGCCCGCAGGCTGTTGCCGTGGGCGGCGATGATGACGCTCTGGCCGGCGCGGATGCTGGGGGCGATGCGCTCGTGCCAGTAGGGCAGGAAGCGCGCCACCGTGTCCTTGAGGCACTCGGTGCGCACCGCCGCCGCGGTTCGGTCGCCGGCATAGCGGGGATCGGCCTGCTGGCTGGCCAGACGCTCGTCGCCGGCTTCCGGCGCCGGCGGCGGGATGTCATAGGAGCGGCGCCAGATCTTGACCTGATCCTCGCCGAACTTCGCGGCGGTCTCGGCCTTGTTCAGACCCTGCAGGGCGCCGTAATGGCGCTCGTTGAGGCGCCAGGAATGGTGCACGGGAATCCACATGCGGTCCAGCTCCTCCAGGGCGATCCACAGGGTGCGGATGGCGCGTTTGAGCACCGAGGTATAGGCGATATCGAAGGCGAAGCCGGCTTCGCGCAGGAGCTGGCCCGCCTGGCGGGCCTCCTGGCGGCCGCGGTCCGTGAGATCCACGTCGGTCCAGCCGGTGAAGCGGTTTTCCTTGTTCCAGACGGACTCGCCGTGGCGCAATAGAACGAGTTTCTTCATGATGGTTTGGGAGGGATGACAAAACGGGATGGAGAAATATCCGCAAAGGAACGACCCGCCGGCATGCAAGCCGAAAAAAAGCATTTTATAATATTCCCCGCCGAAGTTCGTTTGCCCGCCGTGGATAACGTCATCAACCTCATCGACAAGCAGGAGCACATCGAGACCGCCGCCCGCGCCCTCAAGGCCATTTCCCATCCGCTGCGGCTCAAGATCCTGTGCGTCATCGGCGATCAGGAGGCGTGCGTGCAGGAGATCGTCGAGGCGGTGGGCACGTCCCAGAGCAACATCTCCCAGCACCTGGCGATCCTGCGGGACAAGGGGGTGCTGCTCACCCGCAAGGACGCCAACCGGGTCTACTACCGGGTGGGCGACTACCGCACTTTGCAGCTCATCGAGCTCATGCGCGAGGTCTTCTGCGGCGTCCCGCAAAACAAGAAATAAGGGAGCATTCCTGGTGGAGTTTCTTCAGAACAATTACATATGGGTCATCGTTGCCTTCGTCAGCGGAGGCATGCTGCTGTGGCCGCTGGTGCGCGGACGCGCCGGCGGCCCCGGCGTCGGGCCGGCCCAGGCCACGCTCCTGATCAACCGCGAGGATGCCGTGGTGGTGGACGTGCGCGAGCCGGCCGAATACAGCCAGGGGCATATCGTCAATGCCCGCAACCTGCCCCTGGGCCAGCTCCAGAAGCGGCTGACGGAGCTGGAGAAGTTCAAGGACAAGCCGATCATCCTGTGCTGCGCCAGCGGCAACCGCTCGGCTTCGGCCGGCGCTACCTTGCGCAAGGCCGGTTTCGCCAAGGTCTATAACCTCGCGGGCGGGGTTGTCGCCTGGGAGCAGGCCGGCCTGCCCGTCACGAAGAAGTAAGCGATGCATCCGAAAATCACCATGTACGTCACGGCGGTGTGCCCTTACTGCCACAACGCCGAAAGGCTGTTGCGCGGCAAAGGGGTGACGGAAATCGAGAAGATCCGAGTGGACATGGACCCCGCGCGGCGCGCCGAGATGATGGAGCGCACCGGCCGGCGCACCGTGCCCCAGATCTACATCGGCGACACCCACGTGGGCGGATTCGACGATCTCGCCGCCCTGGATCATGCCGGCAAGCTCGACCCGCTGCTGCGCGGCGAAGGCTAGCCTCCGGCGCGACTGCGCCTACTCAACCAGGCCCTACATCATGAGCGACAACGCCCAGCCCGTATTCAGCATCGAGAAAATCTACGTCAAGGATCTGTCCCTGGAAATTCCCAACGCGCCGGAAGTGTTCCTGCAGCGCGAACAGCCCCAGATCGAGGTGCAGTTGCACTCCGAGGGCCGGGCGGTGGAGGACGGCATCTTCCAGGTGGTGCTGACCGTGACCGTCACGGCCCGGGCGGCCGAGAAGGCCATGTTCCTGGTGGAGGCGGCGCAGGCGGGCATCTTCCAGGTGCGCAACGTGCCCGACGAGGACATCGAGCCGATCCTGGCGATCGCCTGCCCCAACATCCTCTTCCCTTACGTGCGCGAAACGGTGTCGGACGTCGTCAACCGCGCCGGCTTTCCGCCCGTGCTGCTCGCACCCGTGAATTTCGAAGCGCTCTACCAGCAGCGCATGCTGGAGCGTCAGCAGCAGGAAGGCTCGGAAATCCGCATCCAGTGAGGGGCACGGCCATGGGGCGCGCGGCATTGGCGTTGTTGGCGGTCCTGACGGCCGGCGCCGCCCAGGCCCTGGAGTACCGCTCCGTCGCGGAAGCGGCGGTCCTCTACGACGCACCGTCCCAGAAGGCCTCGCCCCTGTTCGTGGTGCGGCCTGGCACGCCGGTGGAGGTGATCGTCACCACTGCCGGCTGGGTGAAGGTGCGCGACGCGGCCGGCGACATCACCTGGATCGAAGCCAAGGCCCTGGCGGACAAGCGCACGGTCATCGTCACCGCCAGCCGCGCGGAGATCCGCCAGAAACCGGATGCGGCGGCGCCTCTGCTGTTCGAGGCCGACAAGGACGTGGTGCTGGAGCTGGAGGATGCGGGCCCGGCCGGCTGGGCCAGGGTACGGCACCGGGACGGGCAGGCGGGCTATGTGCGCCTGAATCAGATTTGGGGCGTGTGAGCGCCCGGTCATGAAAATCGCGGTCCTCGGAGCCGGCGCCTGGGGCAGCGCGCTGGCCATCGTTTTCGCCAAAAGGCACGACGTCACCCTGTGGGCGCGCGATGCCGCACAGGTGGCGGCCATGGGAGCAGCGCGCGAGAACCGCCGCTATCTGCCCGGCTTTTCCTTCCCGGATGGGCTCAGGCTGGATGCCGACCTGGGCCGGTGCGCTGCCGAGGCGCAGCTCAACCTCATTGCCACCCCCTTGTCCGGCTTGCGTGCCACGCTTGCGGGGCTGGCTGCCGCCGCGCCGCACACGCCGGTGATATGGGTGTGCAAGGGGCTGGAGGCCGGCAGCGGCCTGTTGCCGCACCAGGTGGTGGCCGAGGTGCTGGGCGCGCAAGCGGCCTGCGGGGCGCTGTCCGGTCCCAGCTTCGCCGAGGAAGTGGCGCGGGGGCTTCCCACCGCCGTAACGCTGGCGTCCGCCGACCCGGCGCGCGCGCGCGAGCTGGCCCTGGCGCTCCATACGCCACGGCTGCGCATCTACGCCAACGACGACCTGGTGGGGGTGGAGGTGGCCGGCGCCGTGAAGAACGTCATGGCCATCGCCGCCGGCATCTCCGACGGCATGGGGCTGGGCCATAACGCCCGCGCCGCGCTCGTCACCCGCGGCCTGGCGGAAATCGCCCGTCTCGGCGAGGCCCTGGGCGGGCGGCGCGAGACCTTCATGGGCCTGGCCGGCATGGGCGACCTGATCCTGACCTGCACCGGCGATCTTTCCCGTAACCGCCGCGTCGGGCTGGCGCTGGCCCGCAGCGAGCGGCTGCAGGACATCCTGGCGGGGCTGGGCCATACCGCCGAGGGCGTGTCCAGTGCCCGGGAAGTGGCGGCCCTGGCCGCGCGCCTGGGGATAGACATGCCCATCACCCAGGCCGTCAAGGGCATCCTCTATGACGGCCTGCCCGCCGCCCAGGCGGTGGAAGCCCTGCTGGCACGGGATCCGAAGAACGAAGCGGATTAGACGCGGCGCAGCCGCTTCTAACGGCGAAGGCTAACTTGCGCGAGCAAGTTAAAGTCCATGCCGGCGCGCGCCAGCGTCCTGTCGTCGATGCGGAAGCCCAGGGGGCGCACCAGGTGCAGACTCGCCCCCGTGTTGGCGCACAGCCGGATGATGTTGCCGGTGTTGGGCGGAATCTCCGGCTGGTAGAGGACGACGTGAAACACTTGCCAGGATTTTGAAAAAAGATTAACTTTCTCTAATAAGTGGTTTAAAAATATAATTCTTTGACGCAGGAGGGGGTGTGGCGCGCCCGGAAAAAGTCCGGCTCGGTGAGCTGCTGGTAAAGCAGAATCTCATTACAGAAGAACAACTTAGGCTGGCGCTGGAGGAGCAGAAGCGCAGCGGGCGCAAGCTCGGGCGTGTGCTCGTCGAGAGCGGCTATGTCACCGAGGAGGGTATTTCCCAGGCCCTGGCCAAGCAGCTCAACATCCCCTACATCGACCTCAAATACTACAACATCAGCCAGGAGCTCACCCAGCTCCTGCCGGAAACCCAGGCGCGCCGCTTCCGCGCCCTGGTGGTGGAAGCGCGCGAGGACGCCGTGCGTGTGGCGGTGGTGGACCCCACCGACCTGTTCGCCTACGACGAGCTGGCGCGCATCCTGAAGCGCAACGTGGAGCTGGCGGTGGTCACCGAGTCCCAGCTCCTGGCCAACATCGACCGCCTGTACCGCCGCACCGAAGAGATCTCGGGCCTGGCGAAGGAACTCACCGCCGAGCTGGGCGACATGCCGGTAGACTTTGGCGAACTGCTCGGCACCACGCCCGGGCTGGAGGAGGCGCCGGTCGTCAAGCTGCTGCAGTCGGTGTTCGAGGACGCCTGCGCGGTGCGCGCCTCCGACATTCACATCGAGCCCCAGGAGCGCAACCTCAGGATCCGCTTCCGCATCGACGGCGTGCTGCACGTGCAGACGGAGGCCGACAGCAAGATCGCCTCGGCCCTGGTGCTGCGCCTGAAACTGATGTCCGGCCTGGACATCTCCGAGAAGCGCCTGCCCCAGGACGGCCGCTTCAACATCAAGGTGCGCAACAACTCCATCGACGTGCGCATCTCCACCATGCCCACCCAGTACGGCGAGTCGGTGGTGATGCGCCTGCTCAACCAGGCGACCGGCCTGCTGGCGCTGACCAGGCTGGGCATGCCCGAGCGCGTGCTGGAGCGCCTGCGCCAGGCCATCCATCGCCCCAGCGGCATGGTGCTGGTCACCGGCCCCACCGGCAGCGGCAAGACCACGACGCTTTATGCCGCGCTCAACGAGCTCAACACCCCGGAAAAGAAGATCATCACGGTCGAGGACCCGGTGGAATACCGCCTGCCCGGCATCAACCAGGTGCAGGTGCACGAGAGAATCGACCTGAGTTTCGAGCGCGTGCTGCGCTCCGCCCTGCGCCAGGACCCGGACATCATCCTGGTGGGCGAGATGCGCGACCAGGTCACCGCCGAGATCGGCATGCGCGCCGCCATGACCGGCCACATGGTGCTGTCGACCCTGCATACCAACGACGCCATGAGCACGCCCATTCGGCTACTCGACATGGGCGTGCCGCGCTACATGGTGGCCCTGTCCCTGCAGCTCATCCTCGCCCAGCGCCTGGTGCGCCTGGTGTGCGAATCCTGCGCCCGGCCCTATGCCCTGCAGCCCCACGAGCGCCAGTGGCTGCGCTACGAACTGGGCGACAAGGTGGACGCCCACCGCTACATGCACGGCGCCGGCTGCACCCACTGCAACGGCACCGGCTACCAGGGCCGCACCGGCGTGTACGAGATGCTCGAAATGACCGACCGGGTGGTTGAGGCCGCCAACCAGGACGACCCGGCAATCTTCCTGCAGGCCGCGCGCCAGCAGATGGCCGGCGAAACCCTGCGCCGCGACGCCGTGCGCCTGGCGATACAGGGCCGCACCACGGTGGAAGAGGCCATGCGCATCAGCAACCAGACGGACGAGGACTGAGGCCATGCCGCAGTTTGCCTACAAGGGCCGCGATGCCGGCGGCAGCTTGATCGAAGGCATTCTCGAGGGCGCGACCGCCGGGGCGGTGGCCGATGTGCTGCTCTCCCGGGGAGTGACGCCGATCGACGTCCGGGAAACCGGGTCCCGCGCGCAGACCAAGCCCCGAGGGGCGAGGCTCGCCCTGTTCAGGCCCAAGGTCGGCCACATCGATCTGCTGCTCTTTTCCCGTCAGATGCACACCCTGCTCAAGGCGGGCGTGCCCATCCTGCGGGCGCTTGCGGGACTGCAGGAATCCTCCACCAATCCCGCGATGAGGGAGGCCATTGGCGAAGTGCGCGAATCGCTCCAGGCCGGCCGCGAGTTGTCGGCGGCGCTCGCACGGCACCCGAAGGTGTTTTCCGGTTTCTACGTTTCCATGGTGCGGGTGGGCGAGACGACCGGGCTGCTCGACGAAATCTTTCTGCGCCTGTTCGACCATCTCGATTTCGAGCGCTTCATGCGCGAACAGGTGAAATCGGCGCTGCGCTATCCGGCGTTCGTGCTCCTGGCCATGGCGGCGGCCATCGTCGTCATCAACCTCTTCGTCATCCCCGCCTTTGCCAAGGTATTCCAGGGTTTCGGCGCCGAGCTGCCGCTCATGACGCGCATCCTGATCGGCTTTTCCGATTTCATGGTCACCTGGTGGCCGGCGCTGCTGGCGCTCGCCGTCGGGCTCGTCGTCGCCTTCCGCCTCTGGGTGGCAACGCCTCAGGGACGTTACGATTGGGAAGGGTTTGCGCTGCGCATTCCGATCGCCGGCAAGATCGTGAAAAAGGCGGCGCTGGCGCGCTTCGCCCGCAGCTTCGCGCTGGGTACGAGAAGCGGCGTGCCGGTGATGATGGCGCTTGCCAACTCGGCCCAGACGGTGGACAACAGCTTCATTGCGCGCCGCATCGAGAACATGCGTGAAGCGGTCGAGCGGGGCGAGAGCGTGCTGCGCGCCGCCGTCTCGGCCGGCATTTTCACGCCGGTGGTGCTGCAGATGATCGCGGTCGGCGAGGAATCCGGCGCCCTCGACGACATGATGGAAGAGATCGGTCAGATGTATCAGCGCGAAGTCGAGTACGAATTGAAGACGCTGGGCCAGCAGATCGAGCCGGTGCTCATCGTCGCCCTCGGCGTGATGGTGCTGATCCTGGCGCTGGGCGTGTTCCTGCCGATGTGGGACCTGGGCAAGGTGGCGTTCGGCCGCAAGTGATGCGCGCCGCCCCCCGTGTCTTCGACCACTATGCCGGGTCGCGCTGGCTGGCGCACGCGGTGACGATCGTCGCCATTCTCCTTCTGGCAGGATGGTTGCTGGCTGCGCTGCAGGAGGCCGAGGAAAGGGCGGAAAAGCTCATGGTGGAACTCACGTGGCGCAACATGCGCCTCGGACTGCGGATCGCCACGGGCGAAGCCCTGATGAGCGGCCGCGACGGGGGGATCGCGGGCTGGGAAGGGAGCAATCCGGTGCGCTGGCTGGGAGCCGAGCCGGGCGGATACCGGGGTGAATGCGGCGCCGGAGAACTCCCGACAGGCGCCTGGTGCTTCGACAGCGAGCGGCGGGAACTGGTGTATCATCCGCGCAACGACCGGCATTTGCGCATAGAAGGCGAGGCCGGACGCGAGAAACTCCTGCGCTGGCGTGTCGTGGCTGCGGCGCAGGAGCCCGAACGCCCTGGGCCGCCCGGCCTGCGCGTGGAAAGCGTCACATCTTATTCTTGGCTGGAACGGTAGTATTTGCAGTAGTCTTTGGTTGTAAAAGGACTTGCCCGCGCCTTCGGTGGCTGCCGTCGGTGCTTAATCTGGTAAATGGGAAAGGGGGATCTATGAAAAATTCTTCTCGAGGCTTCACCCTTATCGAGCTGATCGTCGTGATCATCATCCTCGGTATCCTCGCCGCCGTGGCGCTGCCCCGGTTCACCAACCTGCAGGTCCAGGCACGCCAGGCCAAGCTGCAGGGCGCCATAGCCGCCGTTCGGGCTGCCGCTGCCCTGTTCCACGCTCAGTGCCTGGCGCAAACCGCCTCCGGCGCCTGCCCGAGCACCGGCCCTGTCACCCTCGCCATGGAAGGGGCGAGCGTCACGGGTGTCGACCGGTATCCCACCGCCAATGCCGCAGGCATCATCGCCGCGGCCGACTTGAGCGCCACCGATTTCCCCGCCACCGGCGGCGGCGCCGCCGCCGGCGACACGATCACCATCGATGTCCCCGCGCCGACCAGCAATAGCTGCCGGTTCACCTATACGGCCGCTAACGGTGCGGGGACGACGCCGGTCATTGCCGTCGTGAACTCGACCTGCGACTGATCGTTTTTCTCAGGCGAATTTTATGAAACAGAAAGGTTTCACCCTGGTCGAACTCGTCGTCGTCATCGTCATTCTCGGCATCCTGGCCGCGACGGCGCTGCCGCGGTTCATCAATGTCACTACCGACGCCCGCAGGTCGGCGGTAGAGGGTATCGCGGGCGGGTTGCGGTCCGCGGTCGCTGTCGCTCAGGCCAGATATTTCGCAACCGGAACGGGAACGTCTCCCATCACCATGGCTGACGGCACCACCGTCGCGGTTGGAACTACGGGCACTTCCCAAGGCGTTCCGACCAATACTACAGCGGGCATCGGCGCCATCATGCGCTGCGAATCGGCGACTGCTTGCCAAGGGGTGACCATCGATCTCACGGTGAACCCCTCGACCTGGCGGCCGGCGGGTGGCGGCGCCACCTGCCAGGCGACGTATAACGCAACCAATGGCGCAGTGCTAACGACCACTACCGGCTGCTGAAGAAGCCTGTATGCGGCGGTGTTTTGGCACGCCGCCAAGAACAAGCGGGCGGGCAAGGCTGCCAGCCGCGGCTCGTTCGCCCATTTTGCCGCAGGGGCGCATGGCGCGGGGGCGATCGACGATGCCCGATCGGGCGATCGCCGTCATGGGCGCTTTCGATTGAGCCATGAAGGACGGGCGCGGCTTCACCCAGGTGGAACTGGTGGTGGCCCTGGTCCTGGTCGGCATCCTCGCCGCCATGGCCATTCCGCGCTTCGTCGGCCGCGTCGGCTTCGACGCCCGGGGTTTCTACGACGAGGCCCAGGCCTTGGTCCGGTATGGGCAAAAGATGGCCATCGCCCAGCACCGCAACGTGTCAGTCGACCTGAGCGGGGGTCAGTTGCGCCTGTGCTTCGACACCGGCTGCAGCCAGCCCGTGCCCGATCCCGCGGGAGCGCCCTCTTTCGTCCGCACTGCGCCCTCCGGCGTGAACATCGCCGGACCGGCCGCCTTCGCCTTCGATCCCCTGGGTCGGCCAAATCCCAACGCGGCAATGACCTACACCATCGCCGCCGCCGGGGAGCCGACCCGCAGCTTCACCGTGGAACGGGAGACGGGCTATGTGCATCCGTGAGAGGCTTACGGCTTGCGGCTTGCGGGTTGCCTCTTCGCAGCGCGGCATTTCCTTGGTGGAACTGGTGATCTTCATCGCCGTGGCGGGTGCGGCGGTGGCCGGCGTGCTGTCGGTGATGAATCTCACTACCCGCACCGGCGCCGATCCCATGATCCGCAAGCAGGCCCTGGCCGTCGCCGAATCCCTGCTGGAGGAGATCGCGCTCAAGGATTTTGCCAACCCGCCCGGTGGCTTCAGCGGCCCGCCCACCCCCGCCAACCGTCCGTTGTTCGACGACGTGAATGATTATGACGGCTTTGTCATGGGGCCGGGCATCGTGGATCTGACCAACACCGTCATCCCGAGGCTCGAGTCCTACAGCGTGAGCGTCAGCGTCACGCCCTTTGTCCTCGCAGGGGCGGATGCACGCCGGATCGTGGTGACCGTCACCGATCCCCAGGGCGCGACCGTCACGCTCTCCGGCTTTCGCACGAACGATGGCTGAGACTGCGGGAAGACGCCGCCAGCGCGCGGCCGGGGGCTTCACCCTGGTGGAGATGGTCGTCGTCATCGCCATCACCGGTATCGTCGCCGCCGCGGTGGCGATATTCATCCGCAACCCCGTGCAGGGTTATCTCGACCTGGACCGGCGCGCCCGGCTCACCGACATCGCCGACACGGCGCTGCGCCGCATCGCCCGGGATGTGCGGCCGGCCCTGCCCAACAGCGTGCGCACCACCGACGGCGACCAGACCCTGGAGTTCCTGGCCACGCGCACGGGTGGGCGCTACCGGGCGGCCCCCAAAGCCGACGGCACGGGTGACGTGCTGGATTTTTCCGGGGCGGATACCGGCTTCGACATCATCGGCCCGGCGGTGACGTTCGCCGACGGCGACCGCATCGTGGTGTACAACCTTGGGCCCAATGTGAGCGGCGCCAACGCCTACTCGGGGGACAACATCACCGCCTACACCGGCGCGGCCGGCGCCCAGACTCATGTGACGATCGCGTCGTTCCAATTTCCCCTGGCCTCCCCCGCCAACCGCTTCCACGTGGTGGAAGGCCCGGTGAGCTATGTGTGCGACCTTCCAAACGCCACCCTGTGGCGCTACTGGGGCTATCCGATCCAATCCGCTCAGCCGGGCGCGGCGGCCTTGGCGGGGCTGCCCGGCGTGCAAAGCGCCAGACTCGCCACCCAGGTGACCGGATGCGTCTTTCGCTATGTGGAAGGCGTGACGGAACGCTCCGGCCTTTTGGAAATGCAGCTTACGCTGGCGGAAGGGGGGGAAACGGTGACGCTCTATCACACCGTTCATGTGAACAATGTGCCATGACCATGACACAGAGAATGCATCAACGGGGCTTCAGCATCGTTTCGGCCATTTTTCTGGTGGTGATTCTCGCTGCCCTGGGAGCGTTCATGGTATCGCTGTCCACCACCCAGCACACGGCATCCAACCTGGACGTGCAGGGTGCCCGGGCCTACCAGGCGGCGCAGGCGGGCATCGAATGGGCCGCCTGGCAGGCGGTCAAGAACAGCGCAGCGTATGCCTGCGCCACCGGCGGGGCGTCCGCGGACACCATCGCCTTTCCCGGAGATCTCGCCGGTTTCACCACCACCGTGACGTGTTCCTCCAATGCCTACGACGAGGCGGGCAATACGGTGCGCGTGTATGCCATCATCTCCACCGCCCAAAGCGGCACCCCTGGAACCAGCGGCTATGTGGAGCGGCAGCTCACGGCAACGGTGGCGCTGTGCACGGCGCCGGGAGGGGGAGCATGTTGAATGGGTCGAATAGGGTGAAGAAGTTCTCGGTGGTCTGGCTCGCCGTGGGTTGGGCGGCGCTGATGATGGCACTGCTCGCGCCCCCCGCGGCCCAGGCCGCCATCACCTTCGTCGGCTCGGTTGCCAAAGACGACAACGATGATGCCCTGAAGATCAACCGGCCCGCGGGGGTGCAGTCGGGCGACCTCCTGATCGCCCAGATCGCCGTTCGCGGGGATGCCGCCGTGTCCATCACGCCCCCCGCCGGCTGGACGCTCCTGCGGCGCGACACGGCCGTCGGCGGCAGTCCCCCCCTCTCCGTCGCCCTGTACACGAAGACGACGGGAAACTTGGAGCCCGGGAATTACACCTGGACGTTCGCCGGCAAGCGCCGGGCCGCGGGGATCATCGCCGCCTACCGGGGCGCCTCCGGCATCGACGCGCACGGCGGGCAGGCGACGAATACGGCTTCGAGCCTCATCACGGCGCCCTCGGTGACGGCGACCGTGGCGGGCGATCGACTGCTCGCCTTCTTCGCCCAGGCCCATGGCAATGCGAAGCTCACTGAGCCGGCGGGGATGAGCCGGCGCGAACGGCCCCGGTCCGGCGGGGGCAAGAACGGCGTCTCGGCCCTGGCCGCCGATCAGACCCTGGCGGCTGCCGGGTCGACGGGGCCCCGCACGGCAGAGAGCAACCGATCGGCCATCGGCGTCGGCCAGCTCGTCGCCCTGATACCCGCCGGCGCGGCCGTCGTCCCGGGCGGTTTCAACGCCTTCGAAACCACGACCCCTCCGGGGGCCATCACGGGGGTGCTCAAGACCAAGGTGGCGGCCAGCCCGTTCAGCTTCGATATCGTGGCGGTCAACCCCCAGAAGACCGGGGTGTTCACCACGTTCACGGGAAGCGTGAAGGTCGAGCTGCTCGATGCCGCCGACGACTCCGCCCCCCTCGATGCCCACGCCTGCCGCGGCTCGTGGACGGTCATCCAGCGACTGCCGGACCAGCTCTTCACTCCCCTCGACCAAGGCCGGCGCACGGTCTCCAATGTCGTCGAGCCCAACGCCTGGCCCAAGGTCCGGGTGCGGGTCACGTTTCCCGCGATTCCCGTGATCGGCAGCCCCTTGCCCTTGGTCGTCGGCTGTTCCACCGACGCCTTTGCTATCCGGCCCGCGGCCTTCGCCCAGGTGGCCGTGACCGACCAGAACTGGGAGACGGCGGGCGCCACCCGTGTGCTCGCCAATACGTCCGCCACGGGCGGCGTGGTGCACAAGGCCGGGCGCCCGTTCCGAGTCTACGCCCGCGCCGTCAACGCCGCCGGGGCGACCACGACCCGCTACGCGGGCAGTCCCGAGGCGAGGATGGAGGCATGCCTGCAGCCCGCCGGCTGCGGGCTGGCCGACCTCGGTGTGCTCAACATCGGCGCGCCGGCATCCAACGGCGTGCTCGAGGCCAACGGCGCCACTTACGACGAGGCGGGCGCCTTCTCCATGCGGCTGGTCGATGCCGACTTCGCGGCGGTGGATGCGCCGGATTCCAGCAGCGCCGAGCGCGAGATTCAATCCGCGACGATCGATGTCGGCCGCTTTGTGCCGGACCGCTTCGAGCTGGCACCCCAGAACACGCCCCAGCTCAAGACCTTCAACGACACGGGATGCAGCGGCCGCTTCTTCACCTACATCGGCCAGCCTTTCGGCTACGTGACCGCGCCGCAGGCGAAGGTAGAAGCGAAGAACGCCGCCGGCTCGACCACCGCCAACTACCGCGGCACACTGTGGAAACTGACCGCCACCGACGTGACGCAGACCTACACATCCGTGCCTGCTACACCCGTGCTGACCACGACCCTGGGCGCGCCCACGGTCACCTCCGACAACGACGGCACGGGAACCATTGCCGCCAACGCCGGCGACACGCTCAACTACACGCGGACGACCGCGCCGCCTTACCCCGCGCCCTTCAGCGCGAACATTTCGCTGGTGATGAGCGTGCAGGATGCCACGGAAAACGGCCCCAATCAGGGCATCATCGCCACCACCGCGCCCGCCGTGTTCGACGGCGGCAGCAGCGGCATCGCCTTCGATGCGGGGAATGCCTTCCGCTACGGGCGGCTGCGGCTTTCCAACGCCCACGGCTCGGAGCGTCTGGCGCTTTCCGTCCCGGTGCGCGTTGAATATTTCGACGGCACCATTTTCAAGGCCAACACCGCAGACAACTGTTCCTCCTTCAGTCTCTCATCGGTGCTCACCTTCTCCAACTGGCAGCGCAACCTGAATCCCGGCGAGACCACCCCTTCTCCCGCCACGCTGACGCTTGTCGCAGGCGCGGCAGTCATTACCCTCTCCGCCCCCGGCGTGGGCAACAGCGGCAGCGTGGATCTGACCCTGAACGTGCCCGCCTGGCTGGAGTTCAACTGGACCGGGTCGGTGGCCGATCCCAAGGCGCGCACCACCTTTGGCGTCTATCGCGGCGGGACGGAAATGATCTACAGGCGCGAAGCATACTGAGCCGCAGGCCGTGGGGCGATGATTGCGGCAATTTTAGATTTTTAATGCAAATAATATGTTATCCTCATTTAATTAAAGTGATTTGTCTATAGTGTGACTATTTTTCTCAGGGCGCGTAAAAAATCGGGCTGGATGGTCGTGAATTTTCGATCCGACCGGATCGATCTCGCCCATGTGCGTCCCTCCCCTGCCGGACGGCCGGAGGTGGTGTCCCTTGCCTCTTTTCGCAAGGAAGGCAGGCCGGAGGAGGCTCTGGCGCGCCTGCGCAAGGAATTGAGGTTGGCCAGTTACCGCTGCGTGACGCTGCTCGGGCCGGGCGAGTACCAGATGCTCAGCGTCGACGCGCCCAACGTGCCGGCGGAAGAACTGCGCGACGCGGTGCGCTGGCGCATCAAGGACATGATCGACTATCCCGTGCAGTCGGCCACCCTGGACGTGCTCGACATTCCTGTCGACGGCGCGCCGCCGGGGCGGCCCAAGTCCCTGTTCGTCGTGGTGGCCAGCAATGAGGTGATCGGGGCGCGCATGGCTTTGTTCGAGCAGGCGGGCGTGCCCCTGGATGCCATAGACGTGCCGGAAACCGCCCAGCGCAACATCGCCGCCCTGTTCGAGTCGGACAACCGCGGCCTGGCGCTGCTCCATTTCGACGAGCAGGGCGGCTTGCTCACCTTCACTCATCGGGGCGAGCTCTACGCCTCGCGGCGCATCGAGATCACCCTGGAGCAGTTGGCACAGGCGGATGTCGGGCGGCGCGGGCAGTTGCTCGACCGCATCGCGCTGGAACTGCAGCGCTCCCTCGATAACTTCGATCGCCAGTACAGCCATATTCCTCTCGCCAAGCTGCTCGTGGCGCCGCTGCCGGATATGTCCGAAGCATTGGCGTTCCTGGCGGCCAACCTTTATGCCCCGGTCGAAGAATTGAAGCTCGTCGAGGGCATGGACTGCACGGCGGTCCCGGATCTCAATCTGCCGCTGCGCCAGTCCCAGTGGCTGCAGACTCTCGGCGCCGCCTTGCGGCCCCAGGAGGCAAGAGCGTGACCCGGCACATCAACCTGGTCAACCCCGCGCTGCGCCGGCGGCGCGAGGCGCTCAACGCCCGCACCCTGGTGCTGGCGGCGGGCGCGGCCCTGGTACTGGCGAGCGCGGCGGCGGCGTGGAGCGCCCGCCATGCCGCCGAGCTGGAAGCCGATTCCTCGAGCATGGCAGCGCAGGTGAAGCAGGAGCAGGAAAAGCTGGTCGCGTTGACGAAGGAGGTATCCGAGCACAAGCCCGATCCCAAGCTGGCGTTGGAACTGGCCAAGGCCGATGCGGCCCTCAAGGTGCGCCAGGAATTGGTCACGATGCTGGAGGGCGGCAGGCTCGGGCGCACCGAGGGCTTTGCCGAGTATCTGCGCGCGTTTGCGCGCCAGACCACCGAAGGTTTGTGGCTGACCGGCTTCACCCTCGACAGCGGCGGCAGCGAGATGGAGATCACGGGCAAGGCTCTCGACGCCAAGATGCTGCCCGCCTACATTCGCCGCTTGAACGGCGAGGGGGTTTTCAGCGGCAAAAGCTTCGCTGCCCTCGATGTGCGCGCCGTGCGCGAGCAGCAGGCCGGGGCCACCGCCGGGCCGGCGCTGCTGCCCCACGTGGAATTCAAGCTCAGCTCGAAACCCGCGGCGGCGGAAAGCGGGGGGCGCCGATGAAGCAGCTTTGGCAACGCCATGCCGACCGCTACGACGCCCTTACCCGCCGCGAGCGGCTAATGGTGCTGGTCGCCGTGCTGGCGGTGATCGTCGTCACCGCGTATGTGATCGCGCTGGAGCCTGCGGTTGCGCGCCAGCGGGCTGCCCGGCGCCTGCTCGACCAGCACCAGGCGGAGCTGCGCAACCTGCGCGAACAACTGAGGACGACCCAGGCGCAAGTCAAGGACCCGGATGCCGCCAACAGGCGCCAATTGGAAATGATCAGGCACCGGATGGCGGAGATCGACGAACGCCTGCGGCGCATGGAGAGCACCCTGGTGTCGCCGGAACGGATGGCGGCTCTGCTGGAAGAAGTGCTCAGGCGCAACCGCAACCTGGAACTGATATCCCTGCGCAACCTGCCGGCCACCGGCTTGCTGCGGGGGGAAGACGGCATCGCGGCGGGATCTTCGCGCGATGACAAAGACGGCCGCCCGGGACCGGCGCCGGGCACGGCTGCCCATGACGGGGTGCTGTTCAGGCACGGCGTCGAGATCACCGTCGCAGGCAGCTATGCCGACCTGCTGGCTTACCTGGCCGAGCTGGAGCGCATGCCCCAGCGGCTGTTGTGGAGCTCGCTCAAACTGACGGTGGAAGAGCATCCCCGGGTTCGGCTCACCTTCATCGTCCATACTCTGAGCCCGGACAAGGCATGGCTGACCGTATGAAGCGCTTCGTTTTCATCCTGTTGGCATCGGCGGCCGGCGCGGTCGCGGCCCAGTCCCTGCCGGACCCCACGCGCCCGCCGGGTGCGGCGCACGGGGCGCCGGGCGGCCCGGTGCAGGGCGGCAACCCCCTTCAATCCGTCATCATTCCAGCGCGCGGCAAGCCTTCGGCCGTCATCAACGGCGAGCAGGTGCAGGTGGGCGGCAAGGTGGGTGAGGCGCAGGTGGTAAGGATCACCGAAGCCGAAGTGGTCCTCAAGGGTCCCGAGGGAGTGCAGACGCTCAGGATGACGCCCGATGTGGAGAAAAGGCCCGCGGCGTCCGCAACGACAGGCAAGCGGGACAGGAAGGAATCCGGTCCGGCTCGGCAGGGAGTTCAATGGAGAATACCTTAACGAAACGCGCTTTCATGCTGGTGGCGGCCTTCGCGGCGGCCGCCTGCTCGACTCCCCGGATCAAACAGGGGGAGGTGTTCGATCGCATCAACGAAGACCTGAAACAGGCCGCCGAGCGGCGCGCGCCGGCACGCCCCGAGGCGGTGGACCGTGCCCTGCTGCCGCCCCTGCAGGCGGAGCTGCCCAAGGCGCCGGCGGCGGCCGAGCCGCGCTTCGACCTGGTGGTGAACAACGCCCCGGCGGCCCAGGTGTATATGGCCATCGTGTCGGGCACACGCTACAGCATGCTGCTGCCGCCCGAGATGTCCGGCACCATCACGGTGAACCTCAAGGATGTCACCATCAAGGAAGCCCTGGACACACTGCGCGAGCTGTACGGCTACGAGTACAAGATTCAGGGCACACGCATCTTCGTCCAGCCGCTGACGCTGCAGACACGGGTATTCCAGGTGAATTACCTGGCCGGCCGCCGGCAGGGCCTGTCGGACGTGCGCGTGACCTCCGGCTCCATTTCCACGACACAGCAGCCGGGCACGACGGCGGCCACCGGAACGGCCGCCGCCCCGGTTCCCGCCGGCGGCACCGGCACCACCGGGACCCAGCGTACGCCGGAGTCCAGCCGCGTCTACACTACTTCCGACAGCGACTTCTGGACCGACCTGGGCGCGGCGCTGCGCACCATCGTCGGAGCCGAGGGCGGGCGGCAGGTGATCCTCAATCCCATGTCGGGCGTGATCGTGGTGCGCGCTTTTCCCGGCGAGCTGCGCAGCGTGGAGAATTTCCTGCGCGCGACGCAGTTGATCGTCGAGCGCCAGGTGATGCTCGAAGCCAAGATCGTGGAGGTCGTACTGCGCGACGGCTACGAATCCGGGGTCAACTGGGCGGCATTCCGTCGCGGCGCCACGCGCGTGACGGCAGGGATGGTGAACCAGGGGGCGGTGCTGCAGCGGGAGGGGGCTCTCGCCTCGGGCTCCGAAACCATCGACCTCAACGCCGGCACCTTCACCAATCCCAGCCTGTCGGCCTTCCCGGGGACGAACCTGGTGGGCGGCACCACCCTGGGCTCCGGTTTGTTCGGCCTCGCCATCCAGGCCAGCAACTTCGCCGCCCTGCTGAGCTTCCTGGAAACCCAGGGCACGGTACACGTCCTCTCCAGCCCGCGCATCGCCACCCTCAACAACCAGAAGGCGGTGCTGAAGGTGGGTTCGGACGAGTTCTTCGTCACCAGCGTCACCACCACCACCACGACCGGTACCACGGGCACCAATACGGTTTCGCCGACCATCACCGTGCAGCCGTTCTTCTCGGGCATCGCCCTGGATGTCACGCCACAGATCGACGACGAGAACAACATCATCCTGCACATTCATCCTTCGATCAGCGAGGTGGCGGAGAAGACCAAGCTGCTGGATTTGGGCACCCTGGGCACCTTCAAGCTGCCGCTGGCGGCCAGCGCGGTGAACGAAAGCGACAGCATCGTGCGCGTCCAGGACGGTAACATCGTCGCCATCGGCGGGCTGATGAAGCAGAGCCAGACCAGCAACCGCTCCGGCTTGCCGGGGGCCCAGGACATCCCCGTCCTCGGCAACCTGTTCGGCAACAAGTCGCGCAGCGCGCTGAAGAGCGAGCTGGTGATCCTGCTCAAGCCGACCATCATCCGCGACGACCGCGGTTGGGTGCAGGACCTGCAGGATACGCAGATGCGCGTGGAGAACATCGGCAAGCGCACCATCACGGTCACGCCCCAGGGAACGCAGATCAAGGAATGACCGGGCGACGATGTATCTGTCCCATTTCGGTCTGAGCGAGCTGCCCTTCGGCATCACCCCCGACACTCAGTTCGCCTTTGCCGCCAACGCTCACCAGGAAGCGCTCAACACGCTGCTGGTGGCCGTGGGCAGCGGCGAGGGTTTCATCAAGATCACGGGCGAGGTGGGCACCGGCAAGACGCTGCTGTGCCGGCGTTTCCTGGCGGCGCTGGGGGACGAGTACGTCACCGCCTACCTGCCCAACCCCTACCTGGAGCCGCGCACCCTGCTACTGGCGCTGGCGGAGGAGCTGGGCATCGCCCTGGAGCGCTACGATTACCAGTTCCATCTGGTCAAGGCGCTGAACGAGGCCCTGCTGGAGTTCGCGCGCCGGGGCAAGCGGGTGGTGCTGTGCATCGACGAGGCCCAGGCCATGCCCATCGAAAGCCTGGAAGCCCTGCGCCTGCTGTCCAATCTGGAGACCGAGAAGCGCAAGCTGCTGCACCTGGTGCTGTTCGGCCAGCCGGAGCTGGATGCCCGCCTGGCCAACCCGGCGGTGCGCCAGTTGCGCCAGCGCATCGCTTTCCACTATCGGCTCGAAGGCTTGCAGCGCGGCGAGCTGGATCTGTACCTGGCCCATCGCCTGCGCGTGGCGGGCTACCGCGGCGACGGGCTGTTCGCGCCGGGTGCGGTGCGCCTGCTCCACCGCGCCAGCGGCGGCATACCGCGCATGGTCAATATCCTGGCACACAAGGCTTTGCTGTGCGCCTTCGGCGAGGGCAAGCAACTGGTTGCCGCGCGCCACACCCGCCGCGCCGCGCGCGATACGGAAGAAGTGCGCCTGCCCTGGTGGCGCATATGGTAGTGCTGTCATGAGTCTGATCAACCAAATGCTGCGCGACCTGGAGGAGCGCCGCGCCGGCGCCGAGCGGGGCGCGCTGCCGGACGCCGTGCGGCCGCTGCCGGCGCCGCGGCCTTCGGCGGCGCCGAAGGTGGCGGCTGCGGCGGTGGTGATTGCAGCGCTCGTGGGCGGAGCATACTGGTGGGGACAGAACCAACTGGCGCCGGCGCCGGGCATCCAGCCGCACCCCGTCCCGGCCGCGCCGCAGCCGGCGCCGGCGCCTCCCGTGGCTGCGCCGACACCGCCCGCGCCTGCTTCCGCCGCTGCGGCTGCTGCCGCGACGCCGGCGCCGGAAGTGCCTCAGGCCGCGCCCGCGCCGGAGCCGAAGCTTGCGCCGCCCCCCGAGGAGAAACCGGTTGCCGCGCCCGTGCCGGCAGCGCCCAAGACCAAACCGGCCGCCAGCCTGGGCGGCCAGTCTGCCGGGCTGAAGGTGGCCACGGGTCTGTCCATCAAGCCGGAGGCGGCGCCCGCGCCCGCCCCTTCCGCCGGCCCGGTGGTGATCGACAAGCAGCCGCGTCTCGCCAGCACGCGCGAGCGGGCGGATCACGAGTACCGCAAAGCGGTGGCCGCGCTCAACCAGGGGCGCTCGGGCGAGGCCCAGGCCGGGTTGCGCGCCGCGCTCCAGGAAGATCCCGCCCATGCCCAGGCGCGCCTGGCGCTGGCCGGCCTGCTGGTGGAGCAGCGGCGGCTGGAAGATGCCCAGGCCCTGCTGCAGGAGGGGCTCGCCCACACCCCCGGCCACGCGCCGCTGGTGATCAAGCTGGCGCGCATCCAGGTGGAGCGGGGCGAGTTGAGGGCGGCGGCGGACACGCTGCAAAAGAATTTGGCGAGCGCTGCCGCGAGCGCCGAATATCGCGGCCTCTATGCCGGCGTGCTGCAGCGCCTGGAGCAGCATCGCGCCGCCGCGGAGGAATACCAGGCCGCGCTGCGCCTGGCGCCCCAAGTGGGCGTGTGGTGGATGGGCCTGGGCATCTCCCTGGAAGCCGACGGCCGGCCCGCCGAGGCGCGCGAAGCCTTCCAGCGCGCCCGCGCCAGCGGCAGCCTGTCGGCCGAGCTGGAGCGCTACGTCGAGCAGCGCCTGCGCCAGTTGCAATAGGCTGACGGAACCGCATTCAACCTTGAAACCGCACTTAACGCAAAGGACGCGAAGCAACGCAAAGGACGCGAAGGAAAATCCTGAAGGATGGCCGACACCAAAAAGGTGAGGCTGCGGATCGGCCTTTGCGTCTTTGCGATCTTTGCGTTGAAGGCGGTTCTAACTGCGGTTTCAAGGTTCATGCTTCCCGTGGCAGGGTGCGCGCCACCACGCAGTTGGTGACCCGCGCCGCGCCGTGCTTCTTCAGGGTGCGGGCGAACTCGTCCAGGGTGGCCCCCGTGGTCATCACGTCATCCACCACGACCACCGATTTCCCCGCCAGATCCACCGTGCAGTGGAAGGCATGGCGCACGTTGCGCCGCCGCTGGGACCAGGGCAGGCCGGCCTGGGACGGGTTGTCCGCCTCCCGCACCACTTCCCGCAACAGCAGCGGCAGGCCCAGCCGGCGTGCCGCCGGCCGCGCCAGCTCGGCCGCTTGGTTGAAGCCCCGCTCGGCCAGGCGCCGCGGATGTAGAGGCAGGGGCACCAGGCAGTCGGCCGGCACGCCCGCCAGGGCCTCGGCCAGATGGCCGCCGAGAAAGGGAGCGAGCGCCAGGCGGCCGTGATATTTGAGTGCCTGGATCAGTTGTTCCACGGGAAAGGCATATTCGAAAAGGGCGACGGTGGCGTCGAAATGGGGCGGCGCCTTGAGACAGGCACCGCATGGGGTGCCGCCGGAGGTCGGCAGGGCACACACGGGGCAACGCTGGGCCGCCAGGCGCGGCAGGGCGTCGACGCACTCGGCGCACAACAGGCTGTCGCCGCTGGCGGCGCCGCAAATGAAGCAGTCCTGGGGCAGCAGCCAGGACACCACCCGCCGCAAAAACCTTTCGGCAACAGGAGAAATTGACAAGGGCTGACCCGATCAAGGATGATTCGCCCTCCGATTGTATCCGGGAAGCCGTCATGTCCGCCGTCCTGCAAGCCCCCCAGCCAGCCGCCGCCAAGAAGTGGACCAAGGAAGCCGTCGAGGCCTTGTTCGCGTTGCCTTTCAACGATTTGCTCTTCCGTGCCCAGCAGGTGCACCGGGCCCATTTCGACGCCAACGCGGTGCAGCGCTCGACCCTGCTGTCGGTCAAGACCGGCGGCTGCTCCGAGGACTGCGGCTACTGCTCCCAGTCGGCCCGGCACAAGACGGGGCTGGAAGCCGAGAAGCTGATGCCCCTCGACCAGGTGGTGGCGGCGGCCCGGGCCGCCAAGGACAAGGGCGCGTCGCGCTTCTGCATGGGCGCCGCCTGGCGCGGGCCGAAGCAGCGCGATCTGGAGGAGGTGGCCGAGATGATCCGGGCGGTGAAGGCCCTGGGCCTGGAGACCTGCGTCACCCTGGGTATGCTCAAGGACGGCCAAGCGCAGCAGTTGCGCGAGGCGGGCCTCGATTACTACAACCACAACCTGGACACGGCGCCCGAGTTCTATGGCAACGTCATTACCACCCACAGCCAGCAGGATCGCCACGACACGCTGCACAAGGTGCGCGAGGCGGGCATCAAGGTATGTTGCGGCGGCATCGTCGGCATGGGCGAGTCGCGCCGCGACCGGGCCAGCCTGATCGCCGAGCTGGCCAACCTGGAGCCGCAGCCGGATTCCGTGCCCATCAACAACCTGGTGGCCATCCCCGGCACGCCCCTGGCGGGCGCCGAGCCGGTCGATCCCTTCGAGTTCGTCCGGACCATCGCCTGCGCCCGCATCACCATGCCCAGGAGCTTCGTGCGCCTGTCGGCCGGGCGTCAGCAGATGTCCGACGAACTGCAGGCCCTGTGCTTCCTGGCCGGCGCCAACTCCATTTTCTACGGCGACAAGCTGCTCACCACGGGCAATCCCGAGGCGGACCGGGACGAGAGGCTGTTCGCGCGCCTGGGCCTGCAGGCCATCTGAAACTTCGGCGCGGCGGCAGCGGTCCTAAGCCCGGATCTTTCACGAGGCATGAACGACAGCCGCTACCGCCCCGATCCCGCCGCGGTGCGCCGCGCCTTCGCCCGCGCCGCCAGCGGTTACGATGCCGCCGCGCAGTTGCAGCGGGAGATCGCCGCGCGCATGGCGGCGCGCCTGGACTACGTCAGGATTTCTCCCGGGCTGGTGGTGGACGCCGGCTGCGGCACCGGGGACGATCTGCGCCTGCTGGGCAGCCGCTATCCCCAGGCCGGGCGCGCCGGTTTCGATCTGGCGCTGCCCATGGCGGCGGCCGCGCGCGACAAGACGCCCTGGTACCGGCGCAAGCTCGGCGCCCTGGCCGGGCGCGAGCCCGCCTTTTTATGCGCGGACATGGGGCGTATTCCTTTGCGCAGCGGTTGCGTGGGTCTGCTGTGGTCCAATCTCGCCTTGCACTGGCTGGCCGATCCCCTGGCCGCCTTCAGGGAGATGCATCGGGCGCTGGCGGTGGGGGGACTGCTGATGTTCTCCACCGTCGGCCCCGATACCCTGAAGGAGCTGCGCGGCGCCTTCGCCGCGGCGGACGACGGCGCCCACGTGCACCGCTTCATCGACATGCACGATCTGGGCGACATGCTGGTCACCGCCGGCTTCGCCGATCCGGTCATGGACATGGAAATGATCACCGTCACCTACGGCAGCGTGGACGACCTGATGCGCGACCTGCGCGCCACCGGTTCAGGCAACGCGCTGGCCGGCCGCCCGCGCGGGCTGGCCACGCCGCGTCGCTGGGCACGCATGCGCGCTGCCTACGAGCAGCTGCGGCGCGACGGCCGTCTGCCGGCGACCGTGGAAGTGGTCTACGGCCACGCCTGGAAGCCGCAGCCGCGCGTTACCGCCGATGGCCGCGCCATCGTGCGCCTCGACCGGCTGCACAAGCCGCGATGAAACGCGCCAAGCAGAAGGCGCGGGCGTTCAAGCCGCGCAACCCTCTCGCCCTCGAGCCGCTGCTGGCCAAGGGCGGCGCCCACGAGCGGCGCGACAAGCGTGCCAGCCGCGCCCGCCAGAAGGCGCGCCTGCTGCGCGAGCTCAAGGATCAGAATCAACCTGAAAACCGCACTTAACGCAAAGGACGCGAAGCAACGCAAAGGACGCAAAGGACAATCCTGAAGGATGGCCGACACCCAAAGGGTGAGGCTGCGGATCGTTCTTTGCGGCCTTTGCGTCTTTGCGATCTTCGCGTTGAAGGCGGTTCCAACTGCGGTTTCAAGGATCAATGACGCGGCGCACATAGGCAACCGGTCGCGGCAGGGGTATAAGGGAACCTGTCATGGCCCGGAGGAGGCGTGTCATGGAAGTGGTGCTCGCCCTGTGCCTGTTGGGCACGTTCCTGCCCATCGTGTGGATGATGCGACTCGAGACGCGGCGCCAGAGCGACCCGCGCTACCTGCGCAACCGGGGCATCGTCATCGTGCGCGCCAGCGCCCTGGACGAGGTGGCCGATGTCATCGGCCATTACGACGGCTGCGACATCTACCGCTACGTGGTGTTCCGCGGCATGCGCTACGACTTCGCGCGCATCGTGCCGCGCGCCTGCAAGGACGCGGTCGGCCCGCGCGAGCTCTACCTGGAGCCGGGGCTGGTGTACGTCACCGGCTGAAAGCCGGCGCGCAACTGCCGCTGCTTCTCCCGCGCCAGCCACCAGGCGCGCACCCCCAGCAGGCCGCCCAGCAGCAGGGCATAGATCAGCGGCTGGGTGATGTCCTTCTTCACCAGCCACCAGTAGTGCAGCACGCCCAGCACGGCGATGGCATAGACCGAGCGGTGCAGCCGCTGCCAGCGCCGCCCGCCCAGGCGGCGCACCATGGCGTTGGTGGAGGTGAGCGCCAGGGGCACCATCAGCACGAAGGCGGCGAAGCCCACGGTGATGAAGGGCCGCTTGACGATGTCCTTGGCGATGGCCATCCAGTCGAAGAACTGGTCGAGCCACAGGTAAGTGGCGAGATGCAGGGCGCCGTAGAAAAAGGCATAGAGGCCGAACATGCGCCGCAGGCGCAGCAGCCAGTGCCATCCCAGGAGCTTGCGCGCCGGCGTCACGGCCAGCGTGATGAGCAGGAAGCGCAGGGTCCACGTGCCCAGGTCACGCGTGATGACCTCGATGGGATTGGCGCCCAGGGCATCATGGAAAGCGCCCCAGGCGAGGCCGGCGAGCGGCGCGAGGCACAGGACGAAGACGGCGGCCTTCAGGGCCGCCAACTGCTTGGGCGAAGGTTGGCCGGGCATGGTCAGAAGTATTTGCGCAGATCCATGCCAGTATAAAGCCGGGCGACCTGGTCGCCATAGCCGTTGAACATGAGCGTCTTGCGCTTGAAGAACTCGCCGATGCGCCGCTCCGTCGCCTGGCTCCAGCGCGGATGGTCCACCTCGGGATTGACATTGGAATAGAAGCCGTACTCGCCGGGCGAGGCCTTCATCCACGCCGTCTCGGGCTGCTTGTCCGTGAGGCGGATCCTGACGATGGACTTGGCGCCCTTGAAACCGTATTTCCACGGCACCACCAGGCGCAGGGGCGCGCCGTTCTGGTTGGGCAGTTCCTCGCCGTACAGGCCCACGGCCAGCAGCGTCAGGGGATGCAGGGCCTCGTCCAGGCGCAGGCCCTCGACGTAGGGCCAGTCCAGCACCGGCAGGCGCACGCCCGGCATGCTTTTGGGATCGTACAGGGTCCAGAATTCCACGTATTTGGCGCTGCCCAGGGGCTCCACCTGGCGCAGCAGCTTCTCCAGGGGAAAGCCGACCCAGGGGATGACCATGGACCAGCCCTCGACGCAGCGCAGGCGGTAGATGCGTTCCTCCAGGGGGGCGAGTTTGAGCACGTCCTCGATGGCGAAGGTGCGCGGCTTGTGCACCAGGCCTTCTACGGCGACGGCCCATGGCTGCGTCTTCATGCGTCCCGCCTTCTCGGCCGGAGAATACTTGTCGGTGCCGAACTCGTAGAAGTTGTTGTAGGTGGTGATGTCCTTGAAGGAGGTCGGCTTCTCGTCGGTGCCGAACGGGCCCCTCTGGATGCCCGCCAGCCTGGCCCCGGCCTGGGCGGCGCCGCTGCCCAGGCCCAGGGCGCCGGCGATGGAGCCGGCTCCCAGGGCCTTGATGAACTCCCGGCGCCGCTCGAACAGCGGACGGGGCGTGATTTCGGACGGAACGATGTCGTCGCGGCGCTTGATCAGCACGGGTCTCTCCTTGGGGTTCGTGCACGTATGGACCGGCGCAGCAGCCGGAAACTTGCGTGCCTTTTTAGGGGTTGAGTTGCTTGTAGACCGCGGTCGCCACCTTCAGCAGCTCGTCCTTGGGCAACTCGCCCGACAGGGCATAGCCGAACTTGCCGTCGAGCCAGTAGAACACGCCGATGCCGCCTTCCCGGGCATAGCGGAAAGCCGTTTCCCGGTGGTCGCGCGCATCGCTGCGCACGTAGAGCGTGAGCCGCTGGCCGCGCGCGTCCTGGTACATGAACTGGGCGACCGGACCGCTTTCGCCGGGCAGCAGGCGCCCGCCCACCAGGGCGAAGCCGGCATCGGCGAGCCGCGGCGGCTTGAGTTCCGCGCCCAGCCGCTTAGAAAGCCACCCGACCAGATGGTTCTCCTGCTCCGCCCCCACCTCCACCGGGTGGCGCACTTCCGGCGCATACACCGCATGGGCGATCGCCGCCTGGCGCGGCAGGGAGGCCTGGACGGGCGCTGTGCGCGCCTGATAGGCGTCGCGCAGGACAAAGCCGAGCACGCCGCCCAGGGCGAGCCAGCCGAGCGCCGCCGCCAGGCGCTGCGGCCGGGTGCGCCGGCGCCGCACCGCTTCGCTCAGGCGCGCGGGCACGGGCTCGTCCAGCACCCGGTCGAAGCTGCGGTGCAGCCGGGTATTCTGGGCGCGCCACAAGTCCACTTCCGCCTGCAGCTCGGGCCGCGCCTGCAGCCAGGCCTGGATCTCGGCCCGCCGCTGGGGCGGCAGGCGATCGTCGGCGTAGGCGTGCAGCTCTTCCTGGCTGACCGGGCTGTTCATTTCACCACCTTCAGGCGCGCCTGGGCCGGCAGGCCGGCGAGCAGCCCGCGCAGGCGCTCGCGCGCCCGGAACAGGCGCGACATGACGGTGCCCAGGGGCACGCCCAGCACCCGGGCCGCTTCCTCGTAGGACATCTCCTCCAGCCCCACCAGCAGCAGGACTTCCCGCTGTTCCGGCGGCAGGGCCTGCAGGCAGCGGGCGAGGTCGCGCACTTCCAGGGCATCGTCCTGGGTGGCGCGCGCTGGCAGCTCGGCCAGCACCGCCTCGTCCTCCCAGGCGCCGTCGCGGCGCGCCTTGGCCTGGTTGATGAACAGGTTGTGCATGATGGAAAACAGCCAGGCGCGCAGGTTGCCCGGGCGGAACAGGAAGAAGCGCCCCAGCGCCCGCTCCAGGGTGTCCTGCACCAGATCGTCGGCGCGCGCCGGATCGCCCGTCAGGGCGCGCGCGTAGCGGCGCAGGCGGGGAATCTCGGCGACGATGGCATCGGATGAAGTCATGGGAGCCGTAAGGGGCGCCTGGGCGCCCCATGAGGCAATGTTACTCCTTGGCCACGTGCCAGACGTTGTTCACGCCCTCGCCGGTCTTGTCGCCGGGTTTCTGGTCCTTGATCCAGAAGTACAAGGGTTTGCCCTTGTAGGCCCACTGCTTCTTGCCGTCGTCCCGGGTGATGACGGACCAGTCGCCGCTGCCCCGGTCGCTATCGGCGGCGAGCAGGGGCGGCCAGTTGATGGCGCACTGGCCGTTGCACGCGCTCTTGCCGCCACCGGCCGGATCCTTGTCGAAGGTGTACAAGGTCATGCCGTTGCCGCCCACCAGCACGCCGCTCTCGGCGCGGGCGGGGGGCGTCGCGCTGCGCGTGTCGGCGGTGGCGCAACCGGCAAGGAGGGTGAGGCTGGCGGCGCCGACCAGGGCGGCGCGGCGTAGGGTGATGAAGTCCATGGAGTCTCTCCTGAAAGGTTTTCGGGGTGCTACACCGGCGTGAACAGGAGCAGGGGGCCGTTTATTCCGTCGGCGCCCCGAAAACTTTTTCAGCGAGTCCCCACTTCGTCGCCAAGGCTTCCACGGCGTTCCCGATTTCCTCGGCGCGGGCGGGATGGTTGTAGCGCAGGGCGGCCAGCCGCGCCAGGGCGTCGGCGCGGCCGTAGGCCTGCGCGACCAGGTTGATCAGCTCGCCCGCTTCCGCCCCGACGATTTCGGCGCCCAGCAGCTCGCCCGAGTCGTGGTCGGCCAGCAGGCGCACGAAGCCTGCCGTGTCGTCCTGGCCCAGGGCACGCGGATTGACCTCGAAGGCCGCATGGCCCACCGCAGGCTCGCGTCCCTGGTCCTCGATCTCTTCTTCGGTATGGCCCAGGCGGCCCGCCACCAGGGCGGAGTACACCAGGAAGGGCACCGCCAGCGGGTCGTGCCGGCGGCTGGCGGGTGCGACGATGTTGTCGATGGCCACGGCCGCCTGGGCCAGGGCCTGGTTGGCGCTCATCTCCCGGTTTGCCACGTCGCCGATGGCGAAGACATGGGGTAGCGACGTGCGCTGGTGCGGGTCGGTGCGGATGAAGCCGTCCGCGTCCACGGCAATGCCGACCTCGGCCAGACCCAGGCCATCGCTGTTGGGCCGGCGGCCCGCCGCCGCCAGCACCCAGTCCGCCTGCAGGTGGGTGCCGTCTTCCAGCGTCAGGGTGACGCCGTCTGCACCGATCTCGGCGCCGGCCACGCGCGCCCCGGTGCGCGCGTATACTCCCTGCCGTTCCAGTTCCTGCGCCAGGGTGCGCAGGGCGGCAGCGCTGAAGCGGGCGCGGGCCAGGGGGCGGCTGCGGCAGATCCAGGCCACTTCCAGGCCCAGCATGGCGAGGATGAAAGCGAACTCGGCGCCGATCACGCCCGAGCCGGTCACGGCCACGCGCTTGCCGGGGGGCGGCAGCCGATCAAACAATTCGTCGGTGCTGATGATGCGCTCCGGCGTGAGCGGCAGGGCGTCGGGAAATATCGGTCGTGACCCGGTGGCGATGATGATATAGCGCGCCGCGATCTCTGCGCCCGAGTCGAGGGCCAGGCGCCGGACGTCGGCGAAGCGCGCGCGCCCGTCGAAGCGCTTGACGCCCAGGCGGGCGAGGTATTCGGTGTAGCCGGCCCTCACCGTCTGCACCACGTGGCGCTGATGGTGCCACGCCTGGGCCAGATCGGCCCGCAGCTCGCCCTGCACGCCGCGCCGGGCGAAGCACCTGGCCTGGGCGATCAGTTGCGCCGTGTGGTGCCAGGCCTTCTTGGGCACGCAGCCGCGGTTCAGGCAGGTGCCGCCCCAGGTGTGGCTCTCCACGATGGCGGCGCGCAGGCCGCGCTCGGCCGCGAGCACCGCGGCGCGGTAGCCGCCGGGACCGGAACCGATGATCGCGACATCGAACGCGGAGTGGACGCCCATGGCAACGGAGGCAAGGGGAAAACCGTATTAAGCCACGGTTTGCCCGGCATGGGGTTGGCGGTCATGGCGCCGAGGCGCGGGCGTCAGCGCAGGCCGGCCATGTAGTCGGCCACGGCCTTGATTTCCGCGTCGGTCATCTTGAGGGCGACGGCACGCATCATCTTGTTGGGATCGTTGGCGCGGGTGCCGTCCCGGAAGGCCTTCAATTGGGCTTCGGTGTATTCGGCGAACTGCCCGCCCACACGCGGAAACTGGGCGGGTATGCCGGAGCCCGCGGGGCCGTGGCAGGCAGCGCAGGCGGGCAGGCCCTTGGCGGCATCCCCGGCGCGATAGAGTTTCTGGCCGAGCATGATGGTCTCCTGGTTCTTGGCGGTGTCGCCCTTCACGGCCTGGGAGGCGTAATAGGCCGCCACGTTCTTCATGTCCTCGTCCGAAAGGGCGGCCACCATGCCGTTCATGACCGGGCTTACGCGCTCCGGCTGCTTGCCGCCTTCGGCCTTGAAGTTTTTGAGCTGCTTGTAGAGGTAGGCCGGGTGCTGCGCCGCCAGCTTGGGATTAGCCGGAATCTGGCTGTTGCCGTCCGGGGCGTGACAGGCGGCGCACACGGTGGTGGCGATCTGCTGGCCCTTGGCCACATCCACCTTCTCGGTTGCCGGCAGGGCGGCGGCGGTCAGCGCGGCGGCCTGGGGAGCCGCCTCGGCCAGTTGTTGGGCGGCCTGGGCCACACCGGCGGCCAGCAGCAGCGGCAGGAGCATGGAGCGTTTGATCATGAGCGTTCCTCGGAGCCTGAATGCCAAAACGTGGTTTCAGCGCAGGCCAACGTTCGCGCAGCGAACGTCAAGCGCAGCGACCGAAGCTAAAAAACTGTTATTCTATCTCAGCTTAGTCCTTTTGCGCCATGGCGCTTCGCATTGTTTTCCCCATGCCCATCTTCAAGCACGCCATCTTCGAGCTGTCCGTTGCCGAGCCCAAGGGCCTGCCGCCCGCCAAGGGCGCCGAGATCGCCTTCGCCGGCCGTTCCAATGCCGCCAAATCCAGCGCCATCAACACCCTCGCGGCCCGCAACCGGCTGGCTTTCGTGAGCAAGACACCCGGTCGCACCCAGCTCATCAACTTCTTCCGCCTGAAGAACGGGGCCTATCTGGTCGATCTGCCCGGCTACGGCTATGCCACAGTGCCGGAGACGGTGCGGCGCCAGTGGCAGGGATTGCTGGAAGATTACCTGAAGCGGCGCGAAAGCCTGGTGGG
>DYIB01000034.1:0-26662 GCA_020723855.1 Uliginosibacterium gangwonense
GACATCGACCGGCCGGGCAAGGATTCCTATCGTCACCGGGAGGCCGGGTGCACCGAGGTGCTGCTCACCTCCGACCAGCGCTGGGTGCTGATGCACGAGCTGCGCGGGCGGCGCGAGCCGACACTCCATGAGCAGCTCGAGCTCCTCAGCCCCTGCGATCTGGTGCTGGTGGAAGGCTACAAATCCGACAACGAGATCCCCAAGCTGGAGGTGTATCGGCCCGCCCACGGCAAGCCTCCCCTCTACCCGGAACACCCCAACATCGTCGCCATCGCTACCGACGGGGAGCTGACGGCGCCGCTGCCGCTGCTGGACATCAACGACCCGGACGCCATTACCCGATTCATCCTGAGCCATCTGCACATCAAATGAGCAAGAGTCTGCTGTCCCTGGACCAGGCCCTGGCGCAACTGCTCGCCGGCGCCAAACCAGTTGCCGAGGTGGAGAGTGTCGGCACCTTCGATGCCTGCGGGCGCGTGCTGGCCCAAGACCTCCATTCCTCCCTGAACGTGCCGCCCCGGGACAATTCGTCCATGGACGGCTACGCCGTGCGCAGGGCGGACGTAGTCTCGCCGGGGGTGCGCCTGCGGGTGTCGCAACGCATTCCCGCGGGCACGGTCGGCCAGCCCCTGCAGCCGGGCACGGCGGCGCGCATCTTCACCGGCGCGCCCATCCCGCCGGGCGCCGACGCGGTGGTGATGCAGGAGCTGTGCGAGCACGACGGCGATGCGGTGGTGGTCAACCACGTGCCCGCCCCCGGGGAGTGGATACGCCGGGCCGGCGAGGACATCCGCGCCGGCGCCCGGATCCTCGCCGCCGGCACGCGCCTGCGGCCCCAGGACATCGGCCTGGCCGCCTCGGTGGGCCTGGCGCGGCTGCCCGTGTTCCGGCGCCTGCGGGTGGCGCTGTTTTCCACCGGCGACGAGCTGGTGATGCCGGGCGAGCCCCTGCCCGAGGGTGCCATCTACAATTCCAACCGTTACACCCTGCGCGGCCTGCTGCAGCAGATGGGCTGCGACATCACCGACTGCGGCATCGTGCCCGACAACCTGGCAGCCACCCGCGGAGTGCTGCGGGAAGCGGCGGCGGAGCACGACCTGATTCTCACCAGCGGCGGCGTGTCGGTGGGCGAGGAGGACCACGTCAAGCCGGCGGTGCAGGCGGAAGGTGAGTTGTCCCTGTGGCAGATCGCCATCAAGCCGGGCAAGCCCCTGGCCTTCGGGCGGGTGGCGGCGGCCGCCTTCATCGGCCTGCCCGGCAACCCGGTGTCCAGCTTCGTGACCTTCCTGCTGCTGGTGCGCCCCTTCATCCTGCGCGCCCAGGGCGCCGCCCAGGCGGCAGTGCGCGCCCAGGCCTTGCGGGCGGATTTCGACTGGGCCAAGCCCGATGCGCGGCGCGAGTTCCTGCGCGTGCGCGTGAATGCCGAGGGCGGGCTGGACCTATTTCCCAACCAGAGTGCGGGAGTGCTGACCTCCGCGGTATGGGCCGACGGCCTGGTGGACAACCCGCCCGGCCAGGCCATCCGCCGCGGCGACACGGTGCGCTTCCTGCCGTTTTCCGAATTGTTATACTGAAACCATGATCAGGATCCTCTACTTCGCCAGCCTGCGCGAGGCCATCGGCCAGAGCGCCGAGCAATTGGTGCTGCCGCCCGGCGTGTCCAGCGTGGGCGCCCTCTATGCCCATCTGGCCGGCCGCGGCGGCGCCTGGGAAGCCCTGGCGCGGTTCAAGAATCTGCGGGTGGCGGTGAACCAGAAAATGGCCGACATGGACGCCGCCGTGCGCGACGGCGACGAGGTGGCGTTCTTCCCGCCGGTGACCGGGGGCTGAACATGTCGGTGAGCGTCCAGCAGCAGGATTTCGACGTGGGTGCGGAGATCGCCGCCCTCACCGCCGGCCGCCCGCAAATCGGCGCCGTGGCCAGCTTCGTCGGCCTGGTGCGCGACGCCAACGACGGCGCCGGCGTGTCCCGGATGGAGCTGGAGCACTATCCGGGCATGACGGAAAAAGCCTTGGAGGACATCGTCGCCGAGGCCCGGACGCGCTGGGACATCATGGACGTGCGCGTCATCCACCGCTACGGCCCCCTGCGGCCGGGCGAGCGCATCGTGCTGGTGATCGTCGCCGGCGCCCATCGGGGCGAGGCCTTCGCCGCCTGCGAATTCATCATGGACTACCTGAAGACCCGCGCCCCCTTCTGGAAGAAGGAAAAGACCGCCGCCGGCGAACGCTGGGTGGAGGCGCGGGAAGCCGACGACGAGGCGGTGCGGCGCTGGTCTTCGTAGCCCGGCCTATACCGCCGTCACCCCCTCGGGCAGGTGGTCGCGCCAGGTTTCGGCCAGGCGCTGCAGCGTTTCCTGGTGGGGCGAGCGGCTGCGCCATACCAGGCCCATGGTGCGGCTGGGCACCGGGCGCTTGAGGCTGCGCAGCTCGATGCCCGCGTTGCGCCCCGGCCCCTTGGCCGCCAGCGCCGGCAGCAGGGTGCAGCCGATGCCGATGGCCACCATCTGGCGCAGCGTCTCCAGGCTGGTGGCCTTTACCTCCTCGCCGAAATCGCCGCGCAGCCCGCACACCTCCAGGGCCTGGTCGCGGAAGCAATGGCCTTCCTCCAGCAGCAGCATCTTGTGCTGCGCCAGTTCATGGGCGTCGATGGTCTTCTTTTTCGCCAGGGCATGCCCCTTGGGCAGGGCGGCGACGAAGGGCTCCTGGAACAGGGGCGCCGCCTGCAGGCCTTCGCCCGGCACGGGCAGGGCGAGCAGAGCGGCATCGACCCGGCCCTGGGCCAGGGCGTTGAGCAGGTTGGCGGTGAAATCCTCGCGCAGCAACAGGCGCAGTTGCGGGTAGGCACGGTGCACCACGCGCAGGGCGTGGGGCAGGAAATAGGGGCCGGCGGTGGGGATCACGCCCAGGTTGAGGGTGCGTGCCATGGGGTCGAGGGACTGCTTGGCGATGGCCTTGATGCGGTCCACCTCGGCCAGTACCAGCCGCGCCCGTTCCACGATCTCGCGCCCCGCGGGCGTGGCGCTCACCTGGCGCAGGCTGCGGTCGAACAGGGTCACGCCCAGGTAGTCCTCCAGCTTCTTCAACTGGGTGGACAGCGTCGGCTGGCTGACGTGGCAGCGCTCGGCGGCCTTGGCGAAATGGCCGGTATCGGCCAGGGCGACGATGTAGCGTAGTTCTTGCAGGGTCATGGCTCCGCCTTTATTGACAATTTCAATTGGTTTATTAGTAACAATTCATTGGATCAAATGCAAGGCCGGTGGTCGAATGACAGGAAAGACCATCGGAGAACGCCATGAGCGCCTTGCTGCTTGAAGTGAAGGCCAGATCGACCGGACCGGCGCCGGCCGTGCTGCGCTTCTGGGGCGGGGCGGCGATCACGGTATTGGGCGCCGTTCTGCTCTTGGCCGAGGGGCTGCGCGCCGCGGCCGGTGTCGGCGGCGGCGCGGTCGCCGGCGGGTTGGTGGCGGCGCTGGCGACGGCGGCCGGCGCCCTGCCGGCGCTGTTCGTGCGCCGCATCGCACCGCGCGTGGAGGACGCCATGCTCGGCTTCGGCGCCGGGGTCATGCTGGCCGCCAGCGCCTTCTCGCTCATTCTGCCCGCCCTGGACGCGGCGACGCCCATTGCCGGCTCCCGGGCCGGGGCGGCGCTGTTCACCGCCGTCGCACTGGGTCTCGGGGCCGCCGCCCTGTTGGGCCTGGATCGCCTGCTGCCGCACGAACACGCCCATGCCGGGCGGGTGGGGGGTGCGCCGGGCATAAGCCGGGCGTGGCTGATGGTCGTCGCCATTGCCATCCACAACTTCCCGGAAGGCATGGCCATCGGCGTTGCCTTTGCTGGCGAGGGCGGGGCGGGATGGCCGGTGGCCGGCGCCATCGCCCTCCAGGACGTGCCGGAGGGACTGGCGGTGGCCGTCGCCCTGCGGGCGGCCTCCCTGAGTCCGCTGAATGCCGCGCTGGCCGCCGCCGCCAGCGGCCTATTGGAGCCTCTCGGCGCCCTGTTCGGGGCCGGCGCCATGACCGTCTTGCCGGCTTTGTTTCCCCTGGGGCTGGCCTTTGCGGCCGGTGCCATGATCTTCGTGGTGAGCCACGAGATCGTCCCCGAGACGCACCGGCGAGGCCATCAGACCCACGCCACCCTGGGGCTAGTGGCGGGGTTCATGGTGATGATGGTGCTGGATACCGCTCTCGCGGCGTGAGGGGCGACCTACTTCTTCTTCGTGCCCGCCTTGGACCACTCGGCCATCTGGTTGAAGCTTGCCATGGTCATTTCGGCCATCTTGGCCATGGCCGCCTGCACGCTTTCGAAGGTCTGCTGCATGGCGGCCATGCCGGCGTCGCCCATGTTGGGCATGCCCGGGAAGTTCTTCTGCATGGCCTCCATCATCTCGCGCGTGCTGGCGCTCATCTGCTCGGCCACCATGCGGCCGATCTGGGCCTGGGCCTCGGCGGTCACCTCCGCCACCCGGCGGGCGCAGTCGAGCATGCGCTCGGCGATGGCCTGGGCGAACTGGGTGCGCAGGTTCATGGCCTGCTGGGGGTCCTTGGCTTCCGCCAGGGCCTTGGCGTTGGTGACGCTGTCATCGACCAGGGCCTTCGCCGTCTCTACCTGTATCTCCATGATCCGTTTGGAGTTCTCGATTGACATCTGGGCCAGGCGGGTGGCCGTTTCCATGTTCTTGCGCGGCAGCTCGTCGAATTGTGCGTTGCTCATGGCATTCTCCGGTTCGAGGCAAGGGTGGCAGGGGCCTGCTGCTTTCACCTTAGCACAGGGCCTGGCACGCGGCTGGGAATGCCAATGGGGTGGGCGGTGGCGCCGCCGGCAGGAGCAGTTCGCGCAGGCCCATGGGCTGCGGCAGAAAGATGCGCTGGTCCATGAGGCGCGGCGGCGCGCGCAGGATGGGCTCGAACTCCATGTGGGCAAGAATATCCCGCTCCAGGTCGATGCCCGGGGCGATTTCCACCAGCTCCAGCCCCTCGGCGGCCAGCCGGAACACGCAGCGCTCGGTGACGTAGAGCACCGTCTGGCCGCGCCGCGCGGCGTGGGCGCCGCTGAAGGTGCGGTGCTCCACGTCGCGCACGAACTTGCGCGTGGCCCCTTCCGCCAGCAGCCTGAGCCTGCCCTGGTCCACCGCTACCTGCAGCGCGCCGGCGGTGAAGGTGCCGACGAACACCACCTTCTTGGCCGACTGGGAGATGTTGATGAAGCCGCCGGCCCCTGCCAGCTTGGGGCCGAACTTGCTGACGTTGAGGTTGCCGTGCCGGTCGGCCTGGGCCAGGCCCAGGAAGGCCACGTCCAGGCCGCCGCCGTCGTAGAAGTCGAACTGGTAGGGCTGGTCGATCACCGCGTGGGTGTTGGTGGCGGCGCCGAAGTTGAGCCCGCCCGCCGGCATGCCGCCGATGACGCCCGGCTCGGCGGTGAGGGTCATGAGATCGAGCACGTTCTCTTCGTTGGCCACCGCTGCGATGCCCTCGGGCATGCCGATGCCCAGGTTCACCACGCTGGCGGGCGCCAGCTCCAGGGCGGCGCGGCGGGCGATGATCTTGCGCTCGCTCATGGCCATGGGCGCGATGTGGGCGGTGGGCACGCGCAGCTCGCCGGCGAAGGCGGGGTCGTAGGGCACGGCGTAGGTCTGCATGTGGTGCTCGGGGCGCTCGGCCACCACCACGCAATCCACCAGTACGCCCGGGATCTTCACCTGGCGCGGGTTGAGGCTGTGGCGCTCGGCGATGCGCTCCACCTGTACGATGACCCGGCCGCCGCTGTTGTGGGCCGCCATGGCGATGGCCAGGGCCTCCAGGGTCAGAGCCTCCCTCTCCATGGTGACGTTGCCGTCCGGGTCGGCGGTGGTGCCGCGCACGATGGCCACATGGATGGGGAAGGCCTTGTAGAACAAGTATTCGCGCCCGCCCACGGTCATCAGCTCCACCAGTTCCTCGCGCGTGCGCTCGTTGAGCTTGCCGCCACCGTGGCGCGGGTCCACGAAAGTGCCCAGGCCGATGGCGGACAGGTGCCCCGGCTTGCCCGCGGCGATGTCCCGGAACAGGTGGCTGATGACCCCTTGGGGCAGGTTGTAGGCCTCGATGCGGTCGGCCATGGCCAGCTCCTGCAGGCGCGGCACCAGCCCCCAGTGGCCGCCGATCACGCGCCGGACCAGGCCCTGGTGGCCCAGGTGGTTGAGGCCGCGCTTGCCGCCGTCGCCCTGGCCGGCGGCGTAGACCAAGGTCAGGTCCCGGGGGCTCGGGCAGCCTGCGGCGCACGCCGCCAGGAAGCGTTCCTCCAGCGCCGCGGCGATGCCCTCGGCGAAGCCGATGCCGACGAAGCCGCTGGTGGCGACGGTGTCGCCGTCCCGGATCAGCTGCACCGCCCGGGCGGCGCTGACGATCTTGCCCTCGGGTGTCATGCTACAAAGTTACGCCGCCCGACACTTCGATGACGGCGCCATTCACATAGCTCGCTTCGTCGGAGGCGAGGAAGGCCACCACGTTGGCGATCTCCTCCGGCCGGCCCAGCCGGCCCATGGGCACTTCCTTGGTGATGGCGTCCAGCACCTTCTGCGGCATGGAGTTGAGAATGGGCGTGGCGATGAAGCCCGGACACACGGCGTTGGCGCGGATGCCCTTGCGTCCCAGTTCCTTGGCCCAGGTCTTGGTCATGCCGATGACGCCGGCCTTGGTGGCGGCATAGTTGGTCTGGCCGAAGTTGCCATACAGGCCCACCACCGAGGACATGGTGATGATGGAGCCGCTGCCCTGTTCCAGCATGGTGTCCACCACCGCCCGGGTGCAGCGATAGACGCCCGTGAGGTTGACGGCGATGACCTTGTCCCACTGGTCGTCGCTCATGTTCTTGAGCTGGGCGTCCTGCACGATGCCGGCGTTGTTGACCAGGGCGTCGATGGGGCCGAAGTAGGACTTCACCGAATGGATCAGGGCGGCGACGCTCTCGCCGTCGGCCACGTTCACCGTGAACGCGGCGGCCAGCTTGCCCTGCTCGCGCAGGGCTTCGGCGGCCTGCTGCACCGCATGGCGGTCCAGGTCGCACAGGGCGACCTGGGCGCCCTCGAAGGCGCACTTGCGCGCGATGGCCTCCCCGATGCCGCGCCCGGCGCCCGTCACCAGAACCGTCTTGCCGAACAGCCGGCCGCGTCCGGCAAGTGCCCGATCCTCTTCCTCCTGCCCGAGCTTGCGGCCGGAGGCGTTTTGCGGGGCGTCGATGATGTGCGACATCTGTTGATTCTCCTTTCACTCATGGGATTAACGTAGCAAAGTGCCGTCGCGGCCGATGACCGTGACCTCGACGAATTTGGAACCAATGCGGTTGTCCCGCGAGAAGCTGACCTGAAAGCCGCCCGCATCAAAGGTGCCCAGGGATTCCAGCGCCTGAAGCACCTTCTCGGGCGTGGGGTTGGGGCCGGCGCGGCGCAGGCCTTCCACCAGCACCTTGGCGCCGATGAACTCCTCGAAGCTGGTGTAGGAGATGGCGGCGTCCGCCGGCGCGTATTTCCTGAACAGCTCGCGGTATTCCTTGATCACCGGCAGGGTGGGGGAGTAAGGATAGGGCACCACCTGGGCGATGCCCAGGCCATGCACGTTCGCCTGCCCGGCCAGCCTGACCAGCTCGGCCGGGTCCACCACCGAGATGTTGAACAGCTGGGCCGCGCCGCCGGCGGCACGGTACGCCTTGACGAAGCCGGCGGTGGACTTGTTCACCGATATCATGATGATGGCATCGACCTGGGCGGTGCCCAGTTGCGCCACGGCGCCGCTCACGTCGTCGGTGTTGCGTTCGTAGCTGGCGCTGCCGGCAAGCTTCAGGCCGCGCTTCTCCAGGGCCTGCTCCACGCCCGCCAGCCCGGCCTTGCCGAAGGCGTCGTTCTGGTAGAACACGCCGATACGCTTGACGCCCAGGGTGGTCAGATGGTGCACCATGTGCTCCGCCTCGTCGGCATAGCCGGCGCGGATGTGGAATACGTTGGGGTTGAAGGGCTTGCGCAGCGGCTCGCCGCCGGTGTAGGGCGCCACCAGGGCCATATGGGCCCGGGCCAGGATGCCCTGCTTGAGCAGTTCGCCCACGTTGGCGGTGCCGGCATAGCCCACCAGGGCCACCGCCTTGTCGTCGTCGATGAGCCGGCGCGTCAGGCGCACGGTCTCCTCCACCTTGTAGCCGTCGTCATACACCACGTGCCTGATCCTAGCCCCGTGAATGCCGCCCTTGCTGTTGATGTGATCGAAGTAGATCTTGGCCCCCAGGACCATCTGCTTGCCGGTGGAGGCCAGCACGCCCGACAGGGGCGCCACCTGGCCGATCACCAGGTCGCCGGCCTGGGCGGCGCCAGCATGGATCAGGGCCGCCAGAGCCAGGGCGGCCAGCATGCGCGCAACTTGGTTCATGTCGTTCTCCGTTCTCTTTGTTTTGAGCCCGCCGGTTCGGCGACATGCTTCCCATCCGGCTTTCTTGTTGTTCCCATACCCTCCGCATCCCCTGGGCAGGCCCGGTGCGAAAAACCGGAAGCCCTGGGGCTTCCGGTTTCCGACACGGCGACACCGACGCCGCTTTTCGGTCCTTGTGGGAGAGGCGCCGGACCAGCGGCGGGACGTCGGGCCTCGGCGTGGGAGAGTGTTCGCCGCTGCCCGATTGCCCGGCCGCATCTGCCAGCCGGGGCCATAGCAACGGCTATGCCGAAAGTAATAACTGGTTGAAAAACAAGGGAAAAACAGACAGGGCAAACAAGCCCGTTACGGGAATTCGTGCGCCCCGTCCACATTCGGAGATGATGGCGCTAAAGGAGGGGCCTAACTTATTGACGGAAAACAACAAGCCAATATCTCCCAAATGAGACGATGCTTCATTTGCCGGACATCCCCAGGGCGGCCAGCTTCTTGTAGAAGGTGGCGCGGCCGATTCCCAGCAGGCGCGCGGCCTCCGGCACCTTGCCTGCGGCCGCCTGGAGCGCTTCGCGCAGAAGCTGCCGCTCGAGCTCGGCTACTGCCTCTTCGTAGCGCCGCACGGGTCTTTGCGCTATGGCCACGGTCGGGGCGATGCCCATCACCGCCGCGATGTCCTCGGCCGTCAGGCGCGGGCTGTCGCTGAGCATGACGGCACGCTCCAGGACGTTGCGCAGCTCGCGGATGTTGCCGGGCCAATCCTGGCCGCGCAGCAGGTCCAACGCCCGGGGGGTGATTTCCCGGGGCGGCGTGCCGTTGCGCTGGGAAATGCTCTCCAGGATGTGCTCGCACAGGGCTTCCATGTCTGCCAGGCGCTCGCGCAGGGGCGGCACGGCGATGGTGAGCACGTTGAGGCGGTAGTAGAGATCGGAGCGGAAGCAGCCCTCCGCCACCCGCTTCTGCAGGTCGATGCTGGTGGCGGCGATGATGCGCACGTCCACCTTGACCACCTTGTCGGAGCCCAGGGGCTCGAACTCCTGCTCCTGCAGCACGCGCAGCAGCTTGGCCTGGAGCGCTAGGGACATGTCACCGATTTCGTCCAGGAACAGGGTGCCGCCGTCGGCCAGCTTGAACTTGCCCTCGCGCCCACGCTTGTCGGCCCCCGTGTAGGCGCCCGGCACCGCGCCGAAGAACTCGGCCTCCAGCAGGGTTTCGGGGATGGCCGCCACATTGACGCCGATGAAGGGCTTGCCGGCCCGCGGCGAGGCGCCGTGGATGGCGTGGGCCAGCAGCTCCTTGCCCGTGCCGGTCTCCCCCAGCAGCAGCACCGTGGCGTCGAGCTGGGCGGCGCGCCGCGCCTGGCGCTTGACCTCCGTCGCCGCCGGACTGGCGCCGACGAAACAGGAGAAGCTGTATTTGGCGCGCCGCTCCTCGGCCAGCTTCTTCTCGGCGCTGGCCAACGCCGTCTCCAGGCGGGCGAACTTGGACACCAGGGGCTTGAGGTAGTGCAGGCGGTCGTAGAGGGCAAAGCCGATGGCGCCGATGACCTGGCCCGCCTCGTCCTTGAGGGGGATGCGGGTGACGACGAAGGACTCGTTGCCCAGCTGCATGATGTCCAGCAGGATGGGCCTGCCAGAATTGACCACCTCGCGCATCTGGCTGGTGGGGATGACCTCCTCGACCGGCCGCCCCAGGGCCTCCTCGGCGCTCGCCAGTCCCAGCTTGTGGGCGTACTTCTCGTTGATCCAGACGATGCGCACGTCCCTGTCCACCACGAGGGTGCCTTCGCACAGGCTCTCCATGAGCTCGAAAGCCGACTGCATGGCGCGGCGGCGCAGGCTGTCGGCGTCCTTTTCGAAGTCGGGGGTCAGGTCGGGCATTTCGCCAAAAAAGCTTAACACAGCCGGATGGGTTGAAAAGCCGGCACCGGGCCCCATCTTCCCGGGCAAAGCCGCTCATTGGGGATCAATCATCATGCGTTTCGACAAATTCACCACCAAGTTCCAGCAGGCCCTGGCCGACGCCCAGAGCATGGCCGTGGGCAACGACAACCAGTTCATCGAGCCGGTGCATCTGCTGCTGGCGCTGCTCAACCAGGAGGACGGCGGCACCGCCTCGCTCCTGGCGCGCGCCGGCGTCAATGTGCCGCCCCTGCGCAACGCCCTGCAGCGTGCCGTGGAGCGCCTGCCCAAGGTGGAAGGCCACGGCGGCGAGGTGCAGATCGGCCGCGACCTGGCCAACCTGCTCAATCTCACGGACAAGAACGCCCAGAAGCGCGGCGACCAGTTCATCGCCTCGGAGATGTTCCTGCTGGCGCTCGCCGAGGACAAGGGCGATGCCGGCCGGCTGCTGAAGGAATACGGCCTCACCAAACAGGCCCTGGAGGCGGCGGTGGAGGCGGTGCGCGGCGGCCAGAGCGTGTCCTCCCAGGAAGCCGAAGCCCAGCGCGAGGCGCTGAAGAAGTACACTCTGGATCTCACCGAGCGCGCGCGCCAGGGCAAGCTGGACCCGGTGATCGGGCGCGACGACGAGATCCGCCGCACCATCCAGATCCTGCAGCGGCGCACCAAGAACAACCCGGTGCTGATCGGCGAGCCGTGGGCAAGACCGCCATCGTCGAGGGCCTGGCCCAGCGCATCGTCAACGGCGAAGTGCCCGACACCCTCAAGGACAAGCGCGTGCTGTCCCTGGACATGGCGGCGCTGCTGGCCGGCGCCAAGTACCGGGGCGAGTTCGAGGAGCGCCTCAAGGCGGTGCTCAAGGAGATCGCCCAGGAAGAGGGGCGCATCATCGTCTTCATCGACGAGCTGCACACCATGGTGGGCGCGGGCAAGGCGGAAGGGGCGATCGATGCCGGCAACATGCTCAAGCCGGCGCTCGCGCGCGGCGAGCTGCACTGCATCGGCGCCACCACCCTGGACGAATACCGCAAGTACATCGAGAAGGACGCCGCCCTGGAGCGCCGCTTCCAGAAGGTGCTGGTGGAAGAGCCCTCGGTGGAGGCCACCATCGCCATCCTGCGCGGGCTGCAGGAGAAGTACGAGGTGCATCACGGCGTCGAGATCACCGATCCGGCCATCGTCGCCGCAGCGGAGCTGTCCCACCGCTACATCACCGACCGCTTCCTGCCGGACAAGGCCATCGACCTGATCGACGAGGCGGCGGCGCGCATCAAGATGGAGATCGACTCCAAACCCGAGGCCATGGACCGGCTCGACCGGCGCCTGATCCAGCTCAAGATCGAGCGCGAGGCGGTGAAGAAGGAGACCGACGAGGCCTCGCGCAAGCGCCTCGGGCTGATCGAGGAAGAGATCGCCCGGCTGGAGAAGGAATACTCCGACCTGGAGGAGATCTGGAAGGCCGAGAAGGCCCAGGTGCACGGCACCCAGCACATCAAGGAAGAGATCGAGCGCGTCAGGCTGCAGATGGAAGAGGCGCGCCGCAAGGGCGACTGGCAGAAGATGTCCGAGCTGCAGTACGGACGGCTACCCCAGCTCGAGGCCCAGCTCAAGCAGGCGGAGACCAGCGGCGACGAGCAGCCCAAGCCCAAGCTGCTGCGCACCCAGGTGGGCGCCGAGGAAATCGCCGAGGTGGTGTCCCGCGCCACCGGCATCCCCGTCTCCAAGATGATGCAGGGCGAGCGGGAGAAGCTGCTGCTGATGGAAGAGCGCATCCACAAGCGCGTGGTGGGCCAGGACGAAGCCGTGCGCCTGGTGTCGGATGCCATCCGCCGTTCCCGCGCGGGACTCGCCGACCCCAACAGGCCCTACGGCTCCTTCTTGTTCCTGGGGCCGACGGGCGTGGGCAAGACCGAGCTGTGCAAGGCCCTGGCCGAGTTCCTGTTCGATTCCGAGGAACACATGATCCGCCTCGACATGAGCGAGTTCATGGAGAAGCATTCCGTGGCCCGCCTCATCGGCGCGCCTCCCGGCTACGTGGGCTACGAGGAGGGCGGCCATCTCACCGAGGCGGTGCGGCGCAAGCCCTATTCGGTGATCCTGCTGGACGAAGTGGAGAAGGCCCACCCGGACGTGTTCAACGTGCTGCTGCAGGTGCTCGACGACGGCCGCATGACCGACGGCCAGGGACGCACCGTGGACTTCAAGAACACCGTGATCGTGATGACCTCCAACCTCGGCTCGCAGATGATCCAGCAGATGGCCGGCGACGATTATGGCGTCATCAAGCTGGCGGTGATGGCCGAGGTGAAGAGCTACTTCCGCCCCGAGTTCATCAACCGCATCGACGAGGTGGTGGTGTTCCACGCCCTGGGCAACGAGCACATCAAGTCCATCGCCCGCATCCAGATCGGCTACCTGGAGAAGCGCCTGGCCAAGCTGGAGATCGGCCTGACGGTGACCGACGCCGCCCTGGAGGAGCTGGCGAAGGTGGGCTTCGACCTGATGTATGGCGCCCGCCCGCTCAAGCGCGCCATCCAGGAGCACATCGAGAACCCCCTGGCCAAGCAGATCCTGGAAGGGAGGTTCGCGGCGAAGGAAACCGTGGTGGTGGACGCGGACGGCAGCCGCATCGTGTTCCGCAAGCCGTCGTAATTCCCCTGTCCTGGTAGCAGCGGGCTTGGCCGCGATGGGCCGTTGAGACATTGCGGCCAAGGCCGCTGCTACCTGTGGCATATTTGCGGCTGCCCTTCGAGAGAGAAAGACTCCATGACCGCAACCACCCTGGACGCCGGCGTGCGTCGGGAATACGAAGCCATCGGCGTCATCGGCTTCGCCCACGGTACTTCCCACTTCTTCCATCTGCTGTTGCCGCCGCTGTTCCCCTGGCTGATGAAGGACTTTTCCCTCAGCTTCACAGAGGCAGGCGCTCTAATGACGATGTTCTTCGTTGTATCGGGCGTCGGCCAGGCGCTGGCGGGATTCGTGGTGGACCGCATCGGGGCACGGCGCGTGCTGCTGGCGGGCATGGCCTTGTTCGCCCTGGCCGGGCTCAGCCTGGGGGTGGCCTCGGGCTATGCTTTCCTGATGCTCGCTGCTGCCCTGGCGGGGTTGGGCAACAGCGTGTTCCACCCGGCAGACTTCACCGTGCTCAACCGGCGCGTGTCGCCGCCGCGCCTGGGACATGCCTTCTCCGTGCACGGCCTGTCGGGCAACCTGGGCTGGGCTCTGGCGCCCATGTCCCTGACGACCATCGCTGCCGCCTTCCATTGGCGCACGGCGGCCCTGGCCACGGCGGGCGTGGCAGCGTGCGCCTTCCTGGTGGTGTTCCTGTGGCGTGGCGCGACCGAGGACCTTCCGGTCCATGCGGCCAGGTCGGCGGCGGAGCCGGCGCCCTCGGCCTTCGCCTTATTCGGCTCGGGCGCGGTGTGGATGTGCTTCGCCTTCTTCTTCCTGGTGACCGCCGCCTTCGGCGCACTGCAGAACTACGCGCCGGCGGTGCTCAACCATGTCTATGGCCTGTCCCTGGCGGCGGCCGCCGCCGGCCTGGCGGCCTTTCTCCTGGGCGGCGCCGGCGGCATCCTGGTGGGCGGCTTCCTGGCCAACCGGGGCGAGGGCCACGACCGGCTGATCGCCCTGGCACTGCTGGCCGCCGCTGCCGTGGCGCTGGCGCTCGCCTTGGGTACCGTGCCGTCCTGGAGCGTGTCGCTCCTGATGGGCGCCATGGGCTTTTGCGCCGGTGTCGCCGGCCCCTCGCGCGACCTGCTGGTGCGCCGCGCCGCCACCTCCCGCTTCGGCCAGGGGTCCTTCGGCCGGGTGTATGGCTTCGTCTATTCCGGGCTGGACATCGGCCTGGCGGTGGCGCCGCTCATCTTCGGGCCGCTCATGGACGCGGGGCGTTTCGCCCTGGTGCTGGGCGGCGTGGCGGTCTTCCAGGGGCTGGCGGTGCTGACGGCGCTGGGCGTCGGCCGGGGGGTGAAGCGCGTGCCCGGGGAGGAATCGGCGCTAGAAGGGTAGGCGGCGCTTGGGCGCCTTCCCTGGCGCCAGCTTTCCGGCCACAGCCTTTTGCGGTTTGGGTGCGGGCTGCCCTTCCAGGCTCGCCAGGACGACCCGTCCTTCCAGCACGCAGCCGCGCATGCCCGGCCGGCAGCGGGCGCCCTGCACCCGCTGGCAGATGTCATTCACGTCGTGGGGGCAGCTCCAGGAGCTCATGGCGGCATTATGCCAGCAGCCGGGCGATGCGCGGCGCCCAGTGGAGGGCTTCGGCGGTGGCGGTCTCGATGGCAGGCAGGGCCCAGTTGTCCTGCTGCACGAAAAACACCCGGTCGCGCAAGGGGCGCCGCAGGCGGTCCACGGTGCCGTCGGCAATGAGTCCCGTCGCCGCCACCGGCAGGGGATGACCCCAGCGCGCCAGGCGCAGGTCGGCCACGTCCTCCGGGCGCACATCGAGCAGGGGCAGGACGGTTTCCTGCAACTGCGCCTCGAATTCGGCCCGGTAGCGGTCATAGGCATCGTCCGCCAGAAGAGCAGGGCGTGCACCGTCGTAGGGCAGGGGGCGGTACAGGGTCAGGATGGACGAGCGCGCATCCGGGTGGGCGTAGGTGCCGAACACCACGTCCGTGGCCTTCTGCCGCTCGGCGGCGGCCTTGATGTCCTTGTCATCGGTCGCGCCGCCGCCCAGCAGGTAAAGGTCGTACAGCGAGTCCGGCAGCTTGCGCGTGAGCAGGACATTGGCTACCAGATAGGCGCGGTAGCTCAGGCGACGAATGGCTTCCAGGCGCTCGGGCTCCAGGTCGTCCACCAGCCGCGCGGCGACGAACTTGGGGCAGGCCAGCACCGCCGCCCGGGTGCGCAGGCGATGCAGGGCGCCGGCGGCGTCCTCGTAACTCACCTCGACGCCGTCGCCGGCCACCCGCACGTCTACCACCAGGGCACCGGCCTGGAGATGGCCCGGCGGCAGGGCGGCGTCGAGACGGGCGTACAGGCGTTCGGCGATGGCGGCGTTGCCGCCCGGGGTGACCAGGATGTCACCGAACTCGGCGGCGAAAAAGTTGAGCCCGGCGGCGGCGCTCACTTCGGAGAAGGAGGCGCCGAAGGATGACCAGCAGTAATGCTCGAAGGCGGTCACCAGGTGGGGATGCAGCGGCCCGCCGGCGACCGATTCCACGTGGCGGCGGAAGCTGATCCGGTCCAGGGCATCGATGTGGCGCCGCCGGGCGCGCGAGTAGGCGGGGATCTCGGGATAGACCAGCCCGCCCTCCTCCTGGTACAGGCGGTGGAAGTAGCGGGCCAGCGCGCGGAACTGGGCGCGGTCGGCCGGTGCCGAGCGTCCCTGCCAGAAGTCGCCGACGAGGCGGCCCTCCAGCGCCACCGGGTGGCCGCCCGGAGCCTTGCGCCAGATCTTGTCCACACCCAACTCGCCATAGAGCCGCCGCAGAGGCGAGCCTTCCTCCGGCGCGGTGAAATAGGCGGCGCCGATGGCGTAGTCCAGGCCGCGCCACGATTCGCCCCGGGCGTTGCCGCCGAAGCGTGCCCCCTGCTCCAGCACCACGGGCCCATGGCGGCGCAGCAGGTAGGCGGTGGTGAGGCCGGCGATGCCGCCGCCGACGACCACCAACGGCACCGACTTTTCCACCGGCGGCAGGCCACCGCGCGCCGCCAGGTAGGCGCGCTTGTCCCACAGGGCGCGGTGCGGCCGCTCCGGCTGGTCGCCGGAGAAAGCGCGCGGCGCCGTCTCGCCCAGGCTGCGGTCGATGGGGCTGGCGCGGGCATCGCCCGGGGCGACCGCGGGTGCGCCGTAGGCGCGGCGCAGGTAGAGGCTGACGGCGCCGGTGCCCAGCAGGCGTAGCCAGGCGCGCCGCGACAGGGGGGCGCGCAGCGGGCCGTCCAGCGGCTGGTCCATCAAAAGGCCTGGAGCGACTGGCGTCCCCACCAGGCGGCGCCGGGCTTGAGCCGCACCGGGTGGCCGATGACCGCGTGCTCGATGCACAGCATGCGGCGAAAGCCCAGGGCGGGCATGTCGGCGAGCTGGGCGCACTTCTCGTCCCAGGGATTCCACACCACCACGTCGGGAAAGCCCTCGCCGTGGATCGACAGGCTGCGCCCGGGTTCGCGCAGCAGCAGCGTGGGCGGGGCGTCGAAATAGATGCGGTCGATCTCCCGGTCGATGGTCAGGACCTCGGCTGACTCCTGGTCCTCGCGCCCGCCCGCCACCTGGTCCCGGTAATGCAGGCCGCGCAGGCCGTCCACCCGCACGGTCTCCCCCTCCTGAACGCGCAGATAGGTGTGCAGGGCAGCGGTGAAGCGCAAGTCGTCGCCGCCTCGGTTCTCCACCTCCAGCTCCACGTCGAGGCGATCGGCGCCGACCGCCACGGTGAGTTCGACGGCAAAGGCGTGGGGCCAGATGCTGCGCGTCCGGGCCGTATCGGTGAAGCGCAGCACGGCTCCGGCGAAGTCGGCGCCGCTGCTGCTCTGTTGCAGCGTCCACTCGGCGGTGCGGGCGAACCCGTGGCGCGGCAGCGGGCCCTCGGCCGCGAACTGGGGGAAGATCACGGGAATGCCGCCGCGGATGGCGGCGTCGGCCTCGAAGTGCGAGCGCTCGCTGAGATAAAGTCGTTCCTCGCCGCCAGCGGGAATCCAGGACACCACTTGGGCGCCATGCAGGGTGACGACGCCACTGGCGCCGTCGGGCGACAACAGGTGCACGGCAGGAAGGCCGTGGCAATCGCTCTTGCTTACGCCGGATTGATTCGACATGGGTGCAACCTCCGCAGCTCAGGTTGCCATTTCATGGTAGCGAAAGCAATCCATGGTGTGATCGTTCACCATGCCCACCGCCTGCATGAAGGCGTAGCAGATGGTGGAGCCGACGAAGGCGCGGCGGTAGTTCTCGCGCTTGCGCGGGATGGTGAGCCACGACAGGCCCGCCTGGGCCCCTTCGAGGATGAGGAATTCGAACAGCAGCCGATCGTCGTGCACCGGCACGCCCCATTCGTTGTCGTGATAGGCCTGGTACAGTGGATCGTCGCCGCACCAGGCGCAGCGGATGCGGTGGTACCACGGGGCGGCGTGGAAGGATGCTTCATCTTGGTGCATCACATCGAATACAACCTACTCTACCGCTGGTTCGTCGGGCTGGATATGGATGATGCGGTCTGCAACCGCAGCACCTTCAGCAAGAACCGCGAGCGGCTGCTGAACGAGGCGGTGTCTCGCACGTTCTTCCAGAAGATCCTGGGGCAGGCGAAGTGGCACGGGCTGGTGTCGTCCGAGCACTTCTCGGTCGATGGCACGCTGATCGAGGCGTGGGCGTCGATGAAGAGTTTCAAGCCCAAGGACGGATCGGGCAAGCCACCGCAGGATGGCGGGCGCAACCCGACGGTGGATTTCAAGGGCCAACGGCGCAAGAACGACACGCATGCCTCCACGACGGATCCACAAGCGCAACTGTTCAAGAAGTCCAAAGGCGACAAGTCCCGCCTGTGCTACATGGGGCATGCACTGATGGAGAACCGCAACGGACTGGTGGTCGATGTCGAAGCGACCCAGGCCAGCGGCACGGCAGAACGGGAGGCCGCCAAGGCGATGGTCGCACGCTCGGTCAAGGCGGGCAGCACGCTGGAGGCGGACAAGGGGTACGACGTGGCGGAGTTCGTCCGGGCGATGCGCGCGCACCGTGTCACGCCCCATGTGGCGCAGAAGGCAGTCGGCAGCGCGATCGATGCGCGCACCACCCGGCATGCCGGCTATGGCGTGAGCCTGAAGGTGCGCAAGCGCATCGAAGAAGTCTTTGGCTGGGCCAAGACGGTCGGTGGGCTGCGCAAGACGCGCTTTATCGGCTTGAGTAAAGTGAAGGCTCAGACGGTCTTCAAGTTCGCCGCCTACAACCTGACCCGGATGGCGACGATCTTCGGCTGGCGATTGAACACGATATAGGGCGAAGTCTGCCCGCACAGCCCCGAAAGGGGCCTGGAAACCGCCCAAAACGGTAAAAATCGGCTCAAAACCGAATTCCAGGCGCCATCGGGGTTCTGAAGAGAAAATTTTTCGCGCTCAAACCGCATAAGCCGCAAGCGCCGACGGGAATTTCAACAGCCTGTTCAACTCCTATGCCGCGCAGGACGGCGCCGCCTCGCAGGATGGCAGCTACCTGATCCCCTCCGGACAGTGCGGCGGCCACGGCTACAAGGCCACTGCGGGCTGGCGCTTCGGCAACCTGATCGACGGCACCCAGGCCGAGTACGTGCTGGTACCGGATGCCCAGGCCAACCTCGCGCCAATTCCCGACGGCCTCACCGACGAGCGGTGCTGATGTGCCCGGACATCATGTCGACCGGCTTCAAGGGTGCCGAGAACGCCAACATCAAGCTCGACGACACGGTGGTGGTGTTTGCCCAGGGGCCGATCGGCCTGTGCGCCACCGCCGGCGCGCGGCTGATGGGCGCAACGACGGTGATCGCGGTCGAGGGCAACGATCACCGCCTCGGCATCTCCAAGGTGATGGGCGCCGACGTGACGCTGAACTTCCACAACTGCGACGTCGTCAGCGAGGTCATGAAGCTCACGGGCGGACGCGGCGCCGACTCCGCGATCGAAGCCCTCGGCACCCAGGCCACGTTCGAACAGTCGCTGCGCGTACTCAAGCCCGGCGGCACGCTGTCCAGCCTCGGGGTGTATTCGAGCGACCTGACGATTCCGCTGTCGGCCTTCGCCGCCGGCCTGGGTGACCACCGGATCAACACCGCGCTGTGCCCGGGCGGCAAGGAACGCATGCGCCGGCTGATGAACGTGGTCGCATCAACCGGGTACGATCTGGGCGTACTGGTGACCCACACCTACAAGCTCGACGACATCGTCGCTGCCTACGAGTTGTTCGCCAACCAGCGTGATGGCGTGCTGAAGGTGGCGATCAAGCCGAACTGAGCGCCCTCATCGACGTGTTTGCGACCGTCCAGTCCGGTCGCAGTGCCTGATTCGGGAGGGGAAGACCCCTCCCGCATTCATCCTGCCATCGCCCCACCACCGTGCACCATGGGCATTGGTTGCACTTTCCGGAATCCGCGCAGACCGGTCATAAATAAGAATAAAACGCATCGGCAGTCAGCGTTCTCGGGTAGAGACGCCCGTCTCCTGCCCCCCAGGGCGCGCTTGGCGGTGGAGTTCGTCAGGAACGGTGCCGAGGCGTACCGCAACGTGCAAGCGCAGCGGTCGAACCGGACGTTCCGCGCCGCCCTCGCGTCAGCGGCACGGCTGCCGTTCCCGGCTCGTGTGTCATACCCGCAGGCGGGGCCGCGACCGCGCACGGTCCCGTCAGCGCCCGCGCACGCGGCTGATGTCCTGCTCGAGGCCGTACTGCTTGACCTTCTGGTACAGCGTGCTTTTGGCGATGTCGAGGTCGCGCGCCGCGCGGGTGAGATTGCCGCGCGTCGCGGCAATGGCGCAGCGGATCAGTTCCGCTTCGCAGGTGGCAATGCTGCGCACTGCAGTCCCGGCGCCCACGAACCCGGTTGTGCCCGGCTCCGCCGCGCTCTGCTCCGCCACCAGTTCCGGCGGCAGGGCCTCGATGCCAAGCTGTTCGCCTTCGCTCATCAGCACCATGCTCTCGATCACGTTGCGCAGTTCGCGCACGTTGCCCGGCCAGGCGTAGGCCTCCAAGGCCGCCAGCAGCGCGTCGTCGAGCCGGCGCGGGCCGATCCCATGGCGCTCGCGGAACAGCTCGACGAAGTGCGTGGCGAGCAGGCGCACGTCGCCGCGGCGGTCGCGCAGCGAAGGGATGCGGATCGAGGTCACCGCGACGCGGTAGTAGAGATCCATGCGGAAGCGGCCGGTCGCGACTTCCTGCCGCAGGTCGCGATGGGTGGCCGCGATCAGGCGGAAATTAACCTTGCGCGGCACGTTCTCGCCCAGGCGGTAGATCTCGCCGTGCTCCAGCACGCGCAACAGGTGCGGCTGCAGGTCGAGCGGCATCTCGCCGAGCTCGTCGAGGAACAGCGTACCGCCGTTGGCCGATTCGATCTTGCCCACCAGGCCGCCCTTGCGCGCACCGGTGAAGGCGCCATCGACATAGCCGAAGAGCTCGCTCGCCAGCAGCTCGCGCGACAGCCCGCCGCAGTTTAGCGCCACATAGGGGCCATCGCGGAAAGGGCTGGCTTTGTGGATGCCTTGCGCGAACTCCTCCTTGCCGACACCGGTCTCACCCAGCAGCAGCACCGGCACGCGCGAGCGCGCGAGTTGATCCGCCTTGCGCAGCGCTTCGCACAGGCCCGCGTCCGCGGTGACGATCGAGGCGAAGCCGGCAGGCACCTCCGCCGAGCGCACGCCACGCGCGACGGCCGGTTCGGTTGCCAGGTCGCGCACCGGCTCGTTCGCCTGCGCACGGCCGAGCCGCGGCAGGGGGACGATCAGCAGCGTACCCAGGCGCTCGCCGCGGCTGGTCACCGGCACCAGCCAGTCGGCGCGCAGCCATGCAGGCAGCGGCTGGCCCGCGCCCTCCAGGGCAAGCGCCGGGATACGCCGTGGCGCGGCAAGATCGAGATCGGCGCCGCAGGCGGCAATCGCCGCCTGCGCGTTCTCGTTGGCCTTGATCGGGTAGCCGCGGCGGTCGAACAGCACGATGCCGTCGGTGCCTCCGGCCCAATACGGGAGGGCCGCCTCGAGCAGGCGGTAGCGGCGCTCCATCTCGAGCTTGGTGAGTCGGCTCTCGATCCGGCTCGCGGTGATGACGACCAGCGCCAGGCTCTGGCGGCTGTAGGTTTCCGACAGGCCGGAGACGTCCACCACGCCGAGGATCTCGCCGTCGTGCGGATGGCGGATCACGGTGGCCGAGCAGGTCCAGCGCTTGATGCCGGCGCAGTAGTGCTCGGCCGAATGGATCTGCACCGGCTGCCCCACCGCCAGCGCGGTGCCGATGGCATTGGTGCCGCAGATGCGCTCGCTCCAGGTCACGCCCGGCAGCAGGTGGATGGATTCGGCCGAGCCCAGCGTCCGGTTGTCGCCTTCCATCGTCAGGATGGTCGAACTGGTGTCGGCAAGCGCCATCACCGTGCCGGTTTCGGCGAGGAAATCGCGCGCGCAGGCCATGATGGGCGCGCTCGCCTGCAGCAGTTCGCTATGGCGCTGGCACAGCGCCTCGAGCGTGGACTCCGGCGCGGGGGGCGGCGCGCTGCGCTGCCAGGGGCTTACGTTGTATTGCAGGCAACGCTGCCAGGAACCAACAATCAGGCTGCGCAGCGCATCGGTCAACTCGCCTCCGCCGGTGAGGAAGCGCTCCCATGCCGCCATGACCCGGGCATCATTTCCGGGATCGGAAAAGATCCGCCCATCGGACGTGCGCGATGCGTTCAACTGTCTCCTCCTCTTGAAACGCGACGCGGTGAGTCGCCTGATGCGGCGGTGGGCTCGCATCCCCTGTCCGTTCTACCGCGCCGGGTTGCCGCGCCTGCCTTCGATGTCGCCGGGCACCGGAGTGAACAGCCCCTCGTGCCCGTACGCGAGCGGCGCAAGTTCTATTCAAAGTATAGCAAACGGAGTGCCAGAAGCCGCTACCCCGTCCGGGGTGATGCACCCTCCGGCCGCAATCCGGCGACTGCCACACCGATTCACCGCGGCGCCCGTCCGCAAGCGTGCACTGCGGACGCGCGGATGGCCGCCAGCGCATCCGGGTTCTCCAGCGCCGTGAGGTCGCCCACAGGCTCGCCGAGGTAGGCCGCCCGCACCAGGCGGCGAAGGATCTTGCCGTTGCGCGTGCGTGGGAGCGCCGCGGTGCAATACACCCGGGACGGCGCGAGGGCCTTGCCCAGGCACTCGGCGAGATGGGCGCGCAGCGCGCGCTCGGTCGCGGCCCATCTTTCCGCCGCCGCAGCAGCGGCGCCGGGCGCGGCCAACGTCACGAAGCAGACTGCCGTCTCGCCCTTCACCGGATCGGGCACGCCTATCGCCACCGCTTCCTTTACCAGCGGATGGCTCACCAGCGCCGACTCGTATTCGGCCGGGCCGACGCGCTTGCCGGCGATCTTCAGCGTGTCGTCGCTGCGGCCTTCGATGAACCAGTGCCCGTCCTCATCGATGCGCGCCCAGTCGCCATGCACCCAGACACCGGGGAAGCGCGACCAGTAAGCGTCGAGGTAGCGCGCCTCGTCCTGCCAGAAGCCGGCTGGCATGCCCGGCCACGGCGCGCGCAGCACCAACTCGCCCACGCCGGCTTCGCCGCCGGTGCCGCCATCGGACGGGCGCGCTACCGGCGCGCGCAGGCTCTGCCCTGCGCCATCCACCACGTCGGCCACCATGCCCGGAATCGGGCCGACAAAACCGCAGGGTTTTTGCGGAAGACCGACGAAGCAGGAGAGGATGCCACCCCCGATCTCGGTGCCGCCGGAATAGTTGATGATCGGCCGGCGGCCTTCGCCGACGCGCTCGAAGAGCCAGCGCCACGGCGTCTCGTTCCAGGGCTCACCAGTGGAGCCGAACACGCGCAGGCTGGCGAGCGCGCCGGGCGCCGGCAGCCCAGCCTCGCCCTCGGCCATCAGCAGGCGCGCCAGGGTCGGCGACAGGCCGAGATGGGTGAGGCGGTGACGCTGGGCAAGCTGCCAGAGCCGGTCCGGCTGCGGATGGTTGGGCGTACCTTCGAACAGCATCAGAGTCGCGCCGCGCAGCAGGCCGCCGAAAACCAGCCACGGCCCCATCATCCAGCCCATGTCGGTGATCCAGCCGATGCGGTCGCGCGGCTTCACGTCGAAGGCCATCATCATGTCCTGCGCCGCCTTCAGCGGAAATCCCGCGTGGGTATGGACCACGCCCTTCGGCCGCCCGGTGGTGCCGGAGGTGTACAGGATCATCAGCGGCGCATCGGCCTTATGGGGCGCGGCGCCCTGCTGCGGCGCGCAGCGCTCGACCAGGTCTCGATAAGCGGTCTCGCGCCAGTGCGCGGTGCCCTGCTCCGGCAATTGGCTGCCGTCCAGCTGCGACACGACGACCAGCGCTTCCAGCGCCGGCGCGCGTGCAGCGGCGCGCCTTGCCTCGCCGAGCATGTCAACCTGCCGGCCGCGGCGCAGGTAGCCGTCGGCACACACCAGCAGCTTCGCACCGCTGTCCTGCAGTCGGCTCGCTACCGCCTCGGCGCCGTAGCCCGAGAACAGGGGCAACCCGATGGCGCCGAGGCGGGCGCAGGCCAGCAGCACGACGGCCGCCTCGGGCACCATCGGCAGATACATCGCCACCCGGTCGCTGCTGCGTACACCCAGCCCGGCGAGGCCGGCCGCGAGCCGGCGCACTTCGTCGTCGAGGGCGGCGTAGTCATGCTCGCGCACGCTGCCGTCGTCGCCTTCCCACAGCAGCGCAGGGCGCTGCGGATCCTCGCGGGCGGTGCGCCCGACCAGGTTGTCGTGCAGGTCGATCTCGCCACCGACGAACCAGCGCGGCCACGCCGGCCCGCGCTCGAGGTCGCACACGCGCAGGTAGGGCGTCACCCAGCGCAGACCAAGCGCCTGCTCGACTTCGCCCCAGAAGCGCTCGGGCTGCGTCGCGGCGCAGGCATGCAACGCATCCAGGCAGGGGTAGCCATGCGCGGCGAGAAAGCGGGCAAGCTCGGTATCCTCGAAGCGGAGCCAGCTGGCAACAAAGGTTTCCATGCTGTTCCCTTGCAGTATGAAGTTGAAGTATGCGAGAGGACAGCGCGGCGCGATCCGCGCCGCGCTGTCGACCTCAGTTGGCGCGCTCCGGCACCGGCAGGCCCACCCATTCCTTATAGAAGGTCTCGATATCGGGCTCGAAGTCGTGGATCACTGGATACCACGGCGTCGGCGCCTCGACGGCGTGCATCATGCCGCAGCTCGGGCAGTAGTACTCGCGGTACACCTGCCACTGCGTGTCGGGCGCCATCAGCTTCGGATATACCTCGGTCATGGCCTCCTCGGTGTCGCGCACGTAGATGACAGCGTGGAGCTTCCAGTTCTCGCGGTAGTCGCAGAACACGTGGCCGCAGTCGCACTGGGTAACCCACCGCTTGGTCTGGGCCGACTGCACGATGTAGAGGTGCGGCCCCAGCGGCAGCACGATGCGGTCTTTGAAGCTCACCTTGGCCTGCAGTGCCGCCAGGTACTGCTCGAAGCGGCTGTTATCCTTGGGCATGGAGAGCATGCGGAAGGTGGTTTCCCAGTCGAGGCTGCCTTCCACGAGGTGGGCGATCTGCTCGTTGGTGTAAGTAGACATGGTTCGACTCCTTGATTCGTTGATTACTCGTCGACCTGGACGACGGTGGTCACGTCGGGCAACCGCGAGAGATCCATGCGGTGCCTAGCGCCGTAGGACGGCACGCCCAGCTCTTCCTCCAGCAGTCGCCAGTCGTCCGGCAGGTTCCAGAAGTCCTTGAACTGACGGGTGAACTTCTCGGAAAGCGCGAAGCTGGTGGCGTACATGTGGCGTACCTGAACGGAGGCGTGCTTGTTGAGGATGCGCTCGCGTTCCTCCTTCATCCATTCGCGCGTGGGCACCGCACGGGCAAGGCGCTCCTTGCGCATTTCGGCACGTCGGATCTGCGTCTTCGCGACATCGACGGTGAACACGCCCTTGGCGTCCTGGGTGAAGACCGCGCCATAGACCTTCTGCGCGTATTCCGGCAGCAGGAACTTCTGGTTCAGATCCGCCTCGACCGCTTTCGGATCGCGATCAATGGGGTCGCCGAAGCCGGGACCGCCGCGCAGGTAGTTCAGGTACAGGTCGTAGTTGGCGTAGCAGTCCTCGGTGGTGATGCACTGCTTGTCGCGCTTCACCACCGCCGTGGCGTCGATGTGGCGCTCGTAGTCCGGGTTAGCCGGATCCAGATCCCCGCCCAGGGGCAGCGAGTCGCCGATGGCGATGCGCTGCTTCAGGCCGGTGTTGTGGGCTTCGAAGCGGTAGCCGGTGGCCGCGGGGTAGCCGCCCATTAGGCCCCAGTCGCTGTTCATGTAGCCATTGCCCATGAAGTACATGGTCCAGTCCTCGGCGTTCCAGACCATGCGCAGGGTCTCAAAGCCGCAGCCCCCGCGGTACTTGCCGTAGCCACCGGAATTGGCCTTGACGTTGCGGCCCAGGTACAGGAGCGGCTCGGCCATTTCCCAAATCTCTATGTCGCCCATGTCGCCTTCCGGGTTCCAGATCGCGGCGGCGTGGTTAAGGCCGTCCTTGATCGCCGAGGCGCCGGTACCGCAGGAGCTGGCTTCGAAGCTGTTCACTGCATGCACTTCCCCGTCCTGGTTGATGCCGCCGCCCTGCAGCCAGTTCGAGGTGTTGGCGTTGCCGGCATTCACTTCTTCCAGATAGCCGCGGCTGAAGTACGCCTGCGACAGGCCGCGCCACAGACCCGCCCAGCCGGACACTAGGAAGTGCCAGGCGTAGGCGTGGCCGGTGCGGCGGTCATCCGGGTTACACCAGGTGCCCTTGGGTAGACGGAATTCGGTCGCGTAGTAGGCGCCGTCGTTGATGCGCTGGGTCGGCACCAGGGTTTGGCACATCATGACCCAGATGCCCGAGGTGAAGGCCACCTGGTGGGCATTGAAGGTGTGCCAGCCCCAGCGGCTTGAGCCTTCGAAATCGAGACGCCACTTGCCGTCCGGCTTGATCGTGATCTCGCACGGCGAGTGCATGATCGAGTCGAGCTTGGCGAAGGCGTTGGAGACCTGCACGTCCGGGTGCTTGTAGGGCACGTCGACGAAGGACACCACGCGGTACTTGCCCGGCAGAGTCATCGACTTGATGCGGTTCTGCAGGCCGCGACGGCCTTCCTCGATGACCTCGTACGTGAACTTCTCGTAGGCCTCAATGCCGTCGGCGCGGATCACCTCCTCGACCAGGTCGCGGATCATGTGGCAGCCGGCGATGCGGGTACGCTCGTCGAGGATCCAGTACTTAGGCGTGCGCACCGAACGCTGCGACTCGTGCAGCCAGTCGCGAAAGGGCACGTCGTTGGCGCCGGTCTTGCGACAGGTGATCATGTAGCCGTCGCCGAAGCGCTGCGTCTGCCCGGTGGACATCGAGCCCGGGCTCACCGAACCGGTGTCGATCACATGTGTCACGCCGCCGACCCAGCCGATCAGGCGATCGTCCCAGAAGATTGGCACGATGGTCGCGATGTCGCAGGGGTGCACGTTGCCGATCGAGCAGTCGTTGTTCGTGAACATGTCACCGGGATTGATGCCGGGGTTGGCTTCCCAGTTGTTCTCGATCATGTACTTGATCGCCGCGCCCATCGTACCGACGTGGATGATGATGCCGGTGGAGGTCAACACGCAGTCGCCGACGGCGTTGTAGAGGGTGAAGCAGAGCTCGCCTTCCTGCTCGACGATGGGGCTGGCCGCGATCTTCTTCGCGGTTTCGCGCGCATGCACCAGGCCGCCGCGCAGCTTG
>DYIB01000034.1:26672-29741 GCA_020723855.1 Uliginosibacterium gangwonense
TAGCCAATCGGATCGCTGTCGCGGAACTCGAGCTTCTCCAGGCCGTTGTAGTGGCCGGTGGCCTTGGTGCGGGCGATGATGCCGTCGCGGTACTGCTTGAGCGTTTGGCCGTTCTTCAGCAGGTCGGCAAAGCCGGCTTCCTTGCTTGTCATCATGTTCATGTCGGGTCTCCTCACTTCACTTCTTTGAGATGGAACAGGCGGTGCTTGTCGAGCCGGGTCTCGAAACCGTCAGGCACGACGAAGGTGGTGGCGTCGGATTCGATGATCGCTGGGCCGACGATGTGGTTGCCAGCCTTCAGCGCTTCCATCTTCCACAGCGCAGCATCAACCCACTTCTTGTGGCGGTAGAACGGACGGGTGCCGAGGTAGGCCTCCTTGGGCGGCGTGGGGCCGGCGTCCGGATCCTCGGGCAGCACCGGTTTTTGCGTCGCGACGGTGCCGCGCAGGATCGCGCCGGTAATCGAGAAGCCCAGTTCCGGCGAGCGCGCCGAACTGGCATACACGCGGCCGTAAGTGTTCTCGAAGGCCTCGACGATGCGATCCCAGTCGGCGGCGCTGGAGGCAGTCCCCACCGGGGAGACGATCTCGAGGTCGTTCAGCTGGCCCATGTACTGCATCTTGTAGCCGGGGATCAGCATCACGTCCTCGGGCTTGAAGCCGTTGCCGACGAATTCGTCGATGACCTTCACCGCCAGTTCCGACCAGGCTTCCTGCAGCGTCCGGCACGCGGCTACCTTGTCTGCATCCGGCGCGAACTGCGCCACGCCGAGGTCGACCGACTTGTCGTAGCGGTACTCGAAGTCGGCGCAGGCGCAGCCGAAAGCCGAGAAACCGGCCGCCCAGGCGGGCACGACGACATCCTTGAAGCCCACCCCTTCCGTGTAGCCGTAGGTGTGCACCGGGCCGGCGCCGCCGTACGAGAAGCACGTGAACTCGGCCGGGTTGTAGCCCTTCGCGCTGATGTTCGCGCGCAGGTACTCGGACAGCGTCAGGTCGAGCAGCTCGATCACGCCGGCGGCCGCGTCCTCGACCGAAAGGCCCAGCGGATCGGCGATCTGCGCCTTGATGTGGTCACGCGCGCGCTGCACGTCGAGCTTGATCGCGCCGCCGAGGAAGTTCTCCGGGTTCAGGTAGCCGAGCACCACGTGGCAGTCGGAGACGGTGACCGTGTCGAGGCCGCTGTTCGGCCAGCAGGTGCCGACGCGGTAGCCGGCCGAATCGGGGCCGAGCTTGATCGACTTGCTGTAGGGATCGAGGCGCACGAAGCTGCCGGCGCCGGCGCCCACCGAGTCCATCGCCACCAGCGGCAGCGAGAGCACCAGGCGGGCCATGTCCGGATCGGACTTGATGGTGAAGTTGCCCTTGGTGATCAGCGCCACGTCGAAGCTGGTGCCGCCGATGTCGGAGCAGGCGATGTTCTCGTCGCCCAAGGCCTCGCCCAGGAGCTTCGAGCCAATGACGCCGCCAATCGGTCCGGAGACGATGGTGCGCGCCAGTTCCTTGGCCTTCCAGCTGATAGTGCCGCCGTGGGTGGCCATGACGCGCAGGTCGAACTTGGCGCCGTGCTTCTTGAAGCGGTCGCTGACCTTCTTCAGCGTCTGGCGCGAGGGCTCGGCGCCGTAGGCCTCGAGGATGGTCGTGTTCATGCGGTGGCTTTCCTTGCGCGACGGGTAGTAATCCACCGAGGCGAACACCGGGATGTCCGACTTGAGCCTCTTCAATTCCTCCTTGACGATGTCCCGCGCCCGCTGTTCGCTCGTCTCGTTCTTGTGGGACTGCAGCAGGCAGATGACGATCGCCTGCGATCCAACCTCCACCAGCTCGCGCGTCGCCTGGCGCACTTCGTCCTCGCGCAGCGGAATCACGATCCTGCCTTGCACGTCCGTGCGCTCGGTGACGCCGCGGGTGCGCGAAACCGGGACCAAGGGCTCGTCGTAGCGGTGGGTGTTTAGGTGGATGCGGTCCTCAAGCGCGTAGCCCAGGTAGCTCTGCAGCGCCCGGCCCATCGAATGCACCTGTTCGAAGCCGCGGTTGCAGATCAGGCCGACGGCGAGTCCCTTGCGCATCAGGATGCGGTTCAGCATCGCGGTGCCGGAATAGACGCAGGTCACCAGTTCCGGATAGACCTCGTCCACCTGGCGGCCCCAGTGGGCGAGGGCGTCCACCGAGGAATTGTAGATGGCCAGGGATTCGTCGTCGGGATTGCTCTGCGCCTTGCCGACGACGAAGCGGCCGTCGTCGCGCACGAAGAAGGTGTCGGTCATCGTACCGCCGGCATCGATGCCCATCACCTGTACGCGTGCTGCGGTCTGTACTTGCATGGTTGTCTCCGTTCCTTCTGGTTGGATGAACGCTTGGTGCACCTGGCACCGAAGCCTTCATTGCAACCGCCATGCCACATCGGCGGTTGTGCGTCGCAGCACGCCTCCAGGGTGTATTTCCACGGTGCGGTAGACAGTCGAACACTGCGTCGCAACATGAAGGTGCGCAGCGACCCGCCGACCGAAATCGATATGGAAGTCCGATTTCCGGACGTTCGGGAACGGCCTCCGGGCAGACCGCGGCCCCCCGCCTACGCCGATATCGGCATCGGGCAATCGCACGAATGGTGCTCTCCGGTGCGACGGGGGGCACGCCCGCAGGAAAGGCTTGCGGCATGCGCCGCGTCCACAAAGAACCGCCGCGACGCGGGCTGCGCCCAGCGGCAAATGCGGATTGCGCCTCGTTCGACTGCCCCGGGATATCGGCGCCTGCCGGCGTACTGCGCGCGCAGGAACGTGTAAACTTTCAAATCTTGCGTGCGTGCGCCCCCTCGATCCGCCCATGAACCCGCTCGACCGCTTCACCCAGGATGAGATCGCTCAGCTCGGCATGGAGACCGTGGCCAAGGGACTAGGCTATCTGAGCCGGGTTATTGAGAATTACGTAATCTCGTGACATCAAAACAGATCAGCCTGTTTCCAGAAGGCGGTGATGAGTGTGGTGCGTCGCTGTGCCGATTGGAGCTTGCCGCGCGCGGTGGTGGCGGGTTCATTTATGGAATTCGGACAGTAGTTCGCCAAGGCAT
>DYIB01000035.1 GCA_020723855.1 Uliginosibacterium gangwonense
GGAGATTTTCGATCTGGCTCGCTTTCGTCACATGGTTACGTAAGGATCAATAGGCTCTCAAACTCGTCCATCGTGAAATTCCCTTTCGTGTGCTTGGCGGCTCACGACGGGGAGTTTCTTCGATGGACTCCCTATTCTGTCAAACTGCTACTGCCTCCCCGGCAGAGCCGGGGGGGCTCCCTTGGTAGGCTGAGAAGCCGAATGCCCACGATCTCCCTCGAACAAGCCTCGGCGCTTGCCAACTCCGCCCTGCAGCGCGCCGGCGCCTGCGCCGAAATGGCTGTTGCTGCTGCCGCTGCCCTGGTCGCCGCCGAAGCGCAAGGACTCGCCTCGCACGGGCTGAGCCGCGTGCCACAATACGCTGCCCACCTGCGCCACGGGCGCGCCAACGGCGCGGCGCGGCCGCGCGCGACGGCAAGCCCATCCCCAAAGGCTGGGCGCTCGACAAGCACGGCAACCCCACCACCGATCCCGAGGCGGGCCTGGAAGGCATGATGCTGCCTGCCGGCGGCGTCAAGGGCGCAATGCTGGCGCTGATCGTCGAGCTGCTGTGCTGCGCGCTCACCGGCGCCTCGTTCGGCTTCGAGGCGGATTCCTTCTTCACGGACGATGGCAATCGCCCGCGCATTGGTCAGGCCTTCATGATCATCGACCCCGCCGCGCTGGCGGGGCGCAAGGTGTTTCACGAACGCATGGAGACCCTGATCGCCACCATGCTGCAGGACGCCGAAGTGCGCCTGCCGGGCTATCGTCGCCTGGCGCTGGCGGCAAAGGCACGCGAAGAAGGCCTGGAGGTCCCCGCCCCGTTGCTGGCCGAGCTGGAAGGGCTTGCACAAGCGTGACCGTTCCCCTCGATACGGTGCTTTGGACGGGGGGCATCGTCACCCTGGCCTACACGGTGTTCGGGCTGACCGGCTTCGGCGCGTCCATTACCGCCGTGCCCCTGCTGGCGCACTTCTTCCCGCTGCGCTTCGCCGTACCCATGATGCTGGTGTTCGATCTGTGCGCTGGGCTGCTGGTGGGTTGGAAAAGCCGCGGAGAAATCGACAAGGCCGAACTGCAGCGCCTCGTTCCTTTCATGCTGGTGGGCGTCGCCCTGGGCACCACGGTGTTGGTGAACGCGCCGGAAGCCTCGTTGCTGCTCGCGCTGGGATGCTTCGTACTGGCGTACGCCGTCTGGAGCATCCTGTTTCGCCCCGGCGGCACGCCCATCGCCAGCATCTGGTCCGTGCCGCTGGGCACGCTCGGAGGCGTGTTCAGCGCCCTGTTCGGCACCGGCGGTCCGCTCTACGCCATCTACCTCACCCGGCGCCTGCCGGAAAAGTCGGTGCTGCGCGCCACGATAAGCTCGGTGATCACCCTGAGCGGCGTATCGCGCCTCTGCATATTCATTGGTACAGGGCTCTATGCCCAGCAAGGCCTGCTGCCGCTCGCCGTCGTCCTGCTGCCCTGCGCGCTGTTAGGCGTATCCATCGGCAGCCGGCTGCATCGCGTCCTGCCCACGCTCCGTGCGGTGCAGGCCATCTGGCTGCTCCTGATCGTCGGTGGCCTCAGCCTGGTGAGACGCGGTCTGAGCGCGATGTAGAAGCGTAAGTAATTGCGGAGCATGGCTAACTCCGCAACCCGCTGAAATGATGGGGCGACGTATGGGAATCGAACCCACGACACCTGGAGCCACAATCCAGTGCTCTACCAACTGAGCTAACGCCGCCGTTGAAACCGAGATGCCCTGGCGCGCCCGAAGGGACTCGAACCCCTAACCCCCGGCTTAGAAGGCCGGTGCTCTATCCGGTTGAGCTACGGGCGCTCGTTCGGACGCTGCCACTGGTCGGGGTGGAGAGATTTGAACTCCCGACATCTTGCTCCCAAAGCAAGCGCGCTACCGGACTGCGCTACACCCCGAAGAGGGCGCATTCTACTCGCAGCCCCGGATGTGGTCAATCAAGCTTCCGAGGGCCTTCGAGCGGCTCAAGTTTTTCTTGCTCCCCCCCGCTATTTCTGTTATTAAAACGCTTTTTCGCCGGTTACGGCGGTTACGGTTACGGACAATGGCAAAGATGGCCGAAGATTTCCTTCACAAGCAGTTCCCGCCTTACGTTCCCAAGAAGGGCGAGGAATACATGAACGCCAAGCAATTGGCCCATTTCCGCAAGATCCTCGAGACGCTCAAAGGCGAGCTGCTGCAGGACATCGAGCGCACCGTGCACACCATGCAGGACGAGGCCACGGTGTTCGCCGACCCCAACGACCGGGCCAGCCAGGAGTCCGACATCGCGCTGGAGCTGCGCAACCGCGACCGCGAGCGCAAGCTCATCAAGAAGATCGACGAGGCCCTGCAGCGCATCGACAAGGGCGAATACGGCTACTGCGATTCCTGCGGCGTCGAGATCGGCCTGAAGCGCCTCGAAGCCCGTCCCACCGCCACCCTGTGCATCGACTGCAAGACCCTCGAAGAACTGAGGGAGAAACAGGTGGCCAAGTAGGTCGGGCTTCAGCCCGACATAGGGCGCCGAAGATGTCGGGCTGAAGCCCGACCTACACCGACCCCACAAAAAAAGGACGCCGCGGCGTCCTTTTTTTGCTGCGAGCCTTCGGAGCTTACGACTGCGGCTGCCCTTCCGCCGGGTTCTCGGCGGCCGCCTTCATGGAGAGGCGGATGCGGCCTTTCTCGTCGGCCTCCAGCACCTTGACGCGCACCGTCTGGCCTTCCTTCAGGTAATCGGACACCGCATTGACGCGCTCGTTGGCAATCTGGGAGATGTGCAGCAGGCCGTCGCGGCCCGGCAACACGCTGACGATGGCGCCGAAGTCCAGCAGGCGCAGGACAGTGCCCTCGTAGACCCGGCCCACTTCCACCTCGGCCGTCAATTCCTCGATGCGGCGCTTCGCGGCCTGGGCGGCATCGGCATTTACCGAAGCGATGACCACCGTGCCGTCGTCCTCGATGTCGATCACCGTGCCCGTCTCTTCCGTCAGCGCCCGGATCACCGCACCGCCCTTGCCGATCACGTCGCGGATCTTTTCCGGATTGATCTTCATGGTGAGCAGGCGCGGCGCGTACTCGGACACTTCGCCGCGATGGCCGGCGAGCGCCTGCCTCATCAGTCCGAGGATGTGCATGCGGCCTTCCTTGGCCTGGGCCAGGGCGACCTGCATGATCTCCTTGGTGATGCCCTGGATCTTGATATCCATCTGCAGGGCGGTGACACCCTTCTCGGTGCCGGCCACCTTGAAGTCCATGTCGCCGAGATGATCCTCGTCGCCGAGAATGTCGGACAGCACCGCGAAGCGGTTGCCCTCCTTGATCAGCCCCATGGCGATACCCGCCACGTGGGCCTTGAGAGGCACGCCCGCGTCCATCATGGCGAGCGAACCGCCGCACACGGAAGCCATGGAGCTGGAGCCGTTGGACTCGGTGATCTCGGACACCACGCGGATCGAGTAGCTGAATTCCTCCTGGGTCGGCAGCACCGCCGCCAGCGCCCGCTTGGCGAGCCGGCCGTGGCCGATCTCGCGGCGCTTGGGCGCGCCCACGCGGCCCGTCTCGCCCGTGGCGTAGGGAGGCATGTTGTAGTGGAGCATGAAGCGCTCCTTGTACTCGCCCTGCAGGGCGTCGATGATCTGCTCGTCGCGCCCGGTGCCCAGGGTGGCGACCACCAGGGCCTGGGTCTCGCCGCGCGTGAACAGCGCCGAACCGTGGGTGCGCGGCAGCACGCCGGTGCGGATGCTGATGGGGCGCACCGTGCGCGTGTCACGGCCGTCGATGCGCGGCTCGCCGTCGAGGATCTGGCTGCGCACGATCTTGGCTTCCAGATCGAAGAACACGTTCTTGATGGTGTTCACGTCGGGCGCATTGTCGACACCCTCCGTCAGGGCGGCGACCACGCGGCTGCGGATCTCGTTCACCTTGTCCTGGCGTTGCTGCTTGCGCGTGATGCGATAGGCTTCGCGCAGCTCCGCCTCGGCCAGCTCGGCGATGCGCGCGACGAGCGCTTCGTCGCGCGCCGGCGGCTGCCAGTCCCATTCGGGCTTGCCCGCTTCCTCGACCAGTTCGTTGATGGCCTTGATCGCCGCCCGCATCTGCTGATGGCCGAACACCACGGCGCCCAGCATCACGTCCTCGGGCAGTTCCAGGGCCTCCGATTCCACCATCAGCACTGCCGCCTCGGTGCCCGCCACCACCAGGTTCATCTGGCTGGTCTTGAGCTGGGTCGCGGTCGGGTTGAGGATGTACTGGCCGTTTTCATAGCCCACGCGGCAGGCGCCGATGGGGCCGTTGAAGGGAATGCCGGAGATCGCCAGAGCGGCGGAAGCGCCGATCATGGCGGGGATGTCCGGGTCGATCTCGGGGTTGCTCGACAGTACGGTGCACACCACCTGCACTTCGTTGTAGAAGCCGTCCGGAAACAGGGGGCGCAGCGGGCGGTCGATCAGGCGCGAGGTCAGGGTTTCCTTCTCGGAAGGACGGCCCTCGCGTTTGAAGAAGCCGCCGGGGATGCGGCCGGCGGCGTAGAACTTCTCGACATAGTCCACCGTCAGGGGAAAGAAATCCTGGCCGGGCTTCGGCTCCTTCTGGGCGACCACAGTGGCCAGCACCACGGTCTCGTCCATGTTCACCACGACGGCACCGCTGGACTGGCGCGCGATCTCGCCGGTTTCCAGGGTTACCGTATGGGCCCCGTAGGAAAAAGTTTTCTTGGTTGGAGTCAGCACGGAAAAATCCTCTCAGTGGCGGGGAATCCGGGCGGGCGGAATGGCACGGGAACCCGGCCCCAAAAACAAAAACCGGCGCGGCCATGAAGCCGACGCCGGACTTGTCAGCAATGCTCCAAGCTCAGCCTATGCTTTTGTCCTGGCTCGGAGGGCATTCCGGGATACGCTTACTTGCGCAGGCCCAGTCGCTCGATCAGCGCCCGGTAGCTGTCCGCGTTGGTGCGCTTGAGGTAGTCGAGCATCTTACGACGCTTGCTCACCATGCGCAGCAGACCGCGCCGGGAGTGATGATCCTTGACGTGCTCCTTGAAGTGCCCGGTAAGATCGTTGATGCGGGCAGTCAGCAGCGCCACCTGCACTTCGGGGGAACCCGTGTCGCCCTTGGCGCGCTGGAAGTCGGCAACGATCTTGGCTTTTTCGGCAACTTGAATCGACATTCGTTATCTCTCGAGTAAATTGTCTCTTTAGGAAACGCGTGATTATACAAGGATTTCTCTCACCTATTCAAGCGCTTTGCACGCCCCGGAAGGGCTGTTCGGCAACGACCAGCCGCTGCGGCGTCACCCGGCCATCCGCCTGCACCCGCCCCAACCCCAGGAACCGTCCTCCGCTATAGACGCGCACGGCGGGCGTCGCGGCCGGCCGGGCGACGGGCACGGCCTGGCCGTGGCAGAACCGCCCGGCGCCGGCGCCATCCAGCTCCACCGCCGGCAGCCCCGCCAGCAGCGAGTCCACCGGTGCCAGGCAGCGATCCCGCTGCGCCATATCCATGGCCTCCAACGCCTCCAGCGTCACCGCACCCTCCACTCTCAGGGGTCCGATGCGGGTCCGGCGCAGGGCCGTCAGATGAGCGCCGCATCCCAGCGCCTCGCCGATGTCCTGAGCCAGGGTGCGGATGTAGGTTCCCTTGCTGCAGTCCACTGCGATCTCCAGCAGGTCGCCCTCGAGGCGCTCCAATTCCAGGCGAAAGACGGTCACGGGTCGCAGCTCGCGCTGCACCTGCATGCCCTGGCGGGCGTATTCGTAGAGCGGCTTGCCGTCACGCTTGAGGGCCGAGTGCATGGGGGGCAACTGCAGGATGGAGCCACGGAAGCGCGCCAGGGCCGCCTCCGCCATCGCGCGGCTCACCGCCGGAACGGGGCGGATCTCCAGCACTTCCCCTTCCGCATCGGCGGTGGTAGTGGTGACGCCAAGCCTGATCCGGGCCCGATAGCTCTTGTCGGCGTCGAGCAGGCCGGCGGCGAACTTGGTCGCCTCGCCGAAGCACAGGGGCAGCAGGCCGGTGGCAAGCGGATCGAGGGTTCCGGTATGGCCGGCCTTGACGGCCTTGTACAGACGCTTGGCCTTCTGCAGGGCAGCGTTGGAGGTGCTGCCGGCGCCCTTGTCCAGCAGCAGCACGCCGTCGACCCGGCGATGTTCCTTCTTTTCGCGAACGGGCATGAACTCTACGAGCGCGCGGGCGGCCCTAGGCGTCTTTTTCTTTCTTGTCGGCGGCAACGGCCTCGTCGATCAGCTTGGACAGCCGCGCCCCGCGCTCGACGGAGGCATCGTAGACGAAATGCAGCTCGGGAACGTTGTGGATGCGGATGCGGCGCCCCAGCTCGCGGCGCAGGAAGCCGGCCGCATGGCGCAGCCCCGCCTCGATCCCGGGCAGGTCGGACTCGGGCGCCAGGCTGGTGAAGAACACCTTGGCATGGGCGTAGTCCGGCGTCACCTCGACATCGGAAATCGTGATGAAGCCCACGCGCGGATCCTTCAGCTCGAGACGCACGAGTTCCGCCAGCTCGCGGCGTATCTGCTGCGCCACGCGCTGGGCGCGGGAATAGTCCTTAGGCATAAACCCTGACTGCCTTATCCCACACGGCTCACAAGGTCCGGGCGACTTCCTGGATCTCGAACACCTCGATCTGGTCGCCTTCCTTGATGTCGTTGAAGTTCTTGATGGACAGCCCGCACTCGAAGCCCGCCTTCACTTCGCGTACATCGTCCTTGAAGCGCTTGAGCGAATCCAGTTCGCCGGTATGGACTACCACGTGGTCGCGCAGCACGCGCACCTGGGCGCCGCGCCTGACCACGCCGTCCAGCACCATGCAGCCGGCCACGGCGCCGACCTTGGAGATGCGGAACACCTGCCGGATCTCCACCAGGCCGATCACCTGCTCCTTCTTCTCGGGAGCGAGCATGCCGGACAACGCCGCCTTCACCTCATCGACCGCATCGTAGATGATGTTGTAATAGCGGATATCGATGCCGAAGTGCTCCGCCAGCTTGCGCGCCTGGGCGTCGGCGCGCGTATTGAAGCCGACGATCACGGCCTTGGAGGCCTGCGCGAGGTTTACGTCGGATTCCGTGATGCCGCCGACGGCGGCGTGAATGACATTTACCTTCACTTCCTCCGTGGACAAGCGCGTCAGGGCATGCACCAGGGCCTCCTGGGAGCCCTGCACATCCGCCTTGATGATCAGGGACAGGGTCTTGGCCCCGCCCTCGCCCATCTGTTCGAACACGTTCTCCAGCTTGGCCGCCTGCTGCTTGGCCAGCTTCACGTCGCGGAATTTGCCTTGGCGGAACAGGGCAATCTCGCGCGCCTTGCGCTCGTCCCCCAGCACGATGGCCTCGTCGCCGGCACTGGGCACGTCGGACAGGCCCAGGATCTCCACCGGAATCGACGGCCCGGCCTCCTGCACCGCCTTGCCGTTCTCGTCCAGCATGGCGCGCACGCGCCCGAACACGGCGCCGGCGAGCAGGACGTCGCCGCGGCGCAGCGTGCCCGACTGCACCAGCATGGTTGCCACGGGGCCGCGGCCCTTGTCCAGGCGCGCCTCGATGATCAGGCCTTTGGCGGGCGCATCCTTCGGCGCCTTGAGTTCCAGCACCTCGGCCTGCAGCAGCACGGATTCGAGCAGCTCGTCGATGCCCTGGCCGGTCTTGGCCGACACCGGCACGAACATGGCGTCGCCGCCATACTCTTCCGGCACCACCCCCTCGGCCACCAGTTCCTGCTTGACCCGCTCGGGATTGGCTTCCGGCTTGTCGATCTTGTTGATCGCCACCACCAGGGGCACATTGCCCGCCTTGGCGTGATGGATCGCCTCCTTGGTCTGGGGCATGACTCCATCATCGGCGGCGACCACCAGGATGACGATATCGGTGGCCTTCGCGCCGCGTGCACGCATGGCGGTGAAGGCCTCGTGGCCAGGCGTGTCGAGGAAGGTGACGACGCCGCGCGGCGTCTCCACGTGATAGGCGCCGATGTGCTGGGTAATGCCGCCGGCTTCGCCGGAGGCGACGCGGCTCTTGCGGATGAAGTCGAGCAGCGAAGTCTTGCCGTGATCCACGTGGCCCATGACGGTCACCACGGGGGCGCGCGGCTCCAGCGGCACGTTCTTGTGCTGGGCCTGCTCTTCGGCCAGGAAGGCATCGGGCTCGTCCAGCTTGGCGGCCTTGGCCACATGCCCCATCTCCTCGACGACGATCATCGCCGTCTCCTGGTCCAGCACCTGGTTGATGGTGACCATGCTGCCCATCTTCATGAGCACCTTGATCACTTCCGTGGCCTTCACCGCCATCTTGTGGGCCAGATCGGCCACCGTAATGGTCTCGGGCACCAGGACTTCCCGCACCACGGGCTCGACCGGCGCCTGCGCCACACCATGCTCCTCACCGTGGCGGGGATGGCGTCCCCTGGGGCCGCCACGCCAGCCGGCGCCGCCGGCGTCGCCGCGGGTTTTTATCTGGCGGCGTTTGGCGGCCTCTTCCGCCCAGCCGGCCACCGGCGCCTTGACTTCCTTGGCCGGCTTCTTGGCCTTCTCGCCCTTGGCCTCGGGCTTGGCCACCGGCTTGTGCAGCGTGCCTGCTCCGGGCGCGGCCGCATCGGCCGCAGCGGGGACCTGTTTTCCCTCGACCGGTACCTGTTTCTCGGCCTCGGCGCGGGTGGCCGCCTCCTGGGCGACCCGCGCTTCCGCCTCGGCGCGCAGCCGCGCCTCGCGCTCCTGTTTTTCCTTCAGCTCGGCCGCCTGGCGCGCGGCCAGCTCCGCCTGGCGACGCGCTTCCTCCTCACGCATGCGCGCCTGCTCGGCGTCGATGACGGGCTGCGCGGCCTCGGGCGCGGATGCAGCCTGTTCCGCCGCCGCCTCGGCCGCCAGTTCGGCGGTATCGCGCTTGACGAACACGCGCTTCTTACGCACCTCGACTTGAATGGTGCGCGCTTTGCCCGACGCGTCCGCTTTCTTGATTTCGGTGGTCTGCTTGCGCGTCAGCGTGATCTTGGACTTGGTTTCCGTCGCGCCATGGGACTTGCGCAGGTACTCGAGCAGGCGCGTCTTGTCCTGATCGCTCAGGACATCGTTCTCGCCCTTCTTCTCGACCCCTGCCTTTTGCAGTTGCTCGAGCAGCGCCGCCGCGGGCATTTTCAACTCGCTGGCGAACTGCTGAACGCTCGTTTGTGCCATATACGCTCAACCCCCTAGGGTTTGGGAAGGCAAGCCTCCCTTTCATGAAAACTACTGGAACCAGTGCGCCCGCGCCGTGGTGATCAGGTTCGTGGCCCGCTGCGCATCGATGCCGGCGATCTCCATCAGTTCATCCACCGCCAGATCCGCCAGGTCGTCGCGCGAGCGCACGTTGGCCCGCGCCAGTGTCGCCGCCAGCGGCTTGTCCATGCCTTCCAGAGCGAGCAGGTCCTCGGACACGGTTTCCAGCTGCTCCTCGTTCACGATGGCTTCCGTCAGCAGCACGTTGCGCGCGCGCTGCCGCAGCTCATTCACCGTATCCTCGTCCAAGGACTCGATCTCCAGCATCTCGGACAAGGGCACGTAGGCGATCTCCTCGATGGTGGAGAAGCCCTCCTGGATCAGGATGTCAGCCACCTCCTCGTCCACGTCCAGACGCTCCATGAACAGCTTGCGGATCGCCGCCGACTCCTCCTCGGCCTTCTTGCGGGACTCCTCGACCGTCATCAGGTTGATGGCCCAGCCGGTCAGCTCGGAAGCCAGCCGCACGTTCTGGCCGTTGCGGCCGATGGCGATGGCGAGGTTGTCCTCATCGACCACCACGTCCATGCTGTGCTTCTCTTCATCCACCACGATGCTGGTCACCTCGGCGGGCGCCAGCGCGCCGATGACGAACTGCGCCGGATCGGGCGACCACAGCACGATATCCACGCGCTCGCCCACCAGCTCGTTGGTGACCGCCTGCACGCGCGAGCCGCGCATGCCGACGCAGGTGCCGATGGGATCGATACGCTGGTCATTGGACTTGACCGCGATCTTGGCGCGCACGCCCGGGTCGCGGGCCGCCGACTTGATCTCCAGCAAGCCGTCCTCGATCTCCGGCACTTCCAGCTCGAACAGCTTGATGATGAATTCGGGCGAGGTGCGCGACAGGATCAACTGGGGACCGCGCGCCGAGCGGTCCACGCGCATCAGACAGGCGCGCACGCGGTCGCCCACGCGCAGATTCTCCTTGGGGATCATCTGGTCGCGCGGCAGCACCGCCTCCAGGCGGCCCACTTCGATGATGGCGTTGCCGCGCTCCATGCGCTTGACCGTACCGCTGACCAGATGCTCCTTGCGCTCCAGGAAGTCGTTCAGTACCTGCTCGCGCTCGGCGTCGCGGATCTTCTGCAGGATCACCTGCTTGGCGGCCTGGGCGCCGATGCGGCCGAACTCGATGGGTTCCAACGGTTCCTCGATGTACTCTTCGAGCTGGACGTCGGGCACCTGCTTCTGGGCGTCGCTCAGGCCGATCTGCACATTCGGGTCCTCGACCGCGTCGTCTGGCACCACCAGCCAGCGGCGGAACGACTCGAAATCGCCCGTATTGCGGTCGATCGCCACGCGCACGTCGGCTTCCTCGTTGATGCGTTTCTTGGTGGCGGAGGCAAGCGCGGACTCCAGCGCGGCGAACACGATGTCCTTGGCTACGTTCTTTTCCCTGGCCAGTGCATCGACCAGCAGCAACAGTTCGCGGCTCATGTTATTTCCTCCTAATCCCGGAATTCGTCAAAACTTGGGCACCAGACGGGCCTTCTCCACCTGCGCCAGGTCGAAGGTATGGGCAGCCCCCGCCACTTCGAGGCGCAGCTTGCCGCCGGTGACGCCGGCGAGCACGCCCTTGAAATTGCGCTGGCCATTGACGGCGATGCGCAGGCGGATCTGCGCTTCCTGTCCGGTAAAGCGTTCGAAGTCGGCCGGCTTCTTCAACGGCCGGTCCAGCCCCGGGGAGGAGACTTCCAGGCGGTCGTAATCGATGTTTTCGACGGTAAACAGACGGGTAAGGTGGTTGCTGACGGTGGCGCAGTCATCCACCGACACCCCACGCGCGCTGTCGATGAAAACACGCAGCAGCCGGCCGCGCGGACTCGTCTCGAAGTCCACCAGCTCGTATCCCAAGCCCACCACGGCCTGCTCGATAAGGCGCTCTAGTTCCATGCGCTACAAATAAAAAATGGGCGCAACGCCCATCCCTGTTAAGTCTCAGACCCGAGAACGGTAAATCGCCGAGATTATAACAGAAGCAACCAGAGGGAAACAATCACTCGGGGGCTTTAGCCCGTGGTTTTTCCAGGGGTTTGGTGGGCTTGAGGGCCTTCAGCAGGGTCTCCACTTCGTCCTCGGACAGTTCCTTCCACATGCCCCGTTTCAGCCGCGGCGGCAACTGGATGGGGCCATAGCGCACGCGCATCAGCCGGCTGACCGGGGTGGCGACGGCCTCCAGCATGCGGCGCACTTCCCGGTTGCGGCCTTCGCCTATGGTGACCCGGTACCAGCGGTTGGTGCCGGTGCCGCCGGCGTCGTGCACGCTGCTGAAGGCGGCAATGCCGTCCTCCAGTTGCACCCCCTTGAGCAGGGTCTGGCGCTGCTCGGGGCCCAGCTCGCCGATGACGCGTACGGCGTATTCGCGCTCCAGGCCGTAGCGCGGATGCATCAGGCGATTGGCCAGATCCCCATTGTTGGTGAAGATCAGCAGGCCGCTGGTATTGAAATCCAGCCGCCCCACCGCCACCCAGCGCCCGCCCCGGATGCGCGGCAGCTTGTCGAACACGCTGGCGCGTCCCTGGGGGTCGTCACGGGAAACGATCTCCCCCTCGGGCTTGTGGTAGAGGAGGACGCGCGGGAGCTGCCGCTCGAAGCGCAGCTTGATGGGCCTGCCGTTGACCCGCACCTGGTCGTTGGGGCCGATACGCTGTCCCACGTGGGCCGGCAGCCCGTTGACACTGACGCGTCCGGCGATGATCCATTCCTCAAGCTCGCGGCGGGAGCCCAGGCCGGCCTGGGCCAGGATCTTGTGCAGTTTCTCGGGCCCCTTCAGGACCTGCTCCCTGGGCGCGCCGCCGGCGGCCCAGCCCGGATGTCCGTGCGCCCCCGGACGGCCGGGGCGCGGCCCTCCCTGGGAGGATCGCGAACGATCAGATCTCGGTCTGCTGGGTCGAGTCGGCAAGATTCATCACCCTTTCGATTTCAGTGAGCGGCGGCAGCTCGGACAGGCTGCGCAGACGCAGGTCGTCGAGGAATTTCTTGGTGGTCGCATACAGGGCCGGGCGGCCGGGGGCGTCGCGATGGCCCACGGTGTCGATCCAGCCGCGCGCTTCCAGGGTCTTGATCACATTGGGCGACACGGCCACGCCGCGGATGTCCTCGATGTCGCCCCGGGTGACCGGCTGGCGGTAGGCGATGATCGCCAGGGTCTCCAGCACGGCGCGGGAGTATTTGGGCGGCTTCTCGTTCTTCAGGCGATCGAGATAGGGCTGGTACTCCGGCCGGGTCTGGAAGCGCCAGCCGCTGGCCAGTTGTGCCAGCTCGACGCCACGGCCGGACCAATCGGCGCGCAGCTCGTCCAGCAGCTTGCGCAGGGTATCGGTGCCCGGGTCTTCCTCGAACAGCCTGCGCAGGTCGGCGAACTGCAGCGGCTCATGGGCGGCCAGCAGCGCGGTCTCCAGGATCAGCTTGATTTGTTCAGGCGAGTTCGGCAGCGACATCGGCGGACGTATCGGTTTCGGCTAGTTTGACGTAAATCGGCGCGAACACTTCGCGCTGGGTCACCTCGATCAGGTGCTCGCGCACCAGCTCCAGCATGGCGAGGAAGCTCACCACCAGTCCGGCGGGGCCCAGCTCCAGGTCGAACAGATCGACGAACTCCACATATCCGTTGCCCTGCAGGCGCCGCAGGATCAGGCTCATGTGCTCGCGCACCGACAGCTCCTGGCGCCGCACCTTGTGGTGCTGCATGACCTTGGCGTGCTTCATCAGCGCCAGCCAGGCCGCCTGGAGATCGTTCAGGCTCACCTCCGGCAGGCGCTGGGCCACCTGGTCGGAAATCCACACGGTGACCCGCTCGTAGTCGCGGTTGACCTGCGGCATGGCATCCAGCTTGGCCGCGGCCAGCTTCATCTGCTCGTACTCGAGCAGGCGCCGCACCAGCTCGGCGCGCGGATCGATCTCCTCCTCTTCCACCTTCTGCGGCCGCGGCAGCAGCATGCGCGACTTGATCTCCAGGAGCATGGCCGCCATCAGCAGGTACTCGGCCGCCAGCTCCAGGTTGCTGGCGCGCATCGCCTCCACGTACTCCAGGTACTGGCGCGTCAGGGTGGCCATGGGGATGTCGAGGATATTGATGTTGGCCTTGCGGATCAGGTACAGCAGCAGATCGAGCGGGCCCTCGAAGGTGTCCAGGAACACCTCCAGGGCATGCGGCGGGATGTACAAATCCTTGGGCAGCTCCTTGAGAGGCTCGCCGTACACCTTGGGCATGTTGGGCAGCTCGAGCTGGGCGGGCCGCCGTTCAGGCAGGGGATCGGCGACCGGCGTTTCCGTGGCCATGACGGACGTTCCGCTCATGCAACCGTATAGGCCCCGGTGCCGACGGCGATCAGATCGCCGGAATCGTTGAACATCTCCATGCGCGTCACCGCCACCTTGTTGCCGGTGCGCAATATCGAGCCCTTGGACTCGAACCACTTACCCAGGCCCGGGCGCAGGTAATCGACGCGCATGTCGATGGTGCCGATGCGGGCGAAGCGCTCGATGCGCGCCTCCAGCGGCTCGTCCTTGAGCTTCTGCTGCAGGCCGAGGAAGGCCGTCAGGCCGCCGGTGACGTCCAGCACCGCGGAAATGACGCCGCCGTGCAGGTTGCCGCGGATGAAATTGCCCACCAGTTCCGGGCGCATGTCGAAGCGCAGCGTGGGACTGTCGTGCTGCAGCGATGCCACATCCAGGCCCAGCACCCGGTTGAAGGGGATCTTCTCGGCGAAGATGGTATGGATCGCCGCCAGCAGCTCGGCTTCGGTCTTCGGTAGAGACATGGCAACCCCTCAGGTGTAGTTGAGGCCCATGGCTTCGCGCACGTCGCGCATGGTCTCCTGGGCCAGCTTGCGCGCCCGCTCGCAGCCGTCGGCGACGATGTTGCGCACCAGGGTGGGATCGTCCAGGTATCTCTGGGCGCGCTCGTGCATCGGTTCCTGTTCCTTGAGCACCGCATCGATCACCGGGTGCTTGCATTCGATGCAGCCGATGCCGGCGCTGCGGCAGCCCTGCTGCACCCACTGCCTGGTTCCTTCGTCGGAGTAAACCAGGTGAAACTGCCACACCGGGCAGCGCTCCGGCTCGCCCGGGTCGGTGCGGCGCACGCGCGCGGGGTCCGTCTGCATGGTGCGGATCTTCTTGGTGACAGACTCGGCATTCTCGCGCAGCGTGATGGTGTTGTTGTAGGATTTGGACATCTTCTGGCCGTCCAGGCCCGGCATGCGGGAGGCCTCGGTCAGCAGCGCCTCCGGCTCCACCAGGATCATTTTCACTTGGCCTTCCAGGTAGCCGAACAGGCGCTCCCGGTCGCCCAGGGACAGGTTCTGGGTTTCCTCCAGCAGCGCATGACCACGCTCCAGGGCCTGTTTGTCGCCCTCCTGCTGGTAGCGTACGCGCAGTTCCTCGTACAACCTGGCGCGCTTGGCTCCCAGCTTCTTCACCGCCTCCCTGGCCTTCTCCTCGAAGTTGGGCTCGCGGCCGTAGAGGTGGTTGAAGCGGCGCGCGATCTCCCGGGAAAATTCGATGTGGGGCACCTGATCCTCGCCCACCGGCACCCGGTTGGCGCGATAGATCAGGATATCGGCCGCCTGCAGCAGCGGGTAGCCCAGGAAGCCGTAGGTGGACAGCTCCTTGTGCTCCAGCCTCTCCTGCTGGTCCTTGTAAGTGGGCACCCGTTCCAGCCAGCCGATGGGCGTCATCATGGACAGCAGCAGGTGCAGTTCCGCATGCTCGGGCACGCGCGACTGGATGAACATGGTGGCCTGGCTCGGGTCGATGCCCGCGGCCAGCCAGTCGATGATCATCTCCCAGGTGTTCCTTTCGATGGTTTCCGTCTCGTCATAGGCCGTGGTCAGGGCGTGCCAGTCGGCGACGAAGAACAGGCAGGGATATTCGCTTTGCAGCTTGACCCAGTTTTTCAGCACGCCGTGGTAGTGCCCCAGGTGCAGCCGGCCCGTGGGGCGCATGCCGGAAAGAACGCGTTCTTGGTACATGGTTTCGACTCAGAACTGGAAGAGGGTCGCCAGGAGATAACGGAAGCCGAGCATCAACGGCCACAGGACATAGCCCAGGACACCGGTGAACAGCAGCGCCAACAAAATGAACAGGCCGTAGGGCTCCAGCCGAGCGAAGCGCCAGGCGAGGCGGTGCGGCAACAGGCTCACGGCGATGCGGCCGCCGTCCAGGGGCGGGATGGGCAGCAGGTTGAGCAGCATCAGCACCGAGTTGATTTCGATTCCCGCCAGGGCCATTTGCGCCATCGCCTCGGCGTACATGCTCTCCGGCGTGGCCATGGCGAGCTTCAGCAACAGGGCCCAGGCCAGGGCCATGAAAAGATTGGCACCCGGTCCGGCCGCGGCGACCCACAGCATATCCCGCTTGGGATGGCGCAGGCGCGAGAAATCCACCGGCACCGGCTTGGCCCAGCCAAACAGGATGCCGCCCCCGCCGACCAGCTTGCTGACCAGGAGCAGGATGCCGGGCACGAGAATCGTCCCCACCGGGTCGATGTGCCGCAGCGGATTGAGGCTGATGCGCCCCGCCAGATAGGCCGTGGGGTCGCCGAAATGGCGCGCCACATAACCATGGGCGGCTTCGTGCAGGGTAATGGCGAAGATGACGGGCAGCGCATAAACCGCCAGCGTCGCGATGAAATTGTCCATGTCGGGTGTTTTGGTGCGACCGGCAATTCTACCAGAGCGGCGGCAAACCACGGGCTAATAAGCGAGGCCCAGCCGCGCCAGTTCTCCCTTGCCGTGCCGCACCACGACCGGGGCGGACCCGGTGAGATCGAGCACGGTCGTCAGGTCCACGCCGCAGCCGCCGGCATCGAGGATCAGGTCCAGCTCGTGCTCCAGCCGCTCGCGGATCTCATGGGGATCGGACAGGGGATAGGCCTCGCCGGGAAGAATCAGGGTGGAGGTCAGCATGGGCTCGCCCAGTTCTTCCAGCAGGGCGCAGGGCACCGGATGATCGGGGATACGCAGGCCGATGGTCTTGCGCTTGGGATGCAGGATGCGCCGCGGCAGCTCCCGCGTCGCCTCCAGTATGAACGTATAGCTGCCGGGGGTGGTGGCCTTCAGCAGCCGGAACTGCACGTTGTCCACCCGGGCATAGGTGGCGATCTGGGACAGATCGCGGCACATGAGCGTGAAATGATGGCGTTCGTCCACCTGGCGTATGCGGCGGATGCGTTCGATCAGCCGGGCATCGCCGATGTGTCCGCCCAGGGCATAGGCCGAGTCCGTGGGAAAGGCGATCAGGCCGCCGTCGCGGATGATCTGCACCGCCTGGCGCACCAGGCGCGGCTGCGGGTTGTCGGGATGGAGAGAGAAGAACTGGGCCATAGATGTTGTCACCGATCAAGCCGATCGGTTCGGCCCGCGGTTCGTTCTGGTCAGGCGAAATTATGCCAAACCGGCGTAAGGTCGTCGGGCAGGGGCGGCAGGGTACCCACGTCCAGGAGGCTTTCACCTTGATGTAGAGCCTGGGCGCAGCCAGACGTTCCGCTCAGGCTTCACCCAGGAAGTCTTCCAGGATGGCGGCCAGCTCTTCCGGTTTGTCGTGGTGCATCATGTGGGAACAGTCTTCCAGCACGACTTCGCGCACCTTGCGAAAGCAGGCCAGACGCGCCCGATAGTCGTCCTCGCGCCCGCGGAAGCCCTTCGTCACGAAGGAGTCGCGCGCCGCCACCCACAGGACCGGCGCCGTCACCGCGCGCCAGCAGGCCTTCGCCTCCTCCAGGCGGTATAGTACCGGATTCACCAGCTTGTGGCAGGGATCGCCGGCGATCTCGATGCGCCCGTCTTCGCCCTCGATGCCGAAGTGCTGGGCGAGGAAAGCCGCCTTCTCGCTGTCCAGGCGCGGATTGTCCCGCTGCAGGCGCCGGGCCAGTTCCTCACGCGTGCCATAGTTCTTGAACCACGCGGCGCCCTTCAACTGCTCCAGCCACTTGCGGTAACGCGCGGGCGCCTCGGCCGGCTCGGTGGGATTCAGTCCGAAACCCTCCAGGGTGGCGATCTTGGCCACCCGTTCGGGCCGCACGCCGCCGTAGAGGCAGGCGATGTTGCCGCCCATGCTGTGGCCGATCAGGCGCGCTGGCTCGTGCAGAGAATAATGATCCAGCAGGGCCTCCAGGTCGGCCAGATAGTCGGGAAACCAGTAGGGGGCCCGCTGCCAGGCCGACAGGCCGAAGCCGCGCCAGTCGGGAGCGATGACGCGCCAGCGGCGGCACAGGACGTCGGCGACGAATTGGAAGGACGCGGAGATATCCATCCAGCCGTGCAGCAGGAACAGCACGGGCGCGGCCGGGTCGCCCCACAGGCGCACATGGTAGCGCTGGCCGCGCACATAGACGAAATCGGAAGAACTGGGTGTCATGGGGAAAACCGGACAGCAAAGGATCACCCGTGCGGGCGGCCGGAAAACCGGAAACCGGAAGTGTGCCCTACATCTGCGATTGCAGATAGTTCTGCAGGCCCACCTTGTCGATCAGATCGAGCTGGGTTTCCAGCCAGTCGACGTGTTCCTCCTCGCCGTCCAGAATGTCTTCCAGGAGCTCGCGGGAAACGTAGTCGCCCACGGACTCGCAGTAGGCGATGGCCTCCTTCAGCACGGCATGGCCCTTGCGCTCCAGTTCCAGATCGCATTTGAGGATTTCCGGGACCGACTCGCCGATGAGGAGCTTGTTCAACTGCTGCAGATTCGGCAGCCCTTCCAGGAACAGGATGCGCTCGATGAGCTTGTCGGCATGCTTCATCTCGTCGATCGACTCGTGGTACTCGCGCTCGTCGAGCTTCTTCAGCCCCCAGTTCCTGCAGATGCGGGCGTGGAGGAAATACTGGTTGATGGCCGTCAGTTCGTTGGTCAGGACGGCATTGAGGTATTGGATGACTTTCTTGTCGCCTTTCATGGTTGTTCTCCGCCGGGTGTTGTCCTCAGCTTAGCACAAGGCGACGGCGACAAGACCGTCAGGCGGGCTGGAAATCGGGCTCCAGGGAATAGCGCGGCTGATGCTCGTCCAGGATGCGGCAGGCCGTCGCGGCGCACTTGCCGCAGCAGGTGGCGACACCCAGCTCGCGCTTCAGGTCGCGCAAGCTGGACGCCCCTTCGTTGATGGCCTTGCGGATCTGGCGGTCGGTTACGGCATTACAGACGCATACGTACATGATGGCTCGCAACGGAACGGGTGTGACGGTTATTGAGAATCATTATCGTTATTTTCTCATCCCGGCGCAAGCCCCGGGGAAGCCCGGCCGCCAAGGCCACCGCGACGGGCCGGTTGCAGGGGCCGGGCAGCTTCGGTATAGTCGCTGCGCTCGCACGGGAGAGAGCGGCCACGGCCGCCGCCGAAGGCGTAACACCCGGAACCGCTCAGGCAAAAGGACCGTGCGAGGAAACACGAATCTGGAGAGTGACGGGGGCGCTGGGCCTGCCCGTCCACCGAAGGGGCACTCCGCCGTCAGGCTGGGCGGAAATCTCTCAGGTACAAGGGACAGAGGGGTGAGCGATCACGGCGCTCGCCCCTTTTTTATTTTCGCGAATCGACGCAAACAAACCTTTCCAATTACCTGAATCATGGCCAGACAGACCCCCCTCTACGCTACCCACGCCGCCGCCGGCGCCAAGCTGGTGGACTTCGCCGGCTGGGACATGCCCTTGCACTACGGTTCGCAGATCGAGGAGCACCATCAGGTGCGGCGCGACGCCGGCATGTTCGACGTATCGCACATGCTGATCATCGACCTGGAAGGCGCTGACACGCGTCCCTTCCTGCGCGGCCTGCTGGCCAATAACGTGGACAAGCTGCACAACCCCGGCAAGGCGCTCTACTCCTGCATGCTCAACGAGGCCGGCGGTGTCATGGACGACCTCATCGTCTATTTTTTCCGAGAGGACCGGTTTCGGCTGGTGGTCAATGCCGGCACCGCCGACAAGGACGTGGCCTGGATCGAGCGCCAGGCCGCCGGACGCAACGTGGCGCTCAAGCCGCGGCGCGACCTGGCGATGATCGCGGTGCAGGGTCCCCGGGCGCGCGCCAAAACCTGGCAGGCCTTGCCCGGCGCGCAAACCGCCAGCGCCGCCCTGAAGCCCTTCAGCGCCGCCTGGCATGGCGAGGTGCTGATCGCCCGCACCGGCTACACCGGCGAGGACGGTTTCGAGCTGATGCTGCCCGCATCCCGGGCGACGGCCGCCTGGAATGCCCTGGCCGCCGCCGGTGTCAAACCTGCGGGCCTGGGCGCCCGGGATACCCTGCGCCTGGAGGCGGGCATGAATCTCTACGGCCAGGACATGGACGAGACCACCTCGCCCCTGGAATCGGGACTGGCCTGGACCGTGGATCTCGCCGCGCCGCGCGACTTCGTGGGCAAGGCCGCCCTCCTCGCCCACCCGGCCCAGCGCCACCTGGTTGGCCTGGTGCTGCTCGACAAGGGGGTGCTGCGTGCCCATCAGAAAGTGTTTGCCGCCGGCGGCGAGGGCGAAATCACCAGCGGCAGCTTCTCGCCGACCATGAATCAATCCATCGCCCTGGCGCGGCTGCCCGCCGCCGCCGCGGCGGGAGACACGGTGGAGGTGGAGATCCGCGACAAGCGGCTCAAGGCCAAAATCGTCAAGCCGCCCTTCGTGCGCAATGGCCAGGTGCTGGTGTAACAGGAATCCTTTTTTCGTTCAGGAGAAAACATGAATATTCCGGCCGATCTGAAATACACCAAATCCCACGAATGGGCACGCCTTGCCGATGACGGCCTGGTGACCGTCGGCATCACCGACCATGCCCAGGAAGCCCTGGGCGACATCGTATTCCTCGACCTGCCGCAAGTGGGCCGCCGGGTGGCGGAGGGCGAAGAGTGCGCCGTGGTGGAATCGGTCAAGGCGGCCGCCGATATCTACGCCCCGATCGCCGGCGAAATCGCCGCCGTCAACCAGGATGCGGCCGACAAGCCGGAATCGGTGAACCAGGATGCCTACGGCGCCTGGCTGTTCAAGATCCGGCCGGACAACGCCGGCGACTACAACGGCCTGCTCGATGCCGACGCCTACGGCAAGATCGCTGCGGAAGAACACTGATGCCTTTCATTCCCCATACCGAGCAGGACGTGGCCGAGATGCTGGCAGCCATCGGCGCGTCCTCCGTCGACGCCCTGTTCGACGAGATTCCGCCGCAGCTCGTGAGCGGCGAGCTGCGCCAGGTGCCGCCGGCCCTCACCGAAATGGAAATCACGCGCCTGATGCAGGACCGGGCCGAGCAGGACGGGCGCTATCTCAGCTTCCTTGGTGCCGGCGCCTACGAGCATCACATCCCCGCCGCCGTGTGGCAGCTCGTCGGCCGCGGCGAGTTCTACACCGCCTACACGCCCTACCAGGCGGAGGCGAGCCAGGGCACCCTGCAACTGCTCTACGAGTGGCAGACCATGATGGCCTCCCTCACCGGCATGGACGTGTCCAACGCCAGCCTCTACGACGGCGGTTCCAGCCTGGGTGAGGCGCTGCTCATGGCGGTGCGCGCCAGCAAGGGCAACTGCCGCCGCGTCCTGGTGCCGCGCAATCTGCATCCCTATTACCGCGCCGCCGCCGCGGTGGTGCTCAGGCAGCAGCAGATCGAGATGGTGGAGGTGCCCTATCTCGCCGCCACCGGCCGTATCGACCGGGCGGCGCTGGAGCGGCTGGGTGCCGAGCCCTTCGCCGCCCTGGTGATCGGTCAGCCCAACTTCTTCGGCGTGCTGGAGGAGCCCGATGCCCTCACCGACTGGGCCCACGGCAAAGGGGCGCTGGTGATCGGCGTGTGCAACCCCACCGCCCTGGCTCTGCTCAATCCGCCCGGCGCCTGGGGTCAGGCGGGCGCCGACATCGCCGCGGGCGAGGCCCAGCCCCTGGGCATTCCCCTCTCGGGCGGCGGACCCTATCTGGGCTACATGGCGTGCAAGCAGGCCCTGGTGCGCCAGATGCCGGGACGCATCATCGGCCGCACGGTGGACCTGGACGGCAAGCCAGGCTTCGCCCTCACCCTGCAGGCGCGCGAGCAGCACATCCGCCGCTCCAAGGCCACGTCCAACATCTGTACCAACCAGGGCCTCATGGTCACGGCGGCGACGATTTATCTCGCCCTCACCGGACCGCAGGGCCTGGAGCGCGTCGCCGCTCAATGCCATGCCAATATGCGGCGGCTGGCGCAACTGGCCGGCGCCATTCCCGGCGTGACGCCCTTGTTCGCCGCGCCCGGCTTCCATGAGGTAGCCCTGCGCCTGCCCCAGCCGGTCGAGCCGGTCCTGGCCAGGCTGCGCCGGCAGCGCGTGCTGGGCGGCTTCGACCTGGGCGCCGCCTATCCGGAGCTGGGCAATGCCCTGCTGGTATGCGCCACCGAGACCAAGACCGAGGACGACCTGCAGCGCTTTGCGCAGTTGCTGGACGCCGCATTGAAAGGTTGATGCCATGCTGATTTTCGAGCGTTCCCGACCGGGCCGGGCCAATCCCTCCCAGGCGCCCCACACCCCGGCGCCTTGCGACGACATCCCCGCCGCCCTGCGGCGCCGCATGCGTCCCCTGCTGCCGGAAGTGTCGGAGCTGGACGCGGTGCGCCATTACACGCGCCTGTCCCAGAAGAATTTCTCCATCGACACCCACTTCTACCCGCTGGGCTCGTGCACCATGAAGTACAACCCGCGGGCCTCCAACGCCCTGGCGATGCTGCCCCAGTTCCTGGCGCGCCATCCGCTGGCGCCGGCGGAAACGGGCCAGGGCTTCCTCGCCTGCCTGCACGACCTGCAGGAGATCCTCAAGGATGTCACTGGCATGGCGGGGGTATCGCTCACGCCGGCGGCCGGCGCCCAGGGCGAGTTTGCCGGGGTGGCCATGATCCGCGCCTACCACGAGGCGCGCGGCGACACCGCGCGCCGGGAGATCATCGTGCCCGACGCCGCCCACGGCACCAATCCGGCCACCGCCACCATGTGCGGCTATGCGGTGCGGGAAATCCCGACCGACCGGGACGGCAACGTGGACCTGGAGGCCCTGCGCGCCGTCGTCGGCCCGCATACCGCCGGACTGATGCTGACCAACCCCTCCACGCTGGGCGTGTTCGAGAAGACCATCGTCGAGATCCAGAAGATCGTGCACGGCGCCGGCGGCCTCACCTACTACGACGGCGCCAACCTCAACGCCATCCTGGGCAAGGTGCGGCCGGGCGACATGGGATTCGACGTGATCCACATGAACCTGCACAAGACCTTCTCCACGCCCCACGGCGGCGGCGGGCCCGGTGCCGGAGCGGTGGGCGTGGCGCCGCGCCTGCTGCCCTTCCTGCCCATACCCTATGTCGTGCAGCGCGACGGCGCCTACCATTGGGCGGACGAGCGGGACTGCCCCCAGAGCATCGGCCGGCTGTCCGCCTTCATGGGCAACGCCGGCGTATGCCTGAGGGCCTATGTGTACGCACGCCTGCTGGGCCACCAAGGCATGCAACGGGTGGCCGAGTACGCCACGCTCAACGCCAATTACCTCATGGCCGAGCTGGCCAAGGCCGGCTTCAGGCCCGCCTACCCGCGGCGGCGCGCCAGCCACGAGTTCATCGTCACACTCAAACCCCTCAAGGACGAAACCGGCGTCAGCGCCATGGATGTAGCCAAGCGCCTGCTGGACAAGGGCTTCCATGCCCCCACCACCTACTTTCCGCTGCTGGTGCCCGAATGCCTGTTGATCGAGCCCACCGAGACGGAGTCGAAGGAGACCCTGGACGCTTTCGTGGCGGCCATGAAGGAAATCCGCGAGGAAGCCTACAAGCAGCCGGAGATGGTCAAGAGCGCGCCCCACACCATGCCGGTGCGCCGCCTGGACGACGTCAAGGCGGCACGGGAGCTGGATCTGGCGTGGAAGAAACCGCTATGATCGGAGCCGATGGAAAGCCTTGTCCCGCAGCAGACAATCGTTGAGCAGGTCTATAACGTCATCCTGGAGGCCATCTGCGATGGCCGCCTGCCGCCGGGAGAGCGGCTGACCCAGGACAGTGTCGCCCGGAAGCTCAACGTCTCGCGGCAGCCGGTCGGGCAGGCGCTGCTGTTGCTGAAGCAGCAGAAGTTCGTGTCGGAGTCGGGGCGCCGTGGCCTGATGGTGGCGCCGCTGGAGCGGGATTTCCTGCAGGCGCTCTATGAGTTCCGCCTCGGCATCGATCCGCTGGCGGCCGCGCTCGCCGCGAACCACAGCGACCCCAAGGCGATCGAGCGCGGCCGCCAGCGGATCGATGCCGGCAAGCGGGCGGTGCGCAAGGGGGAAATCCCGGCGCTGATCAGCGCCGACATGGAATTCCACATGTTCATCTACGAGCTGGCCGGCAACAGGATCATCCTCGAGACGATGGAGCTCTACTGGCACCACCTGCGTCGCGCCATGCGCGAGGTGCTCAAGGAACGCAGCGTCCGCAAGGACATCTGGGAAGAGCACGCCGCGATCCTGGAGGCCATCGCGGCGGGCGATGCCGCGCAGGCGCAAGCGCGGGCGCGACGTCATCTGCAGAACGCGACGACGGCACTGCATGTGCCGCTGCCGGCCTGAAAGAGAGGCGCTCTCTTTCAGGCCCGATATGCCCTGGTGTAGGCGACGTACACTTCCCTTCCGCGCCGGAAGGCCTCCCGTTCGGCCTCGCTGACCTCACGGAAACGACGCGCCGGGCGGCCGGCCCAGATCTGGCCCGCCTTCACCACGGTACCCGCCGTGACGTGGGAGCGCGCGCCGACGCAGCCGCCTCGCTCCACGACCACCCCATCCTCCAGCGTAGATCCCATGCCGATCAGGCACTCGTCCTCGATGGTACAGGCGCCCATGCGCACGTTGTGCCCGACCGTCACGTCGTTGCCGATGACGATCGCGCCGCGCCGCTCATCCGTGACCAGAAGCGAATTGTCCTGGACGTTGCTGCGGGCGCCGACGACGATGCGCGCGCCTCCGGCGTAGAGCGCGCAGCCAAACCATACGCCGGCTTCCTGGCTCAGGACGACGTCGCCTGTCAGCACTGCCGTCGCCGCCACATAGGCCTGCGCGTGCACCCGCGGCGCCGCGCCTCCCGGGCCGATGAGCGGTTCCCTGCCCACCCCCCGAGGCACATAGGCCGACATGTCAAACGGCGGCACATCGGCCTCGCGCAGCGCGGGATGTTGGCCGTCCCCCCGCAGCGCCGCCTGGGCCGCCTCCAGCTCCTGCCGTTCCACCCGTCGCACCGGCTGGGCGGGGCTGCCCTGGTACAGCCAGCCGCCTTCCAGCGTCTTGCGCGGCGGCACCAGGGCCCCGGCGGCGATGATCGAACCCGGTCCCACCACCGCCCCGTCCATCACCACAGCACAGTCGCCGACGACGCAATCGTCGCCGACTGTGCAGGCGTGCACCAGGGCATAGCGCCCGACCGCAACCCGGTCGCCAACCACGGTGGGGATGAGTCCATCGGCGATATGCACGGTCGCCCGCTCGCCGAAGAAGCAGTTGCTGCCCACCGTAATGCTCTCCCCGTCGGCACGCAGGGTCGCCAGGGAGCGCAGGGTGAGGCGCGGACCCGCCCGCACGCGGCCGATGAGCGCCGAGTCCGGCGCAAGCCGGGCGCCGGCGGCGATAGCGGGGGTAAAGTGGGTGTAATTCAGGACGAGGCCGAGAGTCATGGGGAAGTCCGCGGGGTGGGCAACAAGCGAAACGGGCGTAAGATGCCGGAGCGGCTGATTTTAGCGGAGCGGCAGGTGTGGCGCCATGGCAACTCCGGTCCCGTGGCCGGCGCGCCAGACCTTACGCGGGTCCATTGAGCCGCCGGCGCTCAGAAAACCGGGGTCTCGCGATAAGTGCCCCACACGGCCTTGAGCTTCTCGACGATGTCGCCCATGGATGCGCCCGCCTTCACCAGTTCGATGGTCACGGGCATGATGTTCCGGTTCTCGTCCCGGGCGACCTCGATCAGCCGGTGGAGCAACTGCGCCACCTTCGCGTTGTCGCGCTCACGCCGCACCTTCTGCAGGCGCTCGATCTGGCGCTGCTCGGCGCCGTAGTCGTGGGGGTGGAGCTCGATGTCTACCTTCTCCCCGGCCTCGACGAACATGTTGACGCCGAGAACCGGCTTTTCGCCGCCGGCCTTCTTCAGTGCCGTCTCGTAGGCGAAGTCGGCGATGCGGCGCTGGAACCAGCCCTCCTCGATCAGCTTGATGGTGCCGCCGCGCCGCTCCACCTCGTCCACAATCTCGAAGATGCGCTTCTCGAATTCGGTGGTGAGCGCTTCCACGAAATAGGAGCCGCCGAGCGGATCGACGACGTTCCCCACATTGGTCTCGTGGGCGATGATCTGCTGGGTGCGCAGCGCGATCTTCATGGCCTCCTCGGACGGGATGGTGAACGCCTCATCCATGCCGTTGGTATGGAGGCTCTGGGCGCCGCCCAGCACCGCCGCCAGCGCCTGGAGACCGGTGCGCACGATGTTGATCTTGTACTGGGGCCGGGTCAGCGTGGCCGCCGCCGTCTGGCAGTGGAAGCGCAGGCGCATCGACTCCGGGTTTTGCGCGCCGAACCGCCGCTTCATGATTTTGGCATAGACACGGCGCAGCGCGCGGAACTTGGCGATCTCCTCGAAGAAGTCCGCCTGGCACACGAAGAAGAAGGCGAGCCGCGGTGCAAAATCGTCCACCGGCACGCCGGCCCTGGTGACCTCCTCGACATAGGTGATGAGGTTGACCATCGTGAACGCCGCCTCGTCGATGGGCGAGGATCCCGCTTCCGAGATGTGGTAACCCGAGATGTTGATCGGGTTGTAGCGCTTCATGTTGCGCGCGCAGTAGATGATGCAGTCGCGCACCAGGCGTACCGACGGCCGGATGGGGAAGATGAATTCCTTCTGCGCCATGTATTCCTTGAGGATGTCCGCCTGGATAGTGCCCGACAGCTTGTTCATGTCGTAGCCGCGCTTCTCCGCCAGGGCGATGTACATGGCCAGCAGGATCCAGGCCGAGGGGTTGATCGTCATGGAGACGGAGATGTTTTCCAGGTCGATGCCCGCGAACAGGTGCTCCATGTCCTCCAGGGTATCGATCGCCACACCCTCGCGGCCCACCTCGCCATGGCTCATCGGATGATCCGAGTCGTAGCCCATCAGCGTGGGCATGTCGAAATCCACCGACAGACCCGTCTGGCCTTGCGAGATCAGATACCGGAAGCGTTTGTTGGTGTCCTCGGCCGTGCCGAAACCCGCGATCTGGCGCATGGTCCAGAAGCGGCCGCGGTACATGGTCGGATAGGGGCCGCGGGTAAAGGGATATTGCCCCGGCAAGCCGATGTCCTCGAGAGGCGTGTCCTGAACATCCAGCGCCGTGTACGCGCGCTTGAGCGGAATGCCTCCATTGGTGCGGAATTCCGGCTGGCGCTCGGGCTGGCGCCGGACGAAGGCCGCAACCTCGTTTTCCTCCCAGCGCCGAACCTGCTGCCGCAGCGCCTCCAGTTTATCCTGCGCGGACGCCTTGAGCTCCAAACTCGTGTTCATGTTTCAGTCCTCCATCCGAATCTCGTTCAGCAATTCCACGGCGGCGGCATGGGGACTCATCCGGCGCCCCGTCACGCCGCCGAGGAGGTCCGCGACGCGCCCGCCCCGGTGCCGTTCAAACCTGTCGGCGATGAGCGCTTCCGCCGCCTTGAGCACCCGCCGTTCCGCAATCAGGCGCCGTCGTGCCCCGATCCCGCCGTTGGCCTCCAGAGCAGCGCGATGGCGCAGCATGGCGTCCAGCAATTCGGCCACGCCCTCGCCCCTCGGCGCGCTGGTTGCCAGCACCGGCACCGCCCAGCCCTGGTTGTGCGACAGGGCAAGCCCGATGCCCAGCATGGCTTTGAGGTCGATGATCGTCTTGTTGGCATCCGGCCGGTCGCACTTGCTCACCACGTGGATGTCGGCGATCTCGAGTACCCCGGCCTTGATCGCCTGGATGTCGTCACCCAGCCCAGGCGCGGACACGACGACCGTCGTGTGCGAAGCGCGCACGATATCCACCTCGCCCTGGCCGATGCCGACCGTCTCGATGATCACGACCTCGAAGCCGGCGGCGTCGAGGATGTCCACGGCCTCCAGGGTGCCGCGCGCCAGGCCGCCCAGGGCACCGCGTGTGGCCATGCTGCGCACGAAGACGCCCGGGTCGCCGGTCAGATCGTTCATGCGTATGCGGTCTCCCAGGATCGATCCGCCGGTAAAGGGGCTGGACGGATCGATGGCGATGATCGCTACGCGCCGGCCGGATTGCCTGATCGTCTTGGCGAGCGCCGCCACCAGGGTAGACTTGCCGCTGCCGGGGACGCCCGTGATGCCGACCACATGAGCGCGACCCGCACGCCGGTAGATCTCGTCGAGCGCCGGCCGGCATTCCTCGCTGCCCTGCTCCGCCCGCGTGAGCAGGCGTGCGATGGCGTTGATCTCGCCGGCGCAGACACGCTCGACGAGTTCGCCGGACGGCACAAAGGAGGCCATTGCCTCAACCCTCCGAGGCCAGCTTGACGTTCAGTTCCCGGAACACTTCGCGATCGTCGATCACGCGCCGGGCCTTGAAGTCGGTACGGGGGAAGGTGCCGGGGGACACGATTCCCACCTTGGCGCGGATGCCGAGCACCTTCTGCAGCCTCCTCGCCACCTCCAGGCGCATGCCCTGGACCTGCTCGTCGCCGCGCTGAATGACCTCCGGCTTGGCCTCGACACGGACGATCAGTTCGTCCATCGTGCCTTCGCGGGTGATCACGATCCGGTGCTCGCCGCCATAGCCGGCCACCTGGTTGAGCACGGCGTCGATCTCGCTGGGATACACGTTCTCGCCGCGGATGGTGAACATGTCGTCGATACGGCCGAAAATGCCTTGGGGCAGGCGCGGATAGGTGCGGCCGCAAGGGTTGGGCTCGTTGACCCAGAGGGTCAGATCGCCCGACGCCAGCCGGATCATTGGCTGGGACGTGCGCTCGAGGTGGGTATAGACCGGTGTGCCGCGCTGGCCGTAGGGCACGCGGCGGTAGGTTTTGGGATCGCACACCTCCGTATAGACGATATCCTGCCAGACCAGCATGCCCTTTGACGTCTCGCGCGATCCCGCCACGTTCATGAACGGCGACACTTCCGCCATGGAGCCGCAGTCGAAGACCCGGGCGCCGTACTCTTCGCAAATCCGGTCGCGCACGCCCGGCACCGAAGCGCCCGGCTCGCCCGAGAAGAACATGTGCTTTAGCCCGAAATTGCGCGGGTCATACCCCTCCGTCCGCGCCACCTCG
>DYIB01000036.1 GCA_020723855.1 Uliginosibacterium gangwonense
AAACATGCGCGTCGGGTCCTCGTTCTCGCGCTTGAAGGCGAACACGCCGGCGGTGTACGGGAAGGAGCCGGGCACGTTCTCCTCCATGAGGAAGCGCAGCACCTCGCCCTCGTCCTCGTACCTGGGCAGCACCACCTTGCGGATCTTGGTGCCCGACAGGGTGGTGTGGATCAGGGCGGTGCGGATCTCCTTGTCGCGGATCTTCACCACGTACTCGTCGCCGGTGTAGGCCTTCTGCATGTCCGGCCACTGCTCCAGCAGCTTCTTCGCTTTCGGGTCGAGCTGGCTGTCCTTCCAGGCGATGACTTCGTCGAAGTCGGCGGCGCGCTTGCCGCAGCTCTCGAGCATCGCCTTGGCGGCGCGCAACTGCTGGCGCTCGCGCGCCAGGCGGCTTTGCTCCTGCACATGCCGGTGATAGGCGCGTACCGTTTCGGCGATCTCCGCCAGGTAGCGGGCGCGCGCCGGGGGCACAATGACGTTCTTGCCCGAGGAGTGCTTGCCCGGCACGGGGGGCAGACGGCTTTCGCCCGCCTTGAGGCCCTTGGCCACCAGCTTGGGCAGGATCGCCTGGTACAGGGCGGTGACGCCGTCGTCGTTGAAGCGGGCGGCGATGGTGCCGAACACGGGCATCTCGTCCACCGGCGTCTTGAACAGCTCGCGGTTCCTCTGGTACTGCTTGCGCACGTCGCGCAGGGCGTCCTCGGCGCCCTTGCGGTCGAATTTGTTGATGGCGACGAAGTCGGCGAAGTCGAGCATGTCGATCTTCTCGAGCTGGGAGGCGGCACCGAACTCCGGGGTCATCACATAGAGGGACAGATCCACATGGGGCACGATGGCGGCGTCGCCCTGGCCTATCCCTGAGGTCTCGGCGATGACGAGATCGAAGCCGGCCAGCTTGCAGGCGGCGATGGCCTCCGGCAGGGCCTTGGAGATCTCGGCTCCGGTGTCGCGGGTGGCAAGCGAGCGCATGTAGATATTGGGATGGCCGATGGCGTTCATGCGGATGCGGTCGCCCAGCAGCGCGCCGCCGGTGCGCTTGCGCGAGGGGTCCACGGCGATGACGGCGATCTTCAGGCGATCCTCCTGATCCAGGCGCAGCCGGCGGATCAGCTCGTCGGTCAGCGACGATTTGCCCGAACCGCCGGTGCCGGTGATGCCCAGCACGGGAATGGCGACTTCGGCGGCGCGGGCCAGGATGTCCTTACGCAGGCTGTCGGGACAGACGCCGTTTTCCAGGGCGGTGATGAGGCGCGCCAGTGCCCGGCGCGACTGCCAGAAATCGCCCCCGGCCAGGGCCTGCGGGTCGGGCACCCGGCCCTGCACCGGGTCCACGTCGCAGCGCGCCAGCATGTCGTTGATCATGCCCTGCAGGCCCATTACCTGGCCGTCCTCGGGCGAGTAGATGCGCGCCACGCCGTATTCGTGCAGCTCGCGCATCTCCGCCGGCACGATGACGCCGCCGCCGCCGCCGAACACCTGGATGTTGTCGCCGCCCCGCTGGCGCAGGAGGTCCACCATGTACTTGAAGTATTCCACGTGGCCGCCCTGATAGGACGACACGGCGATGCCCTGGACGTCCTCCTGCAGGGCGGCGGTGACGATCTCCTCCACGGCGCGGTTGTGCCCCAGGTGGATCACCTCGGCGCCGCTGGCCTGAAGGATGCGCCGCATGATGTTGATCGAGGCATCGTGGCCGTCGAACAGGGAGGCGGCGGTGACGAAGCGGACCTTGTGCTTCGGCTTATAGACGGTGAGCTTCTGGCTGACGCTGAGATCGGTCATTTCCCTCTCCCGGGAGTGTGTTGGGGCTGGCGCGAAGCTACCTTACGTTGACGTAAACGTCAACCCCACCCATTCTTTCCCTTCCCATTAAGTTGCTGTTACGACGAAGAAATCTATCTACCCAAACAGGCCCACATGGCGGTGGACACTTAACGCTCGCCGCCGTCCGGCAGCACGGTGACGATGGTCTCCAGGCGGCGCCGCGCGGCCAGGTGGCAGGCGGCATGGACGAAGGCCGCGGAGGACGGGCCGACGAACAGGCCTTCGCGCGCCAGACGCCGGCACATGGCCACGGCGTCGTCCAGGCCGACGGTGCGCCGCTCGTCGATGAGCGTCTCATCCAGGATAGCAGGAACGATATCCACGGGCGGCCCCCAGCATGGCGTAGGAAATGCCGGCGTTGCCCGAGGAGGAGTCCAGCAGGCGCCGCCCGCCGGCCAGCCGCCCGGCCGCCAGGTAATCGAGCGGGTCCAGCTCGTAGCGGTCCCGTGCCCGCTCGGCATTGGCGTTGCGCGCCCGGCACACCCGCAGCACGCGCGCGCCGCAGCCTTCCTCCGGGTAGCTCGCACGCGCCCAGGCTTCCAGCTCCCGGCGGCACTCCAAGGGCATGTGCAGCATCGCGCCTCCTCGACCAGAGACGAACCGGCGATGCCTGTTAGATGGCCGCTGCGCCGGGCAGTTCTGGCGCGCGGCTTTAGCGGTAACGGTCGAACACCCGCGCCGAGCCCTCGGCGCCGAAGGCCACCACGTCGTAGGGATCGCGCCGGTTGCCCACTTCCATGCCGGGCGAGCCGGCCGGCATGCCCGGCACCGCCAGGCCTTTCACCTTCGGCTTCTCGGCCAGCAGGCGCTTGACCGACTGGGCCGGAACATGGCCTTCGAGGATATAGCCGCCCACCTCGGCCGTGTGGCAGGAGGCGAGCTTGTCGGGCACGCCCAGACGCTGCTTCAGGACGGTCATGTCCCGGTTCTCGATCACCTTCACGGGGAAGCCGCTGTCGCGCAGGTGGTCGGCCCAGGCGCCGCAGCAGCCGCAGTTGGGGTCCTTGTACACCACCACCTCCGGCAGGGACACCCGCTGGGCAAATGCGGCCGGGCCCAGGGACAGGGTTGCGGCGGCGATCAGGAATTGCCTTCTGTGCATCTCGTTTCCTTCTCTATCACGTAAATTCAGCCGTTGATTCAACGCAAAGAGAACAGGCTCATCGAATTGATGACTTTGCGACCTGTGCCTTTGCGTTGAGTCTTCCGTCGTTCTTGGCCAGCAGCGGCAGCAATAATCCGATCAGCTGTTTCAACCTTTGCCTCCGGTCAAAAAGTCTTCCTGCCTCATGCCGCCAGGCTCCGGGAAATGGCCGGTATCGGCTTCAGCCCCGAGCCGAAGCGGGCGATCGCGTCGCGGTGTGCCTTCAGCTCGCCGTAGGGCAGGCAGCGGATGCCCAGCTCGGCCACCATTGTTCCGGCCCGCACTTGGCCGCCACCATGTGGCGCAGCGTCGCCTCCTCGGCGAGAAACGCCGCCACCGCGACGGGATCGAACTGGCTGCCGGCCATACGCCCGATCTCCGCCTTGGCCGCGTCGAAGGACAAGGCCTTGCGGTAGGGCCGGTCCGAGGTCATGGCGTCGAGGGTGTCGATCACGGCGAACAGGCGCGCGCCGAAGGGAATGGCCTCCCCCGCCAGGCCGCGCGGGTAGCCCGTGCCGTCGAAGCGCTCCTCGTGGCAGCGCACGATGTCGGCCGCCTCGGCCATGCCCGGCAGGGCGGCGACGATGGCGTAGCCCTTGTCCACGTGGGCCCGCATCACCGCCCATTCCTCCGGGTCCAGCGGCCCCTCCTTCAGCAGGATGCGGTCGGGCACGCCGATCTTGCCGATGTCGTGCAGCAGGCTGCCCCAGTAGATCTGGCGCAGGCGCCCGGGATCGGCGATGAAGCGGCGCGTCAGCACCTGGGTGTGGCAGGCCACGCGCCGGGAATGCAGGCCGGTCTCGTGCTCGCGCGCGTCCAGCGCCGCGGCCAGGGCTTCGAGGAAGGGGGCATAGGGTTCGACGTCCATGGTGATCTCCTCTCGCGCGGCCAACCCGCGACGCGCCTCAGCGGATGTACGCCTCCGTGGCATAGCGGCGCATCATGCGGTGGCTGTTGAAGTAGGACGCGTTCTTGCTGATCGCGCCCTTCATCACCTTGATCCAGGCGCCGGGATCGCCGCCGTAGCCGTAGTAGAGCGGCAGCACCACGGTCTCGAGCTTGTCGTAGAGCGCGCGGAAGCTCTCGGCGGTCCAGGTGTGGGGGTGCACGCCGTTGGTGATCGCGTGCACCCGGTAGCCGGGGAACATCGCCTTGGAGACCTCGGCATGGCGCTTGGCCACGCCGTTTACGTACTCGCTCAGGTTCAGGGCGAGCCGCGTCATGTTGAGATGCTCGTCACCCGCCAGGCGCTTCACGACTTCGATGTCCATGGTGAAGTACGCGACGCGCGGTTCGTGAACGAATTCGTCGAGCATGGTCCGGATCACCTGACCCGTAAGTTGGGCTGCTCAGTGATGCGCATGCGCCGCCTCCGGCGCGGACGGCTCGTCGATGCCGGCAAGTCTCGCCCGCTTCAGCATGAGCGCATTTACGGCCACCAGCAGCGAGCTGCCCGACATGGCGAGCGCCGCGATTTCCGGGCTGATGGTGAGCGGGTAGAAGACGCCGGCTGCGGCCGGGAAGGCCAGCACGTTGTAGCCCACCGCCCACCACAGGTTTTGATGCATCTTGCGCAGCGTATGGCGCGACAGCTCGATGGCGGCGACCACGTCGTAGGGATCGCTCCTCATCAGCACCACGTCGGCGCTTTCCATCGCCACATCGGTGCCGGCGCCGATGGCGAAGCCCACGTCGGCCTGGGCGAGCGCCGGCGCGTCGTTGATGCCGTCGCCCACCATGCCCACCTTATGCCCCTGCTGCTGGAGCTTCTTCACTTCGTCGGCCTTCTGCCCGGGCAGCACCTCGGCCAGGACCAGGTCGATGCCCAGCTCGCGGCCGATGCGCTCGGCGGTGGCCTGGTTGTCGCCGGTCAGCATCGCCACCTTGACGCCGCGCGAGCGCAGATCGGCCACCGTCCGTGCCGCCGTGGGACGGGGCGCGTCGGCAATGGCGACGAGGCCCCACAGCCGGCCGGCGCGTGCCACATGCACCACGGTGCGGCCGGCCCCCTGCATCTGCGCCGCGCGGCTCTCCAGGCCGGCCAGGTCCACGCCCTCGGCGTCCATCAGCCGCCGGTTGCCGATCAGCACCGGCTCGCCGTCGAGCATTGCCTTCGCGCCCATGCCGTCCACGTTGGTGAAGCGCTCGGCCTTCCATGTCGTCAGGTCCCCGGCACGCTGCAGGATGGCATGGGCCAGCGGATGCTCCGAGTGCCCCTCCATCGCCGCGGCGAGCGCCAGGACTTCGTCCGGCGTGCGTCCGGGGGCCGCCGCGACGTCCACCACCTCGGGCTTGCCTAGGGTGAGGGTGCCAGTCTTGTCGAAGATCACCACCTGCAGCTTGGTGGCCTCCTCGAGGGCTTGAGCGTTCTTGATCAGGATGCCGCGGCGCGCGCCGCGCCCGGTGCCGATCATCACCGCCATCGGCGTCGCGAGGCCCAGCGCATCCGGACACGCGATGACGAATACGGTGATGGTGAGCGTGAGCGCGAACAACAACGTCTGCCCCATGCCCCAGTACCACACCACGAAGGTCGCAACCCCGATCACCAGAGCGATGACCACCAGCCACTGCGAGGCCTTGTCGGCGAGAAGCTGGGCGGGCGCCTTGGAGTTCTGCGCCTCCTGCACCAACCTGACGATCTGCGCCAGCGCCGTCTCGGCGCCCACCCGGGTAGCGCGGTAGCGGAAGCTGCCGCTCTTGTTGATGGTCGCGCCCGCCACCTGGCTGCCGGCACCCTTCTTCACCGGCATCGATTCGCCCGTGAGCATCGACTCGTCCACCTGCGATTCGCCTTCGATCACGACCCCGTCCACCGGGACCCTGTCGCCGGGGCGCACGACAACGATGTCGCCTTTGAGCACTTCGGCGGTGGGAATCTGCACCTCGCGCCCGTCCCGCACCACGTTCGCCATCGGCGGCGCGAGGTCCATCAGCGCGCGGATCGCGTCATTCGCCCCGGCGCGGGCGCGCATCTCCAGCCAGTGGCCGAGCAGGATGAACACCAGCAGCACCGCCACCGCCTCGTAGAACTGGGCGCCCTCGAAGACGAAGGTGGCGCCCACGCTGAACAGGTAGCCGGTGCCCACCGACAGCACCACCAGCACCGCCATGTTGAGCACGCCGGTCTTGAGCGCGCGCCACGCGGCGACGAAAAACGGCCAGCTTGGATACAGCACCGCGGCGCTGGCGAGGAAGAACAGCCACAGATCAAGGGGCAGGCCCAAGGGCGGCGCCGGCGGCGTGAACATGCCGCCCATGGGCGAGTAGAGAAAGATCGGCACGGTAAACGCAAGCGCGATCCAGAAGCGGTTGCGCATGTCGCGCACCATGGCCTGCATGTCCATGCCGCCGCCGTGGCCCATCTCGTGGGCCATTTCATGGGCCGTCCCGTGCGCGTGCTCTTTGGCGGCGAGCGGCGCGTGGCCGGCGTGCGCCGGCGCCGGCACGGCCGCTGCCGCCGGCGGATCCTCGAGCTGGCACACGTGTCTGGGCACCAGCTCGCCGCGGCAGTGGTAGCCGCACTCGCGCACCCGTGCCTTGATGGTCTTGAGATCGATCACCCTTCCGTCATAGGTCACGGTGGCGCTGCCCGTGGCATGGCTCGCCTCGACCCGCTGCACGCCCGGCAGCCGGGCCAGTTGCTTCTCCACGCCCCGGGCGCCGAGGGGCGAGATCAGGTCGCCGACTTCGATGGTGACGGTCTTCATTTCGTCCCGTTGTCCTGTACCCTGGCATCCATGGCCGCCCCCCGCCTCACTGCCGGCGCAGGGGCGGACGCCTGCCCACCTGCACCCGCAGCGCCAGCTCGCGCTCGGCGCGGCGCAGGCGGATCTCCACCGTGCTGTCCGGTGCCGCCGAGGCGACGGCGGTCATCAGGGACACGCTGTCGGTCACCGGCTTGCCCGCCAGCGACAGGATGATGTCGCCGGGCTGGATGCCGGCCGCATCCGCCGGCCCGCCGCGCAGCACGCCGGCGATGCCCACGCCCCGGCCCAGGTCGGGCGGCAGGTCGCGCGCCTCGACCCCCAGCCAGCCCCGCTCCACCCGCCCGGTCCTGACGATCTGCTCCAGCACCTGGCGCACGATGGTGACGGGAATGGCGAAGCCGATGCCTTGCGAGCCGCCGCTTTCCGAATAGATGGCGGTGTTGATGCCCACCAGGGCGCCGGTGGCATCCACCAGGGCGCCGCCCGAGTTGCCCGGGTTGATGGCCGCGTCGGTCTGGATGAAGTTCTCGAAGATGTTGATGCCCAGGCGGTTGCGCCCGGTGGCGCTGACGATGCCCTGGGTGACGGTGAGCCCCACGCCGAAGGGGTTGCCGAGCGCCAGCACGGCGTCGCCCACGTCGATGCCATCGGCATCGGCGAAGACGATGGGCGTGAGGCCCTTGGCTTCCACCTTGAGCACGGCCAGGTCGGTTTCGGGGTCGGTGCCCACCACGTGCGCCTCGGCCGCCTGGCCCGAGCTGAACATCACCGCGATCTGATCCGCTCCCTCGACCACGTGGTTATTGGTGAGCAGGTAGCCGTCGGCGCTGACGACGACGCCGGAACCCAGGCTGGTAGCCGGCTGCGGCGCCAGCTCCTCGCCGCCGAACAGGCGCCGGCCCGGATCGCCCCAGGGCAGGCCGCGCGGCACCCGCTTCAGGGTGTATACGTTCACCACCGAGGGCATGGCCCGGCGCGCCGCCCGGCGGAAACCGGCGGCACCGGGCGCAGCGCCGGCGGCGGGCGCCTGCTCGTGGACCGTCACCACCTCGCGCGGTGCCGGCGGCACGCGCTCGTCGATGAACGCGACATACACGGCCCAGATCAGGAGGGCCAGGGTCGCCGCCTGGGCGAACACCAACCAAGCCCGCTTCAGCATGATCGCTACTCCTGGATATGCGGCGCGCCTGGGCGTCCGCCCAGGCGCGGGAAGAAGGCCGGGGTGCGGGCGCGGTAGCACCGGTACTCGGCGCCGAATTCGGCCGCCACCTCGCGCTCTTCCTTGTAGGCCAGGCGCACGTACATGAACACCAGGACGGGGAACATTATCAGGGTCACCAGGGTGGGCCACTGCAGCAGGAAGCCGATCATGATCAGGACGAAGCCCACGTATTGCGGGTGGCGCACCCGGGCATAGGGGCCTTCGACCGCCAGCCGGTGGTCGCGCTGGGCCGCGTACAGCACGCGCCAGGCGGCGGACAGCAGCCAGAAGCCGCCGAAGACGAACACCGCGCTCAGCAGATGGAAGGGGCCGAAGTGGGGATTGGACTTCCAGCCGAACATCATCTCCAGCAGGTGGCCCGAATCGTGGGCGAGCCAATCGACGCCGGGGAACCGTCTGGTGAGCCAGCCCGACAGGAGATAGATGGTGAGCGGGAAGCCGTACGTCTCCGCGAACAGCGCCACGATGAAGGCCCATTTCGCGCGCGTACGGGTCGTATCCTGCCTTGCCTCGTCTTGATGCTGATGGGCTCCGTGTTCCTTGCCGTGTGTCGATGACTCCAAGATAATCTCCATCAATGATCGAGTTCCGGGCCGAGGCAGCAGGTCTCCCCTTTGCAAGAGGAAGAAACCTGCCGCGGCGTCTCAGTTCAGCGGCCCATCATGCCGGGGCCACCCATCATGCCGCCGCCCATGTGGCCGCGGCGGCAGGACTCGCGCAGCGCCTTGCGCTGCTCGGGCGTGAGCGCCTCTTCCACCTGGTTGTGGGCGGCGATGCTGGCCTCGATCTGTTGGCGGCGCAGGTCGAAGATGCGCTGGTACTGGGCGCCGATGGCGGCCGGGTCGCGTTTCTCCGCGCTATAGAGATCGCGCAGCCTGGCCTGCTCGTCCATGAGCTTGCCGGAGAGATCCCACTGCTGCTTGCGCACGCTATCGTGGATGGCGTTGATGCGCTTGCGCTGCTCGTCGCTCACGTCGATGCCGGGCAGGCCGTCCATCATCATGGGCCCGCCCGTCATGCCCTGGCCGCCCATCATGCCCCCCTGCATCATCGGGCAGCCCTGCATCATGCCGCCACCGCTCATGCCGCCCATCATGCCGCCGGCCTGGGGGCCGCCCTGGGGCGCGGCCATCATGTTGCGGGTCAGCATCATTCCTTCCTGCATGGTGCGCAGGTGTTCCTGCAGCAGCCGTTCCCGCTCGGCGGGTGTCTTTGCCTTGGCGATGCGGCTGGCCTGGCTCTGCAGCTTTTTGGCGTTGTCCAGCAACCGGGGCGTGGTGGCCGCGCGGTCGGGATGGTGCTCTTCTACAGCATAGGCCGGATATGTGGCGGCGAGCGCCAGGCCCAGCATCGTGGATATGAGTTTCTTCTGCATGCTCATGGCAATCTCCTTGTGTTGTCGCGAAAAACTTCATCCTTGAAACCGCAGTTGGAACCGCCTTCAACGCAAAGATCGCAAAGACGCAAAGGCCGCAAAGGCCGATCCGCAGCCTCACCTTTTTGGTGTCGGCCATCCTTCAGGATTTTCCTTTGCGTCCTTTGCGTTGCTTCGCGTCCTTTGCGTTAAGTGCGGTTTTCAGGTTCATGCGCTCTGATCGTCCTCGCCGATCAGCAGGCGGGTGTCGGACAGATACTTGTGCTGCGGAATTTCCAGATTGAGGGGCGCCGGCACGTTCCTGAATACGCGCCCGGCGAAATCGAACTTGGAGCCGTGGCAGGGGCAGTAGAAGCCGCCGGGCCACTGGGGGCCGAGGTCGGCCGGCGCCACGTCCCTGCGCACCGAGGGCACGCAGCCCAGGTGGGTGCATAGGGCCAGGGACACGTAGATCCCGGGCTTGATGGAGCGGGTGGCGTTGCGGCAGTAGGGCGGCTGCTGGTCCCGCTCCGAGGCGGGATCGAGCAGCAGGTCGTCGCGGCCCTGCAGGCGCTGGATCATCTCGGGCGTGCGGCGCAGGACCCATACCGGCTTGCCGCGCCACTCCACCGTAGCGATCTCGCCCGGGCCGAGCTTGGAGATGTCCGCTTCCGCCGGCGCGCCGGCGGAGCGGGCGCGCTCGCTGGGGGCCATGCTGGCGACGAAGGGAATGGCGGTGGCCACCACCGCCGCGCCGCCCAGCGCGGAAGTGGCTACCAACAATTGGCGGCGCTGCGGGTTGAGGGTGTCACGGTCTTGGGCCATGGTCTTCTCCGGGGTGACAAACACGCTTGTTCGACCATCAACCGGGCTTTTCGATCTCGCGCACCAGGCGCCAGCTCAGCCCCAGGGCGAGGACATAGCCCAGGCCGGCCAGCACCGGCACCTCGCCCCGGCGCGGCCCCATGCTGTGCTGCATGAGCAGCGAGGCAGCGATGTACAGGCCCAGGGTCACCAGCGCCAGGGCCAGCACGCCGGTGAGCGCGATGGCGACGCGCGCGCATGGACTTCAGCTCTCGGTTTCCGGCGACTCCAAGGTGCGCTGGCAGCCGACGCTGCAGAAATAATAGGTGCGCCCGCTCTTCAGCGCGGCGGCCTTGTCCACCACCATGCCGCAGATCGGGTCTTTGGCAAGCTCCCTGCCGGAGGGGGCGGCCGGCGCCGGCATGGCCACGATTTTTTCTCCTTCACGTTGGGACGAATGCCGGCGGCCGGTTGCGACCGTGGGCGATCACACTGAAACTCGGACTGGGTACGCCAGCCTCCGGGAGGGGGGGCGTGAGCATCAGCTAATACGCTGATATACGAGGGGCGTCACCCGCGCCCCGAAGACACGGCCATGGGCGGACGGTCGGGGAACTCGGCCAACGCGGTGCGGAAATCGACCCGGCGCGGCACAGGCGCCCGCCCTTCGGGAGCGGCAACGGCGCGGAACGCCTGGGCCGGCGCGAAGCCCGAATGGGCCAGATGGCACAAGCCGCATTGGTCGCAGTCGGCATTCACGAAAGTGGCGGCAGCAGCATCGGGGCCGGACGCAGGCTTGCCCGCCGCCGGATTGCAGCGATCGCCTTCGCCGTAGCCACGGACCGTATGCGTCATCCCTATGTCATTCTGACAAAAAGGCATCACGACCGCCACCGCCACCTGGACGGGCAGCCAGAACGCGAGCAGCAGGGCGATCACGCGTCCGAGCACGACAGAGACAACTCCATCAATGTACCTGGGATCATGATAAGCACGACCTGGTTCCACTTCTTGACATTAGTCAACGCTACGGATCGGTGCCACCACGCTGCGCGCGCGCCCTTTCCCGAAGAGAAGGCTGCAACGATGACAAGGCGCAGCGCATGCAAGTACAATCGTTGCCACTGCCGTAGAAGCGATTCCATCCCATGTTCGCAAGGAAACGCGGGCGCGCCCTCTGGGCCTGGCTGCCGCTCATCGCCATGCTGTTCGCCCAGTTGGCGATGGCGGCCTACGCCTGCGCCGGGCCGGGCCGGGCGGTGGTCCAACATCCGGCCGGGAGCAGGACCGGCGCAGCGATGGGAGCCGACCTGCCCTGCCATGAGCGGGGCGCGCCGGCCGCCCTCGGTGATGCCTCTTACTTGTGCTGGAAACATTGCCACGGCTTCGACCAGTCGGCTGACCGTGGCGATCTTCCCGCACCCGGTCCGATACTCACGGCCCTCTACCCCCTGCCGGCCGTCGCCCATTCCACCGGGCACGTTCCACCGCGCGCCGATCCGCACCTGCCCCGCTCCATCTCACCGCCGCTGTCGATCAGTCTCTGCTGTCTCAGAAACTAGAGCACGGGCGTCTTCCGCCGTGGCCGGCGCGCCTGCGCGCAGACCGGCTTCGCGCATTCATTGCACTTCCAGATACCTCTGCCCTACGAGGAGTCCAATCATGAAGAATTTTCTGACCTCGCTCTGCCTCGCCGCAGCCCAGGCGGCCCACACGGCCGTCGGCCTGGTGCGCAACGTGGATGCCGCCAACGGCCACATCGTCATCACCCACGAGGCCATCGACAGGAGGTAGCCGTGGACAATGCCCAAAGCCGCATCTTCCGCTGGCTGCTGGCCGCAGCCGCGGCCTTCCTCGCCGGCGCCATCGCCTATGCCCTGTGGCAGAACCGGCAGTCGGCCATCCCGGCCGACGATGCGCAACAGGTGGCCCTGGGGCGGAGAATCTACGAGCGCCACTGCGCCTCCTGCCACGGTGCCAAGCTGGAGGGCCAGCCCGGCTGGCGCAACCGCCTGCCCGGCGGCCGCATGCCGGCGCCGCCCCATGACGCCAGCGGCCATACCTGGCACCACCCGGACGCGGTGCTGTTCGGCATCACCAAGGAGGGCCTGGTGCCCGGCAAGTACGCGCCGCCCGGCTACCAGAGCGACATGCCGGCCTTCGGCAGCGTGCTGAGCGATGCGGAAATCGGCGCCGTGCTGGCCTACATCAAGAGCACCTGGCCGCAGCAGGCGCGCGACTACCAGCGCCAGGTGGACGCCCAGAGCCGCGCCCGCGCCAACTGACCAATCATCCCCACAGCATCGGAGAATCGACATGAAACGCAGCTTCCTTCTCGGCGGCCTGGTCCTCGCCCTGGCGGCAGCCACGCCTGCGCTGGCGCAGGTGACCCTCACCCATGTGCATGGTCTGGGCTACAGCGCCGACGGCAAGCGCCTGTTCGTGCCCAGCCACCACGGCCTCGCCGTATACAGCGAGGGCCGCTGGGCCAAGGCGCCCGGGCCGCAGCACGACTACATGGGCTTCGCCCCGGCGCGCGGCGCCTTCTATACCAGCGGCCATCCGGCGCCCGGTTCGGGGCTGATCAATCCCTTCGGCCTGATGAAGAGCGAGGATGGCGGCGCCACCTGGCGCAAGCTGGGCCTGGAGGGCGAGGCCGACTTCCACGTCATGGCGGTAGGATACGAGAGCAAGGCGGTGTATGTGTTCAATCACGGCCCCAACTCGCGCATGCGCGCGGCCGGCCTCCACGCCACCGAGAACGACGGCTTCAGTTGGCGCCAGGCCAGGGTCCGGGGACTGGCGGGCGAGGTCATCGCCCTGGCGGTGCACCCGCGCGACGCCAAGACCGTGGCCGCTGCCACCGAGCGCGGCCTGTACCTGTCCACCGACGGCGGTGACACCTTCCGCGCCTTGAGCCAGGAGCAGACGACCTCGGTGGCCTTCGACCTGGACGGCGAGCATCTGTGGGCGGGCGGCTTCACGGGCCAGGCGCGCCTGGTGCGCGTGGCATGGCGCGGCAGCAAGTCCAAGGACGTGAAGCTGCCCGAACTGGGCCGGGACGCCGTGTCCTACATCGCCCAGAACCCGGCGGCGCGCAGCGAGTACGCCATCGCCACTTTCGAGCGCAGCGTGTTCCTGAGCCGTGACGGCGGCAGGAGCTGGACACGCATCGCCGAGCGCGGGCGCGCGGGATGAGGGGAGTCACGTCCCCGGCGGCGGGCTACCGGTAACGTCACCGGGAACGGGCGGTTGCCGCCACGGGGAACAGCAGGGAGAACACTGTTCCCCGCTCTTCGCTGCTCTCCACCCGGACGGTTCCGCCATGCAGTTCCATGATGGACTGCACAATGGCAAGGCCAAGGCCCGTTCCACCCGATGCGCGCTGGCGGCTCTTGTCGGCTCGATAGAAGCGGTCGAATACCCTGCCAAGCTCATCGGGAGGGATTCGGTCGCCCGTGTTGCGGACGCCGACGACGACCTGGCCTGCGCTACTCTCCGCCGTCAGCCGGACGACCGAATCCGGCGCCGCATGCCTGAGGGCATTGCTCAGCAGATTGCCCAAGGCACGCTCCAGCATCAGGCGGTCCGCCATGACAATCGCGTTGCCGGCGCTCTCGACGGATATCCCGCGTTCTTCCGCCGCCAAGCCGTAGAACTCGGCGATGCGTTCGAATTCAGGCGCGAGCTCTATCGGCTCCTTCTTCAGCGCCGCCCTGGCGTCTTCTGCCTGGGCCAGAAACAGCATGTCGGAAATCATCGCCGACAATCGCTCCAGTTCCTCCACTCCCGACTCCAGTATTTCCCGGTAAGTCTCCGGCGAGCGGCTTTTCGACAGCGCCACCTGGCTCTGCACGAGAAGAGTGTTGACCGGGGTCCGCATTTCGTGCGCCAGGTCGGACGAGAAATCGGACAGGCGGCGGAAGGCCTCTTCCAGATGCGCCAGCATCTGGTTAAACGAACCGGCGAGCTCACGCAGCTCGGCGGGCACATGCGCCAGGTCGATGCGCTGATCGAGTCTCGACACCGTGATCTGCCGCACCGCGTCCGCCATGCTCCGCAGCGGCGCCAGGCCCCGCCCGGCAATGAACCATCCGAGGATCGCCGACAGGACGATGCCCACGGCCCCGCCCGCGATGACGTTGCGCCGAAAGGTCCGCAGCGTCTCCATCTCCTCCGAGAAGTCGGCGGCCACGGTGATGGTGGCCCGGTTCGCTCCGGCCCGGTCCCGATACTCCGCCATCACGAAGTGATAGGTAGCGCCTTGAGGACTGGTCCAGCGCTCGACGCGCCACGGCACCTGGTCATGGCGGAATACGTTGCCCCGGAGTTCGGCCGGGATTTGCAGCGGCGACGAGGCATACACCACTCCACCCAGACTCTCCACGGAGAGATGCAAATGGGGATGGCCGACCAATGCCTGATCCAGCAGATGAGAGTCCCTCTTCAAGGATTCTGGCGTAGCGGCCTTCGCGATCACGTTTCGGACCAGCTCCACCTTGCCCGCCATCTCTTCCACGTCCCGCGCGATCATGCTGCGGTACAGGGAATCGGCAAGATAGACGCCGATGCCGCCGAGCATCGCGCTCGATGCCGCCGCGAACATCATGGCCAGGCGCAGACGCAGGGAGAATTCCAAAGGAAAGAGCTTCACGGTAACCGAGCCTTGCAATTGCGCTAAATGATCTGAATGGACGAAACTTCCCGTCCCCGGCATTGCGGTGCCCGATGCAGGGTCGGTGGGACTCAACCTAACGGAGAGCGGAAGCCGAACGAAAGTTTCTGTGAAATAAGCAAAGATTGCAATGATCGGGCGCACGGGCCAAGTGCGGCGAAGCGACGGCCCGCCGCGCCTGGCACACGATCCACGGCAGCCACCGCGGCGGTGCAAGAGTGTCGCCTGAGGTCACGGCTGCCCGTCGCGGTTTCCCGGGTTCGACTTCTCTGTATCGTGCTCATGGGATTGCGATGACTGCCCGGCCGAATCGTGAGAACTGTGCGAACCGAAGTGGTACCCCGGACCCAGCGCCACCAAAGCTACGATCATCAGTACCATCATCACGGCCATCTTTCCCTCCGAATCGGGTCACGGCGTCGCGCCGCCGTTACATAAAAAAGCAAGCCATTAAAAAAACCGGTGCCCGCTTACCGCGGGCACCGGCCTCAAGAGGAGATGTCAGACTATCAGGCCGTCCGCATCAATTGACCGACGGATAGAACGGCATGTCACCCGGAGGCAGCGGTTTCGCCTGCTGCAGCGGCCTGCTGCTGGGCGGCGTCGGCCTGTCGTGCGGATGATCCGGCATGTCGCCGCGCCCTTCGTGGAATTCCTGGATCATCGGGCGCCCCGTTCCCGGGGCCATCTTGTCGTGGGGATGATCGGGCATGTCGCCCCGCATCTGCCGGATGTCCGTCGTCACCGGCGCGGTCGGCGCCGCCGACTGGGCGAAGGCCATCGACATGGAGGCACCAAGTAGTGCTGCGAGAGTCATGGCTGCGATCTTGCTCATCTTCGTACTCCTTTTCAGTTGTCAGAAATCAATTGCCAAAACCAGGCAATTCAAGTCTAGCAATCACATCGGGCATTAAACGAAGATGACCTAAATGTAATGGTGGCGTCATGCCGGCGTTCAGCATTCGGCGCAGACCCCGGAGGGCGTCATTCGTCGCGCAGTTCGAGGACATAGCCCATGCCCCTGAGCGTATGTATGACTTTCCTGTCGAAGGGGTCGTCGATCTTGGCGCGCAGCCTCCTCATCGCCACCTCGACCACGTTGGTGTCGCTGTCGAAATTCATGTCCCAGACCTGTGATGCGATGAAGCTGCGAGAGAGGACTTCCCCCTGCCGACGCATGAGCAGCTCGAGCAGGGCGAACTCCTTGGCCGTCAGGTCGATGCGCTTGCCGCCCCTGGTCGCCCGGCGGCGCAGCAGGTCCAGCTCGAGGTCCGCCACGCGCAGCACATCCGCTTCGCGCGGTTTCCCCCGGCGCAGCAGGGTTCGCACCCGGGCCAGCAGTTCGGCAAAGGCGAAGGGCTTCACCATGTAGTCGTCCGCCCCCAGTTCCAGTCCCCGCACCCGGTCGGCCACCTGGTCCCGCGCGGTCAGGAACAGCACCGGTACCTCCTTGCCCGCTGCGCGCAGCCGGCTGATGACCTCCCATCCGTCGATGCCGGGAAGCATCACGTCCAATATGATCAGGTCGTAGGCCTCGGTGAGCGCCAGATGTTGCCCATCCGGTCCCGTCCGGGCCAGATCGCATACGAAGCCCGCTTCCGTGAGGCCCTGCTTCAGATAGCTGCCAGTCTTGGGCTCGTCTTCGACTATCAGTATTTTCATGGTGTCGCCGGATACTACAGGTTCGTCGCGGCATTGTTGCACAGGGTGCCGCGGCCACCACCAGATTACATATTTGTAATTCGAGTGTCAGCTTCGCGACGGTGGGACCGGTATCCGAGCCCAGCCGCCCGAGTTCCGCAACGACCGCAGCCGCTGCCAAAGTAATGCGGGCGTAACCTCCGGGACAGCCACCCGCTGCTAAGGTAATCGGCGGCCGGGTGGGAAGCCCAACCGGTCCCGGACGAAGCCTCGCGACAAGGCCTCAATCCGGGATCGTGATAATTTCGCGAGACTTCCGCACGAAAATTCACGAATCATTGTTTCGCGAGTGATTTCTTCGCGCCCCTCCCGGCCGGAGAATTCGTCGAAGGAGGATAGACGATGCAGCAATTCGCCAGCTCGGCCACCCGGAATGGTTCCGCTCCGAGTCCCGCCGTCGTGACCGCAGCAGCATCGCCGCCAATTGCCCACCTCGTCGAGGAGGCCCCCAACCGCCGCATTCTCGTCGTCGAGGATACCAGCGAACTGGCCACGCTCATCGCCACCCATCTGAGGGAAGTGGCGCGCGAGGTGGCGGTGTGTGCAGACGGGCGCGTTGCCTTGGCGACGCTACAGAAGGAATCGGTTGATCTCGTGGTGCTCGACATCGTGCTGCCGGGGCTGAACGGTCTCGAAATATGCCGGTGGATGCGGGCATCCGGCATTTCCACGCCCATCCTGATGCTGACGGCGAAATGCAGCGAGCTGGACCGTATAGTGGGTCTCGAATACGGCGCCGACGACTACATGGTGAAACCGTTCAGCATGCTCGAGCTGCTCGCCCGGGTAAAGGCGATCTTTCGCCGTGTGGCGCCGCGCGGCACCGCCGAGGCGGCGCCACGAGCAGAAAAGATCCGGATCGCCGATCTTCTGCTCGATCCCGCGGCACGACAGGTGCTGCGCGAGGGCCAACCCATCAGCCTCACGGAGAAGGAGTTCGATCTGCTCCATCTCTTCGCACGCAATCCCGGACGGGTGTATGCCAGAAGCCAGATCTTGGATCTGGTCTGGGGCTACGGCAGCGGCGTCTACGAATACACCGTCACCTCCCACATCAACCGCCTACGCGCGAAAATCGAGAAGGATCCAGCCAACCCGACCATCATCCAGACCGTATGGGGCATCGGCTATCGGTTGCAAGCCGAGAACGGGTAGAGGCGTGGGTCGCCGGAATGCGCTGGCTGCCGCGGTCGTTGTTCGGCCGCCTGGTCCTGACCCAGATCGCTTACGGCCTGGTCGTGGCCCTGTCCTTCCTGGTCATCCTCGAGCTCACCCACACCCGCTTTCACCTGGAAGCCAGCCAGAGGCAAGGGCTCGATTGGGCGCGAGAGATAGTATCGGAACACGCAGCGCTGGCCGCGGCGGTTGGGAGCCGCGCCGACTCGCGCGTGCAGGACCTTCTCGCGCAGTTGGGCAAAGCCAACCCTTCGGCCAACTTCTACCTGCTCGACCGCAGCGGCCGGACTCTGGCCGCGTCGCTGCCGCTTGCGCGGCTAAAGGCGACGACGGTGGATCTCGCGCCCGTGCGGGCTCTGCTGGAAAACCGCAAACGCCTGCCCCTGCTGGTAAGGGACCCGGCCCAACCCGACACTCCCAGGGTATTCTCGGTGACACCGATCGGCGGGAGGCCCCCTGAACCCGCAGCTTACTTCCTCATGGTGCTCCTCGGCCCCAGCACGGATGCGTATCTGGTCGCCCACTCCAGCTACCCTCTGTCCGACGCCCTTATCATGGTCACTGGGGTGATGGTTCCGGCGCTGGCAGCAGCGGTGATTCTTCTGTTTCTGGTGCTGCGTCCCATTCGGGCGATCAGGCGCACCATCGAGGCGGTGGAGCGCGAGCAACTGGCCGAGTCGCCGGGGCCTGCGCCTCGTTCGCTGGAGGACGTATCGGAACTGGAACAATTGAGCAGGCACTTCGACGAAATGGCCGGCCGCGTCGTCGAGCTGCTGCGGCGGCTGCGGGACGACGACCGCAAGATGAGAGAAATGTTCGCCAACGTCTCCCATGACCTGCGCACGCCCCTTGCCGTCATTCAAGGATGCCTCGAGACCCTGGTGTTGAAGGAGAACTCGCTCTCTCCCGGGCAAGCCCGCCAGCTCTTGGCCGCAGCCGCGGCCCAGACCCGGTCGCTGACGCAACTGGTCGAGACCATTTTCGAGCTTTCCAAGCTGCAGAGCCCGGAATACCGGCTTCACCGCGAAGTCTTTTCCGTCACCGAGCTGGTCCATGAGGTCGCCGCCAAGTTCTCCGTGCGGGCCGAGCGCCGGGGCATAACCCTGCGCGTCATCGGTGAAGACAAGCACATCCATGTCCATGCCGACGTGCTCCTGGTCGAGCGGGTGCTGGACAACCTGATCGACAATGCCATCAAGCACGCGCAAGGCGCCACCAAGATCTATCTGATCACGCGCGACATGCCCGACCGGGCGGAGATCGCCGTGAGCGACGACGGCGACGGGCTTCCGGCCGAAGTGCAAGAGCAACTCTCCCGCGATGACTCCCTCTCGCCCCGCTACGCGGGGGCGACGGAGAAAGGGATGGGGCTGGGCCTGAGCATCGTGCGGCGCATCCTCGAGCTGCACGGCAGCCGGCTGGAGCTGGTGCGCACCGGCATCGCCGGCACCAAGCTGCGTTTCGCTTTGTTCAAGCAGCCGGACTGACCCGGCTCTCCCTTTCTTCGCCGTCTGTTGCCAAAAAACAACATGGGCAGCCGCTTATCTCCGTATCCGTTTCCCGATTGGGCGCCGGCATGCCTCTCGCCGCTCCGGCAGCGGCGGCGATTCGTATTCTCCCGCCCGTGGCAATCGACCACGCAACAAATACGGGAGAGTTTTGACATGCGACAACAGAAACGACTGCTTGCGCTTGCCCTCGCGGGCGCCTTCGCCACCCCCACCGCGGTTCTGGCGCAAACCGCCGAGCACAAGGCACCGGGCACCGGACCGGAGCATGGTGAAACGGCACGCGCAGCAAGCGTGCAAATCTACGGCACGCTCAACATGAACTTCCAGACCACCGCCCGCACCGGCGCCACCGCCGCCGGCACCACCGGGCTCGCCACGCTGGCAGGCCCCGCAACGGGCATCGACGGCAGCCGGCGCACCGCCGTGAGCAAGGACTCGTCCAATATCGGCTTCCGCGGCGTGGAGGATCTGGGCGGCGGGCTCAAGGCGACCTTCCAGATCGAGTCGAATGCGAACATAGACGGCGACGCCCTCACCGGCTCGGTGATCGGCTCGCGCAACAGCAAGCTGGGCATCGCCGGCCCCTTCGGCGAGCTGTTCTTCGGCTTCTGGGACACGCCCTACAAGGCGGGCACCTACGGCACCAAGGTGCAGGACCCGTTCCGCTCGACGGACGTGTTCGGCTTCCAGAGCATCATGAGCAGCCCGGGCTTCAACCAGCGCAGCGGCAGCTATGCCAGCGGCACCAACAACGCCTCGTTCGACAACCGCGCCAGCAACAGCGTCAACTACTGGACCCATCCCTACCAGGGTTTCACCGCCAAGCTCGCCTACTCCGCCAACGAGGGCAAGACGGCCGGCCGCAATCCCTACCTGTGGTCCTTGTCCACCAACTATGACAACGGCCCGCTCTCGCTGCTGTACTCCTACGAGTTGCACAAGGACGCGTTCGGCCTGACGGTGATGCAGGCCACGAGCACCGCCACCTCGTCCAAGGACGTGGGCCACCGCCTCGGCGCGGGCTTCGCGTTCGGCGACACCATCCTGAGCATTCTGTGGGAACGTCTCGACTACAGGAATTCCGGCACCGTGGCCGGTGTCACGCGCTACCGGCGCGACGCCTGGCAGCTCGGCGCGCTACATCGCATCGGCGCCCACGAGTTCAAGCTGCGCTACAACCAGGCCCAGGATGGCTCCTGCACCAATGTCGCCGGCAACTGCAGCACCGGCGGCCTGGGAGCCAGGCAGTGGACCCTGGGCTACGGCTACCACCTGTCCAAGCGCACCGAACTCTACGCCTTCTATACCAAGATCCGCAACGACTACTCCGCCAGCTATACCCTCACCATCGGCGGCGCGCCCGGTGTCGTGACCGGTCCCGGCATAGGTAGCGACCCCACCGCCGCCGGTCTCGGCATTCGCCACAGCTTTTAGGCGAGACGGCGCGCTTCCGGCCAAAGCGGGTCTCCGGAACCACGGAAGCGCGTCCCTGAACGGCGTCCGTCAAACGGACGCCGTTTTTTTCCCGGCCGGTTCCATGGCAAAACGGGCGTCATCGTACTCGCCGCGCGGGAACAAGACCTGGGTCAGCCCTGCCCTGCGGCACAGCCGGCGCAGCCTGCGGTAACGGGCGCGATATTCCCGCGCCCAGTTGGCAGGCGATCCGTCGCCCTCGCCCAGCAGATGCTGCGCCTCGTCGATTGCCGCACGCTGCCCGGGCGTCTCCACCAGGATGATGCGGCGCCGCGGCTGCAGCCGCAGAGCGCGGAAATCCACCACGAAACAGTCGCCCCGGTCCGCGCGGCAGGGATCGATCAGCAGCAGTTCCCTGGTCGTCAGACCGAGCGCCCCGCCCAGCCTGAGCCGTACCGCCAGCCGCTCGTCCTTCCTGGCGACGACCGCCATCAGGCGACGCCACCCCTCTTCATCGGTTCCACGCGGACCCCGCGCTTTCCCGAGGATGTCATCGAGCAGCGACGCCGCTTGTGCATACCCTTGCCGGCGCGCCTCCACCAGAAAGCGTACCGCGACGACGTCCGGGTCGTCGGGCCCGATTTCAGCCGGGGAGGGTGCTCTTCCGGCCGCCAGGTCTTTCAGGATCGTCTGCGCCGCGCGCAGGGCCGCCTCCCCATGTCCCGCCCGTGCCGCCTCGAACAGCCACAACCGCGCTTTCTTGCGGTCGCGCAGGCTGGACGTGGGATGCCGGTAGAGCATGGCGAGTATGAAGCACGCCTTGGCCGATCCCAGGGCGGTGGCGCGCTCCAGCCAGCGCACTGCCCTCTTCAGACGCCTTGTGCCCTCGCCGCCCGCCGCTCCTCCCACGGCATAGCGGAACCCCAGTTCCTCGCACGCGGGCAAGTGCCCGGCACCCGCGGCGCGCTCCAGCAGATGCGCGCCCGGCAGCCCCAGCATCGAGCTCAACAACCCCATGCGGAAGCAGGTTTCCGGCTCCGACAAATCCACGCATCGTCCATACCAGAGATGCGCAAGGTCGAGATTTCTCGTCTCCCAATAATGGTCCGCCAGCAAGCGCGCCGCTTCCCGCCGGCCCTGGGCATACGCGTGCTCGAGCAGCCGGCACGCGCTCAGATCGCCGATGCCGTTCCGCTTCGCTTGCAGCAAGCAGCGCCCCAATTCAAAACGCGCCTCCGCGTCGCCCGCCCACGCAGCGCTGCGCAATAGCGCGAGCGCCCGTTCCATCGTATTTTCGGCGCCGTCCGCCTGCGCGCGCGCCAGTAGGAGCTTGCCAAGCTTCACCTGGGCCGGCACGCATCCCTGCTCGGCGGCCAGCTCGTACCAGCGGATCACTTGTCGATCGCTCCCCGCAGCCTCCGCCGGGATGCGTTCGCCTATCAGGCGCCATGCGTCCTCGCATCCCTGGGCGGCGGCACGGGCGAGCCACAGGTAGGCGGTGGCGGCGTTCGCTCCCAGTCCATGGCCACCCTCCAGATAAAGGCGCCCGAGCTGGAACTGGCTGTGCGCGTCGCCCGAGCGCGCCAGACGGATGATCGGTAGTACCGCTCTGCTTGCCATCGGATTCTCTCCCTCGATGTTCTTTGCTTCGCTCGCACCCATCGGGCACGGCCTGTACGAACCAGAGGGAACTATCGCCCCGTCTCCTCGCGAAACTGTCTCAAAAATCCAACAAAAGTATCTCGCCCACCCCCGGTCTGCACTGTGGCGCAGATGCCACAACGATTGCGTGCGGGAAGCGTATCCGCGCCAAAAGCACAGGAGTTGTGACCACCGCGCGTCCGAGGGCGGATCGGCTCACCTAAATTTCTCAGCGCTTGGGATTTCCAAGTTCAGCATAACCAAGAGGAGAACCTAGATGCGCAAGAAGCTTCTTGCCGTGGCGATCGCCGGCCTGGCAGCAACGCCGGTGATGGCCCAAAGCAGCAACGTCACCATCTCCGGCCGCATAAACTCGACCTTCGAGCAGATCAAGGCCACCGGCGCCACGCTGGGCGGGGCCAATGACTTCGTGTCGCGCAACCGCATCACCGAGAACTCGTCGGAGATCCGCGTCTCCGGGCGCGAACAGCTCGACAAGGACCTGACCGCGTGGTTTACCATCGGCACCGGCCTCGACATCGCCTTCGACACGAACTTCAGCCGCGGCCTGATCGGCTCCCGCAACTCCGGTGTCGGGCTGGAGAGCAAACAGTGGGGTTCCATCATGTTCGGCAAATGGGACGTCCATTACGAGGCGGGCTATGTGCCGGCGCTGGGTCACATCGACTTCGGCTACATCGACCAGGGTCTGGCGACGTTCCCGGTCCTCGTGTTCGGTGCCGGCCAGCCGGGCGTGGGCTTCCAGGGCGGGCGGCTGAACAACGTGGTGCGCTACGTGTCGCCCCAGTGGAACGTGGGCGGCGGCCACCTGCAGGTCATCGGCGCCTATGCACGCAACGACGAGACCGTCTATAACGACAGCGGCGTTGCCGCGAGCAACGGCAACAGGAAGCCGCGCCAGTGGCAGTTCGCGCCGCACTACCACAACGGCCCGTTCAGCATCTTCTATTCCTATTACACCGACAAGGAAGGGGCCGTGGGCAACGTCGCGGCCAACCCCGCGGCCCTGCTCGGCACCGTGGTGGGCGGGACGCCGACGGCGCTGGCGACCGGGGGGATCGTCTCCGGTCTGCGTGACATGCGCGGCGACCGGCTGGGAACGTCGTGGAAGTTCGACAACGGCCTCAAGATCGGTCTGGTCTACGACCGCTTCAAGAGCGAGATCTATAACGGCACGCTGGGTGCCGGCGGCACTTTCGCCGCCGACCTGAAGCGCACCACCTGGTCCATCCCGATCAGCTACGTCACCGGTCCGCACAAGCTCAACTTCGTCTACGCCCGCGCCAGCAACCTGAAAGGCTCGCGCTCGTCGTCGAACGCCGCAGTCACTCCCTACGACGCTTCCGACACCGGCGCCAGCTATTTCACCGTGGGTTATCGCTACGCTCTGTCGAAGCGTACCTCGGTGTACGCCGACTGGGCCAAGATCTCCAACAAGAGCCGCGCCGGCTACGACTTTTTCGCCTATGCCGGGATCAACTCCCCCACGGGTGTCGCATCCCTGCCGGCAAACAGCATCGGCGCCGATCCGCAGACCTTCCAGGTGGGCATCTATCACCTGTTCTGATCGGCTCCAATCCGGGCGGGAGCGAAGCCGTCGCCCTTTCGCTGCCGTCCGGTCGGCTGATGCCGCGTTCTGGCGTCCGTACAATTGGGAGGGGAGTCCCAAGGATGTCCGGACCGCGCATCACCGAAACCGGTCGGGCGCCAGCACGGGTCCGGCCAGTCTCCGGGCGACAGGTAAGGTGAGTTCATTCTGCGAGTATTGCTTTTGGGGCGCCGGGCGCCCCTTTTTTTTATTGATCCTTACGTAACCATGTGACGAAAGCGAGCCAGATCGAAAATCTCCCCTGTCCCCTCTTTGCCAAAGAGGGGAACCTGCTGCGAACGGCCTTTAGCGGGTTCCTCCCTTTGCAAAGGGAGGACAGGAGGGATTTCGAACGGCGTCACGATATTATGTAATTCTCAATAAGAAATATCCGGCGACATCCGTCGCCACAGATTCTGCAGCTTTCCGCAAGACTTTCCGCAGACGGCGGAGCCAGTATGGGCACGATTTGGGACTTCCCCCGAGAAACTGGCAATGGACAGGCCCACCCTCCTGTATATCACCACCGACGATCACGCAGCGGCTGCCTTGCGCAGGCGCTGCGAGGCCCTGCAGGTGGACCTCGACTGCCGGCCACCGGCGTCCGTGCTGCGGCCTGCCGATCTGCAGAGGATTTCCCTCATCGTGCTCGACGGACAGTCGCTGAAATCCCACTCGATCGACCTGGCCAGGCGCATCCGCTGGCTGGGCTTCTCGCGTCCGGTGCTGCTCGCCTGGAGCGCGGAGAGCGAACTGGACCGGGTTGTCGCACGCGAGTCCGGGGTGGACGACATCGTCGCGCCGTCGCTCATCACCGCCGCCCTCGCCGGACGCTACCCATCCCTGGCGCGCCCGCAGCCGGGGCGCGCCGGCGCCCCCTCCGCGGCGTTCGCCTGAACCGTCCGCACGGCTGCGCCGCCGCAGTGGCGGCCGCTGCCGCGCCCCGTATATGCCTATGACATGCCTCCGGCGCATCCGGCGATAACATGCGTCGCGTCAACTTATCCTGGATCAAACCAATCGCCCCGGCCATGGCGTAATGTCGCCGTCCTGGATCCATCCACGCTTTCCCATCAACCCTCTCTTGGGAGAAATCGTCATGCGCAAGAAGAAACACTCCAACCCTCGTTCACGGCTATCCGTCGTCCCGCTGCTGGGCGCCGGGCTCCTGGCCGTCACCGCGTCGTCGTGGGCGGCCGACGGCTTCACCGGCGCGCTCACCGGCGGCAAGCCCACCTTCGACCTGCGCCTGCGCTACGAAGGGGTGGACCAGGCGAATGCCCTGAAGGACGCCAACGCCACGACACTGCGCCTGCGCCTCGGCTACGAGACTGGCACGTGGCAAGGCTTTGGCGCCTTCGTCGAGGCCGAGACCGTCACCGCCCTGGGCGGCGAGAGCTACAACAGCACGGTCAACGGCAAGACCAATTACGCCGTCGTGGCCGACCCGGAGGCCACCGAGATCAACCAGGCCTATCTCGGCTACGCCGGCCTGCCGGCCACCAAATTGAAGTACGGCAGGCAGCGCATCGTCCTGGACAACCACCGCTTCATCGGCAACGTGGGCTGGCGCCAGAACGAGCAGACCTTCGATGCCTTCACGCTCACCAACGCCTCGCTGCCCCAGACCAGCATCACGGCGGGCTACATCTTCAACGTCAATCGCGTGTTCAGCGACAAGAACCCGCAGGGCAATTTCAAGATGAACTCGCCCATCTTCAACATCAGTTACAAGGGCTGGAGCCTGGGCGAAGTGGTGGGCTACGGCTATCTCCTGGATTTCGCCGACCTGGCCGCCAGCTCCACCCAGACCTACGGCCTGCGCCTGAAGGGCTCCGCCCCGCTGGGTGGCGTCAAGGCGCTGTACACGGCGGAATACGCGACGCAGCGCGACTACCGCGACAATCCGCGCGACTACAGCCTCAAGTACTACCTCCTGGAGGGCGGCGTGGGTCTGTCCGCCGCCGAGTTCAAGCTGGGCTATGAAGTGCTGGGCGGCAACGGCACGGTCGCCTTCCAGACGCCGCTCGCCACCCTGCATGCCATGAACGGCTGGGCCGACCAGTTCCTGACGACTCCGGCCACCGGCCTGAAGGACGCCTACGTCTCCGCCGCCACCACCGTGCTGGGCACGCGCCTCGAAGCGATCTACCACGACTTCCGCGCCGACAGCAGCAGCACGCGCTACGGCACGGAATGGAACCTCCAGGCAGTCAAGGCCATCGACAAGACCTACTCGGTGGGGGCCAAGTACGCCGGCTACAACGCCAAGGGCTTCTCGGTGGACACCGACAAGTTCTGGCTGTGGGCCGAAGCGAAGTTCTGACCGATACGGGCGCACGGCGGAGGCCGTGCGCCCGGCCCCCCGCGCACTCCGCTTGATCGATACCTCCCCTGCGCCTGGCAGGGATTCCTGACGTTCAACCACACGAACGGCTGTTCAGCCGCTTCAACCCCATGAATGGTGGTCACCAATGCGCCGACTGATTACCGCGGCGTTACCGAAATGTAATTTTTAAGTCATCCATGCGTTATTTAACTTGTTGTTTTTGTTGACCTTTATCAAGTATACGAACCGACTCCAATATAAAGTGGCGGCATTCTTCAACAACGTAAAAGGAAGGGAGTTATGAGCGTCCGCATACCATGTCCGCCCTCGCGGGTACGCGCCGTCACGGCCGCGCTTGCCCTCTCGCTGGCCCCTCTCGGCGCCGGCGCGGCCGACGACAGCGCGCTGAAGGCCGAAGTCGAGGCTCTGCGCAAGGAGCTGCGCGAGTTGCGCTCGCTGGTGAACCAGCAACGCGAGGCGAGCGCCACCAAGGAGGATGTCAAGGCCCTGACCAAGGAAGTGGTCAGCGCGCGCGAGGCGTCGCTGAAACCACCCTATGAATGGGACAAGAGCACCTCGTTCCACTTCGGCGGTTACGCCGCTGCCGGCTATTCCAGCCAGAAGACGGGCGGGCGCAGCTTCGACCGGGCACAGTTCGTCCCCGGCTTCCACTTCAATTACCGCGACATCGCCTTCGCCGAGGCCAAGCTCGAGACGGCGGTCGCGCCCGACGGCACGACTGAAACCAAGATCGAGAGCGCGAACCTCAACCTGTTCATGGGCGATTACGCGGTGCTCACCGCCGGCAAGTTCCTCAGCCCCCTGGGCCAGTTCCAGCAGAATTACCACGCGCCGTGGATCAACAAGCTCGCCTCCCGCCCGGTGGGCTTCGGCGAGGAGGCCTCGGGGGCACCGCTCGCCAATGTCGGCGCCCAGGTGCGCGGCGGTTTTCCCGTAGGGGCGTTCAAGGCAAACTATGCCTTGTTCGTCGCCAACGCGCCACGCGCAGTGGTCGACGGCGGCGACATCGAGCTGATCACCAACGACAGTGGCACCAGCGCGCCCAACAACAAGAAGATCTGGGGCGGGCGCCTGAGCTTCTTCCCCATGCCGTCCATGGAGATCGGCGTGTCCGGCGCCACCGGCAAGACGGCGGTGCAACTGGACAACGGCGGCGTCGGCCTGTCACGCACATATCGCGCCAGCGGCATCGACTTCGCCTGGCAGTTGGGCAAGCAATGGGACTTCCGCGGCGAGTATATCCGCCAGTCCCTGGGCAGCGCCGCTGGCGACGAAATCTCGGGCACGCCCATCGACAACGACGGCCAGACCTGGAAGGCCCGCTATTTCCAGGCGGCCTACAAGTTCATGCCCAAGTGGGAAGGCGTTGCCCGCTACAGCAAGTTCGACTCCGTCGAAGGCTCTCAGTGGCAGAAGCAGTGGGCGCTGGGCCTGAACTACTGGTACGCCGCCAACGTGGCGGGCAAGGTCACCTACGAGTTCAACAAGGGCAGGCCCAACCGGGACACGGACGACAACCGTCTCCTGCTGCAAGTCACCTATGGATTCTAAGGAGCCGAACATGACGAAATACTTGTCTTCCCTAGTCCTGGCGCTGTGCCTCAGCGCCACCGCCGCCATCGCTCAAAACGCGCCGTCCGCCGACGGGGCCAAGAAGTTCCCCGCTCCCTCGGTGGCGCGCGGCAAGAAAGCCTGGACCGAGAACTGCGCCCGCTGCCATGAGATGCGCGATCCGAAAGATCTCACGGACCGGGAGTGGCCCGCCGTCATCCGCCACATGCGCGTCCGCGGCGGCCTGACCGGGCAGGAGGAGCGCGACCTGTTCGAGCTGTTCATCAAGGGCAATAACTGACCGGATCTTCCAGGCGGACCTGCCGGGCGCGGTCGCCTCCGCGCCCGGCAGGCGGCCGGGAATACCAAGGAACAACAAATGACGGACGATCCGGAAACAAAGAAGGGGCTGCTGGGCCGGTGCTGGAACACCTTGCGCCGGCCCAGCGCCAAGTACTCTTTGCTGACTCTTCTC
>DYIB01000037.1 GCA_020723855.1 Uliginosibacterium gangwonense
TACGCCATCAACGCGCGCAAGATCGAGCGCGAGCTCGGCTGGCGGCCGCGCGAGACCTTCGCCAGCGGCCTGCGCAAGACGGTGCAGTGGTATCTCGACAACCCGCAATGGGTGGCGCACGTGAGAAGCGGCGCCTACCGCCAATGGCTCGACCAGCACTACGGACAACAGGCATGAAAGGCATCATCCTCGCCGGCGGTTCCGGCACCCGGCTCCATCCCGTCACCCTGGCGGTGTCCAAGCAACTGCTGCCCGTCTATGACAAGCCGATGATCTACTATCCCCTGTCCACCCTCATGCTGGCGGGGATAAGGGACATCATGATCATCTCCACGCCCCAGGACACGCCGCGCTTCGAGCAGTTGCTGGGCGACGGGCGGCGCTGGGGACTGACCCTGTCCTATGCCGTGCAGCCCGCGCCCGAGGGCATCGCCCAGGCCTTCATCATCGCCCGGGACTTCATCGGCGAGGACGGCGTCGCCCTGATTCTCGGCGACAACATTTTCTACGGCCACGACTTCGCCAAGGACCTACAGGCGGCCGCGCGCCGCACGCGCGGCGCCACGGTGTTCGCCTATCCGGTGCACGACCCGGAGCGCTATGGCGTGGTGGAATTCGACGCCAGCGGGCGCGCCGTCTCCATCGAAGAGAAGCCGGCGCGGCCACGCTCGCGCTATGCCGTCACCGGCCTCTACTTCTACGACCGGCGCGTGGTGAAAGTCGCCCAATCCCTCAAGCCCTCGGCGCGCGGCGAGCTGGAGATCACCGACGTGAACCGCCGCTACCTGGAATGGGGCGAGCTGGATGTGAAGGTGATGGGGCGCGGCCACGCCTGGCTCGACACCGGCACCCACGAATCCCTCATCGACGCGGCGCTGTTCATCCAGACCCTGGAGAAGCGCCAGGGGCTCAAGATCGCCGCGCCCGAGGAGATCGCCTACCGCATGGGCTATATCGGCGCCGACGAGCTGCGCCGTCTGGCCGAGCCCCTCGCCAAGAACGGCTACGGCGCCTATCTGCTGGCGGTGCTCGACGAGCCGGTGATGTGATGCGCGTCGTCGCCACCGCCCTGCCCGATGTCCTGATCCTGGAGCCCCAGGTGTTCGCCGACAGCCGCGGCTTCTTCCTGGAGAGCTACAACAAGCGCGTGCTGGCCCAGGCGGCGGGCATAGAGGCCGAGTTCGTGCAGGACAACCACTCGCGCTCGGCACGCGGCGTGCTGCGCGGCCTGCACTATCAGCTGCGCCAGCCCCAGGGCAAGCTGGTGCGGGTGGTCCATGGCGCCGTGTTCGACGTGGCGGTGGATCTGCGCCGCAGCTCGCCCACTTTCGGGCGCGCCGCATGGGTGGAGCTCTCCGCCGAGAATCGGCGCATGCTGTGGATTCCGCCCGGCTTCGCCCACGGCTTCCTGGTGTTGTCCGACTATGCCGACTTCCTCTACAAGGCCACCGACTACTACGCGCCGGAACATGAACGCTGCCTCGCCTGGAACGACCCGGACCTGGCCATCCCCTGGCCTACCGACGGCGAGCCCTTGCTGTCGGCCAAGGATGCCGGCGGCATGCGACTGAAGGACGCGGAGGTGTATCCATGAGCCGTACCATTCTCGTCATCGGGCGCAACGGCCAGCTGGGCTGGGAGCTGCGCCGGGCGCTGCTGCCTCTGGGGCGCATCGTCGCGCCGCCGCGCGCCCAACTGGACCTGGCGCAGCCCGAGAGCCTGCGCGCCCTGTTGCGCGAACTGAAGCCCGACGTGGTGGTCAATCCTGCAGCCTACACCGCAGTGGACCAGGCCGAGCGGGAGCCGGAGCGAGCCTTTACGGTGAACGCCGAAGCGCCGCGGGTGCTGGCCCAGGAGACGGCGGCGCGCGGCGCGCTGCTGATTCATTACTCGACCGACTACGTGTTCGACGGCGCCAAGCCGGCGCCCTACGACGAGGATGACGCGCCGGCGCCCCTCAACGTCTATGGGCGCAGCAAGCTGGCGGGCGAGGAGGCGATACGGGAGGCGGCGGGCGACTACCTGATCTTCCGCACCAGTTGGGTCTACGCGGCGCGCGGCCGCAACTTCCTGCGCACCGTGCTGCGCCTGGCGCGGGAGAGGGACGAGCTGCGCATCGTCGCCGACCAGGTGGGCGCCCCCACCTGGGCACGCCTGCTGGCGGAGGCGACGGCGCTGGCCTTGCGCCAGGCGGCCGACGAGCGCCGCCGCGGCGGCTTCGCCAGCGGCGTGTTCCACCTCACGACCCAGGGAGAGACGAGCTGGTATGGTTTCGCCCAGGCGCTCCTGGAAGAGGCGCGCCGCCTGTCGCCGGCGGGCGACATCCGTTGCGGCAGCATTGTACCCATCAGGACGACGGAATATCCTCTGCCGGCAGCGCGCCCGCTCAACTCGCGGCTGGCCACGGCGCGGGTGAGCGCGCGCTTCGGCCTGACGCTGCCCCACTGGCATGAGTGCTTGAAACTTTGCCTCGAGGAATGCTATGGCATGGAACAACAACCCTGACCCGGCGCGGCCGACCATTGTCCCGGTGATCCTCTCGGGCGGTTCCGGCACCCGGCTGTGGCCCTTGTCGCGCGAGCAGTATCCCAAGCAGCTCCTGCCGCTCACCGGAGCCGACTCCCTGCTCCAGGCCACGGCCCTGCGCCTAGACGGCTTCCAGGGCGCCGCCGTGGCCGCCCCCCTGGTGGTGTGCAACGAGGAATACCGGTTCGTCACCGCAGAGCAGTTGCGCCAGGCGGGCAGGCCGGCGCGCGCCATCGTGCTGGAGCCGGTCGGCCGCAACACGGCGCCGGCCCTGACCCTGGCGGCCCTGGTGGCGGCGCGCGACGGCCTGGACCCCATCCTGCTGGTGATGCCGGCGGATCATGTGGTCACCGACTGCGCCGCCTTCCAGGGCGCCATCGCCGCCGGCGCCGAGCACGCGGCCTGCGGCGCGGTGGCCACTTTCGGCATCGTGCCCGACCGGCCCGAGACGGGCTATGGCTACATCAAGGCGGGCAAGCCCGTGGCGGACGGCGTGGTGCGCCATATCGAGGCCTTCGTCGAGAAACCCGATCTCGCCACCGCCCAGCGCTATGTCGCCGGCGGCGAGTATTCCTGGAACAGCGGCATCTTCATGCTGCGCGCCTCCGTCTGGCTCAAGGCCATCCGCCACTTCCGCCCGGACATTGCCGGCGCCTGCGAGACCGCCTTCGCCGGCGGCGCCAGCGACGCGGATTTCTTCCGGGTGGACAAGCAGGCCTTCGTCGACTGCCCGTCCGACTCCATCGACTATGCCGTGATGGAAAAGCTGCCGGGCGACAATGGCAGCGGCATTGCCGCCGTGGTCGTGCCCATGGCGGCCGGCTGGTCCGACGTGGGGGCATGGGACGCCTTGTGGCAGGTGGCGCAGAAGGACGAGGCGGGCAATGTGGCCCGGGGCGACGTCATCCTGCACGACACGCGCAATACCCTGGTGCTGGCCGACGGCCGCCTGGTGGCCTGCGTCGGCGTGGATGACGTGGTGGTGGTGGAAACGCCCGACGCCGTCATGGTGGCCCGCAAGGACCACACCCAGGACGTGAAGCAGGTGGTGGCGCGGCTCAAGGCCGCCGGCCGGCCGGAGGCGAACCTGCACCGCAAGGTCTATCGCCCCTGGGGCTGCTACGACTCCATCGACGGCGGCGAGCGCTTCCAGGTCAAGCGCATCATCGTCAAGCCCGGCGCCTCCCTGTCCCTGCAGATGCATCACCACCGCGCCGAGCACTGGGTCGTGGTGCGCGGCACGGCGCGCGTCACCCGGGGCGAGGAAGTGTTCCTGCTCGCCGAGAACCAATCCACCTACATCCCCCTGGGCGTCAAGCATCGCCTGGAGAACCCCGGGCTGGTGCCCCTGGAGATCATCGAGGTGCAGTCGGGCGTGTATCTTGGCGAGGACGACATCGTGCGCTTCCAGGATAGCTATGGCCGCGGCTGATCGTTACTCACACCGCGTCATGTACGCTTACTGCCGGCCATCATGACCATCCTCGTTACCGGCGGCGCCGGCTACATCGGCTCCCACACCTGCGTCGAACTGCTTACGGTAGGACGCGACATCGTCATACTCGACAATTTCTGCAACAGCTCGCCGCGCGTGCTGGACCGCATCGGGCGCATCACCGGCAGGCGTCCCGCCCTGGTGGAAGCGGACCTGCGCAGCCGCAGCGCGCTGGATGCCGTGTTTCGCACGCATGCCATCACGTCGGTGATCCACTTCGCCGGCCTGAAGGCCGTGGGCGAGTCCGTGGCTCAGCCCATGCGCTACTACGAAAACAACGTGGCCGGGTCGCTCAACCTGTTCCAGGCCATGGCGGCGGCGGGCGTGAAGACGCTGGTGTTCAGCTCCTCGGCCACGGTCTATGGCGACCCGGCGCGCGTGCCCATCCGCGAAGACGCGCCGCTGGCGCCCACCAACCCTTATGGGCGCACCAAGCTCATGATCGAGGACATGCTGCGCGACATCGGCCGGACCGATCCTGCTTGGCGCGTGGCGCTGCTGCGCTATTTCAACCCGGTGGGGGCGCATGCCAGCGGCCTCCTGGGCGAAGACCCGGCCGGCATACCCAACAATCTCATGCCCTTCATTGCCCGGGTGGCGGTGGGCCGGCTGCCAGAGCTGTTGGTATTCGGCGACGACTATGGCACGCCCGACGGCACCGGCGTGCGCGATTACATCCACGTGGTGGACCTGGCGCGCGGCCATCTCGCCGCGCTGGACGTCCTGGAACGGCACGGCGGCGTGTTCGCCGTCAATCTCGGCACCGGGCGCGGCTACAGCGTGCTGGAAATGATCCGCGCGTTCGAGCGCGCCAGCAGCAGGACGATACCCTACCGCATCGCGCCCCGGCGGCCGGGGGACGTGGCGGCCTGCTATGCCGATCCCGCCCTGGCGGCCCGACTCCTGGGCTGGCGCGCCCAGCGGGGCGTGGACGAAATGTGCGCCGATACCTGGCGCTGGCAGAGCGACAATCCCATGGGGTACGCGGACTGATGGCAACGAAAAAGGGGCCGGCATTTCTGCCGGCCCCTCGTATCCTGGTAGGTCGTACTGGACTCGAACCAGTGACCAACGGATTAAAAGTCCGCTGCTCTACCAACTGAGCTAACGACCCGCAAAGAGCGGCGCATTATAGGAGGCCCCGGGGGGCGTGTCAATTCTTAGTCTTTGGCGGCTTGTTCACGCCTCGCGCATCAGGCGCCAGTACTGGAATTTCATGGTGGCCGCGGCGCCGGCGACGATGGACACGAAAGTGATGAGCGAGCCCAGCGCCAGGGTGGACACGCCGGTCACGCCCTGGCCGATGGTGCAGCCCATGGACAGCACGCCGCCTATGCCCATCAGGGCGCCGCCGGCGGCGTGGTTGGCGAAGTCGCCGCCGTTCACGAACCATTCGATGCGGAAGCTGCGCGTGAATAGCGCATGCAGGAAAGCGCCGAACATCACCCCCGCCAGGGCCGCGACACCGAAGTTGATCAGGTTGAAGTTGCCCGGCTGGCGGAGGTAGCGCACCGTGTCGCCCATGGGGCTGATGAAAGTGTAGGACTGCACCTCGACGCGGCTGGGAATCTCCAGGGCCATGTCGGTGAATTCCTTCCACTCGCGCCCCATGGGGCCGCCCGTGATGTACCAGCCGGCGATCACGGCGGCGCCGACCGCCAGGCCGCCCAGGATGCCGTCGAAGTTGCCGCGGAAGTCGCGGCTGGAGAACACGAAGGCCAGCAGCCCCAGCGAGACGATGCCCGCCAGGGCGAGCTGCAGGCCGCGGGTGGATTGCAGGCCCAGCAGGCCGCCGACGATGTCGCCCAGGGCCTGGCTTTGCACGCCCAGGGTCGCCAGGTTGATGGTGGTGGCATTGACCCAGGGGTGGAACACCTTGCCGTAGAAGTCGGTCCAGATCATGGCGTAGGCGCCCAGCGAGGCGACGACCAGCACCACCACCGACTTCACGTTGCCGCCGCCGATGCGAAGCAAGGTCTTGTTGCCGCAGCCGCTGCCCAGGGTCATGCCGACGCCGAACATCAGCCCGCCCACAACATAGCGCAGCCAGGCGAAATTGGGCGTGCGATAGGGCGGGAAGGTGTTGGCTCCGAGATTCACCACGCCCGTTCCTTCCAGCAGGGCGACGCCGCCCACGGCCACGGCGATGGCCAGCAGCCAGGCGCGCATGCGCCCCGTGTCGCCCATGTTCACCCAGTCGGAGACGGCACCCATGGTGCAGAAATGGGTCTTCTGGGCGACGGCGCCCATGATCGCCGCGACGGCGAAGACGGTGAGCAGTACCTGGTGGTGGATGGTGAATTCCATATGTCTTTGGCGCCTCGCTCCGGCTGGGGATTCCCGCGATTGTAAAGAAACCGCCGGGGGCGTGAATCGAGAATATTTGCAACCTTATAACGGCGCTGAATCGGGCCGGTAGCGGGTCGGGTCGGGTACACCGGCGGCGGCGAAGCCGGCCCGGCGCAGGCGGCAGGAATCGCACCGGCCGCAGGCGCGGCCCCGGGCATCGGCCTGGTAGCAGGAGACGGTCAGGCTGTAATCCACACCGAGGGCGATGCCGCGGCGGATGATGTCCGCCTTGGTGAGGGCGATCAGGGGCGCGTGGATCTTGAGCGGCCGGCCTTCCACCGCCGCCTTGGTGGCCAGGTTGGCCATGGCCTCGAAGGCCTGGATGTATTCGGGGCGGCAGTCCGGGTAGCCGGAGTAGTCCACCGCATTCACCCCCACGTAGATGTGGCGCGCCTCCAGCACCTCCGCCCAGGCCAGCGCCAGGGACAGCATCACGGTGTTGCGCGCCGGCACGTAGGTGATGGGGATGCCCGGCTGCACGCCCTCGGTGGGCACCGCCAGGCGGGTGTCCGTGAGGGCGGAGCCGCCGAACTGGGCGAGGTCGATGGCCACCACCCGATGCTCGCGCGCCCCCAGGCCGGCGGCTACCCGCGCCGCGGCGTCGAGCTCGGCGCCGTGGCGCTGGCCGTAGGCCACGGATAGCGCGTAGCAGGCGTGGCCTTCGGCGCGGGCGATGGCGAGCGTGGTGGCCGAGTCGAGGCCGCCGGAGAGCAGCACGACGGCGCGTGATTCGCTCATGGGCTGCCCCCGGCGCGGGGTGCTTGATCCGGCTCAAGGCCGGGCAGAATCGAGGTCAATAGCATTTTCCCTTCTCCCATAGCGAGACCGGGCGATGATCGAAGTGGAAGTCCATCTCTACAACAGCCTCACCAAGTACGGAGCTGCGCTCCAGCCCCTGCGCCTGCGTCTGCCGCGCGGCACCCAGGCGCGCGCCCTTCCCGGCCGGCTGGGCATCCCTGAGCGGGAAATCTACGTCGCCTGGCGCAACGGGCGTAACATCATGACCGCCTTCGGCGGCGCCGTCGAGGACAACGTCACCCTGGATCACGGCGACCGCGTCGCCTTCTCCGGCCCCATCCCCTTCAGCCGCGGCTACGGCGCGCCGGTGTGCTGATCAGCGTCCGCGCTCCGCGCCCCAGATGACCTTGTGCAGTTGCACCTGCATGCGCACGGGCAGGCGGTCGCGCAGGATCCATTCCGCCAGTTGCCGTGGCGCAAGCAGCCCGTGCACCGGCGACAACAGTACGGTACAGCGCTCGGCCAGGCGGTATTCCTCCAGCACCCGGCGTGCCCAGAGATAGTCTTCCTCGCTCGCCAGCACCAGTTTGAGCTCGTCCCGGGGTGTCAGATGGGCCAGATTCTCCCATCGGTTCTTGGCTTCTTCGCCCGACCCCGGCGCCTTGAGGTCCATGATCTTGGACACGCGCGGGTCCGCTTCCGAGACATCCAGGGCGCCGCTTGTCTCCAGCGACACCGAATAGCCGGCGTCGCACAGGACCTGCAACAGCGTCAGGCATTCCTTCTGGGCCAGGGGCTCGCCGCCGGTGACGCAGACATAGGGCGTGCCGAAGGAGGCGACCCGCTCCAGGATCGCGTCCAGGGTCATGGATTCGCCGCCGGTGAAGGCATACTCGGTATCGCACCAGGTGCAGCGCAGGGGACAGCCGGTGAGGCGCACGAACACCGTGGGCAGCCCGACCCGCGTCGATTCGCCTTGCAGCGAATGGAAGATCTCGGTGATGCGCAGCTTGGCGGGACGGGGAGTCACTTCCTTTTCTTCGGCGCCAGACGCTGCTTGGCGACCTGGGCCGCGGCGCTGTTTGGGTATTTCTCGGCCAGATTCTCCAGCATGTTGCGTGCGCCCTTGGCGTCACCCGATTCCTGCATGCTGTTGGCCGTGCCCAGCATGGCGTCGGGCGCCTTCGGGTCGTTGGGCCAGGCCGTGGCCACCTTGTTGAACATCTCGATGGCCTTCTTGAACTCGCCCAACTGGTAATGGGCGCTGGCCGACCAGTAGTGGGCCGAGGGCGCGAAGGCGCTGTTGGGATAGGTCTTGATGAAGGACTGGAAGGCGGCGAGCGCTTCCTTGTACTTGCCGCCCTTGAACAGGTTCAGGGCCGCCTCGTAGTCGCGCGTCTCCGCCGCCGGATCGACCGCCGGCGCCGCCGACTGGGCGTTGGCCGCCGGCCCTTGGCTTTCCAGCTTGCGCAGCCGGTGGTCCAGGTCCACGTAGAAGTCCTTCTGGCGCTTCTGCGCGGCCTCCAGCTCGTAGCTCAGCACCTCGATCTGGCCGCGCAATTGGGCGATCTCCCCCCTGATCTGCTCGATCTGATTGGCCAGTTGCACGCTGGAGCCCGACAGGGACTCCAGGCGGTCTATGCGCTGGCCGAGTTCGGTGCGTATCTGTTCGATGCGCCGACGCGCCTCCTCGTCGTCGAACAGGCCGGCTCGCGCCGGCAGCGCGGCAGCGGCCAGGAACAGGGCGCAAACCAGGCGGGCGCGCATGGATCACTCGCCCACGTAGAGGATGTCGGCGCGCCGGTTCTCCGCCCAGGCCGCTTCGTCGTGGCCCGGATTGCGCGGCTTCTCCTCTCCCAGGCTGACGGATTCGATCTGGTCTTCACGCGCGCCCAGCAGGGTCATCATGCGCCGCACCGCGTCGGCGCGCTTCTGGCCCAGGGCCAGGTTGTACTCGCGGCTGCCGCGCTCGTCGGTGTTGCCCTGGATGAGGATCTTCAGCTTGGGATGGGACGCCAGGAAGCGCGCATGGGCTTCGACCAGCGGGCGGAACTCTTCCTTCACCGTGAACTGGTCGAAATCGAAATAGACGCTGCGCTTGGACAGAATGTTCTTGGGATCCTTCAGTTCCGGCGGCAGCACGCCTTCACCCACCTGGTCGGACGTCACGGTTTTGACTTCCGGCGCGGTGATCGGCTTGGCGCCCCGGTCTTCGACGGCGGCGCCGGGCTGTTCGGGCCCCGGCGTCGTGCCGCAGCCTGCCACCAGAACAACGATTCCCGCCACCGCCAAGAGTTTCTTCAGCATCGCTTCTCTCCGTTCAAGTTGATTGTTCACTGGATGAAAGGTCCCCACGCCGGCTCGCGCACGTCGGCGGCCTGCACCGACAGCCTCTGCTTCACGCGGCCGTCGCTGGAAACGGCGGCCAGCACGCCGCGGCCGCCGATTTCCGAGGCATACAGGATCATGCGCCCGTTGGGTGCCCAGCTCGGCGACTCGTCCTTGGCCGAGTCGGTGAGGATCTGGGTCTGGCGCGTCGCCAGGTCCATGATCGTCACCTGGAAGCGCCCGCCGTTGCGCGACACGTAGGCCAGGGTCTTGCCGTCGGGCGAGATGCGCGGCGACACGTTGTAGCCGCCCTCGAAAGTGACGCGCTGGGCGCTGCCGCCGGCGACCGGCATGCGGTAGATCTGCGGGCTGCCGCCCCGGTCGGAAGTGAAGTACAGGTACTGGCCGTCGGGCGAGAAGAAAGGCTCGGTGTCGATGCCGGCGGAGGAGGCGATGCGGGTCACGCCGCTGCCGTCGGCGTTCATCATGTAGATCTGGGAGCCGCCGTCCTTGGTCAGCACCACGGCGAGCCGCCGCCCGTCGGGCGACCAGGCGGGGGCCGAGTTGGAGCCTTTGAAGTTGGCCACCACGTGGCGCTTGCCGCTCGCCAGCGAATGCACATAGACCACCGGCTTCTTCGCCTCGAACGAGACGTAAGCCAGGCGCGTGCCGTCGGGCGACCAGGCGGGCGAGATGATGGGCTCGCGCGAAGCCAGGGCGGTCTGCGCGTTCACGCCGTCGGCATCGGCGATCTGCAGCTCGTAGCGCGCGCCGCTCTTCACCACGTAGGCGATGCGCGTGGAGAACACGCCTTTCTCGCCGAGCAGCTTCTCGTATACGAAGTCGGCGATGCGGTGGCCGGTGGTGCGCGCCTGGGCCGCCGCCATGGTGTAGACCAGGCCGCCCAGCGCCGTGCCCTTCTGCACGTCGTACAGGCGGAAGCGTACCTCGAAGCGCCCGCCTGCCCCGGGCAGGACGCTGCCGACCACCAGCGCGTCGGCGCCGCGCCCCTTCCAGTCGTCATAAGCGATGGGGGCGCTCTCGGACAGCGTGACGGCGCCGGGCACCAGCCGGAACAGACCGCTGCGCTCCAGATCGGCGCGCACCACGGCGGAGATGTCCTGGCCGACGGCGGATTCGCCCTGGAAATCGGCGATGGCGATGGGCAGGCGATTGGCACCGGCGCCGGTGATCTCGATGGTCAGCTGGGCATGGGCGAGACTGGCGGCGAGCATCGCGCAGCCTGCCACAAGAAGGCGGAGAAAGCGGCGCATGTCGATGATGGGCTTTGAGAAAGCCACGGGATTATACATGACTGGCGGATTCCTTATTCTTCAAAGGGCTTGTGCTTGAGGGTGAGAGTGCGCTCGAACACGCGCGCATCCTCGGGCTTGGGCAGGGGGCTGGATTTGAGAATGGCGCGCTCGAAGGCGGCATCCAGCGCCGTATTGCCCGAGGACTTGCGCAGCCTGACGGTGATCACCTCGCCCGAAGGCAGCAGCGTCACCTCGAACACCGCTTCCGGATTGCCCTTGATCTCCGGCGGCAGCACGGTGTTGCCGCGGATCTTGGCGCTGATCTTGTCTCCCCAGGAAGCCTTGGCCTTCGCCAGCGCGGCCGACGCCTGGGACGCCTTCACTTGGGCCAGCTCCTGCTCGATCTTGCGCTGTTCCAGCAGTTGCTGCTCCTGCTTGAGCACTTCCTCGATGCGCCGCTTCTCCGCCCGGTCGTCGGGCCTGGGCTCCTTCTTCGGCTCTTCCTGGGGCTTGGGCTGCGGCTTGGGAGGCGGCTTGGACTTCTCCTTTTCCTTCACCGCGATATCGGGCTTGGGCGGGGGCGGCGCCGGCCTGGGCTCGGGCTTCGGCTCCGGCCTGGGCTCGGGTTTGGGTTCCGGCCTGGGCTCGGGCGGGGGCGGCGCCTGCACCGCCGGGGGGCTGGGCAGAGCCCGGTACAGCTCCACTTCCACCGGTTCCGGCGGCTTGCTCTGCCAGCGGATGCCGTAGATCAGCAGCACCGCCAGGATCACGTGCACGAACACCGCCAGGGCGGCGGAGGCCCACTTGCCCGGCGGCTCGCGCGGATCGAAAGCCTCGCTCATGGTCTGCCCCCGGCGCTGCGCGCCAACCCCCCAGGGGGGTATGAGCGCGTCTTGAGGCGGCTCGGCGACGCGCTCATGGCTTCCCGGGCTGCACCAGCAGGCCGATGCGCGCCACCTGGCTTTTCTGCAGTTCATCCATGACGTTGAGCACAGCCTCGTAGCGTACGCTCTTGTCGGCGGCGATGACGACCGCCTGCTGCGGATTTTTCTGCTGGGCGGCGACGATGGCGCGCGCCAGCTCGCTGCGCGTCATCGCCTGGCTGGCATCGCCCCGGCTGCGGTCGCGCAGTTCCAGGCTCCGGTCGGCGTTGATGATCACTTCCAGGGGCGCCACGGGCGGCTGCGCGGCCTTGCCGACGCTGGGCAAGTCGATCAGTCCCGGCTGGATCAGCGGCGCCGTCACCATGAAGATGACCAGCAGCACCAGCATCACGTCGATGTAGGGCACGACGTTGATCTGGTTCATGAGCCTGCGCTGTTTCATCGCCTCCCCTCTCTAACGCAATTGCCGCTGCAGGATGTTGGAGAACTCCTCCATGAAGCTCTCGAAGCGTACCGCCACCCGGTCCACGTCGTGGGCGAAGCGGTTATAGGCCACCACCGCGGGAATGGCGGCGAACAGGCCGATGGCGGTGGCCACCAGGGCTTCGGCGATGCCCGGCGCCACATGGGCCAGGGTCGCCTGGCTGACGTTGGCGAGCCCGCGGAAGGCGTTCATGATGCCCCACACCGTGCCGAACAGGCCGACATAGGGACTGACGGAACCCACCGAGGCGAGAAAGGCCAGGTGGGCTTCCAGGTCATCGATTTCCCTCTGGTAAGTGGCGCGCATGGCGCGCCGCGAGCCGTCCACGATGCTGGCCGGATCCAGGCCTCTTTGTCCGCGCAGCTTGGTGAACTCGCGGTAGCCGGCTTCGAAGATCCGCTCCAGCGCCCCTGTGTTGTGTCGACCATTGACAGCGCTCTGATACAGGGAGTTCAAGTCGCCGCCGCTCCAGAAGTCGCGCTCGAACTGGTCGGTCTTCAGGCGTGCGTCGCGGATGGCGAACCACTTGCGGAAAATCCAGTACCAGGACATGAAGGAGACGGCGGCCAGCAGGGCCATGACACCCTTCACCGGCACGCTGGCATTGGCGATGAGGGAAAGAATGGAGAGGTCTTGGGTTACGTCCATGGATCATTCGCCCTTCAAGGCTTGGAGTCGTTGTCGGATTTCGGCCGGGATCGCCACCGGCTTCATGCGCGCCACGTCGATGCAGGCGACCTTGATCCGGGCCGCGAACACCGTCGCGCCGTCGCGCTCGATGCGTTGCAGGAAGGTCAGTTGCGCGCCGCCCAGCGCATCGATCTCGGAGATCACGGTGAGCACCTCGTCGAGGCGCGCGGCCTTGTGGTAATCGGCAGCGAGCGAGCGCACCGCGAAGGCGATGCCGTGGCTGCGCGCCAGTTGCGACTGCTCGAAGCCGAGCGAGCGCAGCCACTCGGTGCGTGCCCGTTCGAGAAAACGCAGATAGTTGGCGTAGTAGACGATTCCGGCCGCATCCGTGTCTTCGTAGTAGACCCGCACGGGCAGGCGAAAGACCGCACGGACATGCTGAATGGGCGCAGGCATGGACCGCAATTCTAACAGGGTCGACCCATGAGGGCTGTTGACGCCGCCGCGGCATGATCGGGGTTGACGCGGCCGGGAGTCGCCTCGCGGCGACGGTTCATTCGTTCCAGAGTTCGCCGTTGTTGCCGGGGACGGCCAGGCCGAAGTGGCGCCAGGTGGAGCCGGTGGCCATGCGGCCGCGCGGCGTGCGCTGCAGATAGCCCTGCTGGATGAGATAAGGCTCCAGCACGTCCTCGATGGTGTCGCGCGCCTCGCCGATGGCGGCGGCCAGGTTGTCCAGGCCCACCGGACCGCCGCCGAACTTCTCCAGCACGGCACCGAGCAGCTTGCGGTCCATGACGTCCAGGCCGGCGTGGTCTACGTCCAGCATGGTGAGGGCGGCGTCGGCCACCTGGGCGGTGATGGCGCCCCCGGCCTTCACTTCCGCGTAGTCGCGCACGCGGCGCAGCAGGCGGTTGGCGATGCGCGGCGTGCCCCGGGCACGGCGGGCGATCTCCAGGGCGCCTTCGGCGACCATGTCCACGTTGAGCAGTTGGGCCGAGCGGGCGACGATGCGCGTCAGCTCCTCGGGGGTGTAGAACTCCAGCCGCGCCACGATGCCGAAGCGGTCGCGCAGCGGGTTGGTGAGCATGCCGGCGCGGGTGGTGGCGCCCACCAGGGTGAAGGGCGGCAGGTCCAGCTTCACCGAGCGGGCCGCCGGGCCCTCGCCGATCATGATGTCGATCTGGAAATCCTCCAGCGCTGGATACAGGATCTCCTCCACCACCGGCGACAGGCGGTGGATCTCGTCGATGAACAGGACGTCGTTGGGCTCCAGGTTGGTGAGGATGGCGGCGAGATCCCCCGCACGCTCCAGCACCGGCCCCGCGGTCTGGCGCAGATTGACCCCCATCTCGTGGGCGATGATGTGCGCCAGGGTGGTCTTGCCCAGGCCCGGCGGGCCGAACAGCAGCACGTGGTCCAGCGCCTCGCGGCGCTTGCGCGCCGCTTCGATGAAGATCTCCAACTGGCCGCGGATCTTCTGCTGCCCCACGTAGTCGCGCAACTGGCGCGGGCGTAGCGCCCGCTCCAGGGCTTCTTCCTGGGGCGTACCGGGGCTGGCGGAGATGAGGCGGTCGGTTTCGATCATCCCGGTATTATGCCTTGGCGAGCAGTTTGAGGGCCTGGCGTATGCCGTCCGACACCGATACGCCCTCGGGCAGGTGCTTGAGGGCCGCCTGGGCCTCGCGCTCGTTGTAGCCCAGGGCCTGCAGGGCGTTGAGGATGTCGGCGGTGGCGCTATGGACCGTGGCGCGGGCCACGGCGGCGCCCATGTCCAGCTTGTCGCGCAGCTCCAGCAGCAGGCGCTCGGCGGTCTTCTTGCCGATGCCCGGGATCCTGGTGAGCCGCCCCGCCTCCTGGGCCGCCACCGCCTGGGACAGATCGTTCACCGACAGGCCGGAGAGCACCGCCAGGGCGGTGCGGGCGCCGATGCCGCTGATCTTGAGCAATTGGCGGAAGGCCGTGCGCTCGCCCTCGGTGGCGAAGCCGTAGAGGAAGTGGCCGTCCTCGCGCACCAGCAGGTGGGTATGCAGGCTCACCCGCTCCCCGGCGGCGGGCAGGTTGTAGAAGGTGCTCATGGGCACATCCACCTCATACCCCACGCCCTGTACGTCCAGGGTGATCTGGGGCGGGTTCTTTTCCAGAAGAATGCCGGTGAGGCGGCCGATCATGGGGGCTCCTGGGGCTGCTGAAGTTGCCGAAGACGACGCGCGCCTGCTGGCGTGCGCGGCAACTATTTTCGCACGAGCGGGCCCCCTTCACGCGAAGGCGAGAGCGCCCGCGAGAAGCAGGCCGTGGAGGAGGGCGGCGGCGATGGTGGTCCGGATGGCGCCGGCCAGATGCGCCGGCCGCGCGGCATGGCGCGCCAGCTCGGCGGCGGCCCAGGCACTCAGGGGCAGGGGAACCAGGGCGAGAGTCGCCGCCCCGGGCAGATGGTTCAGGACGAGCTGCAGCCCGAGCCAGCCATAGGCGCCGCCGGCAATCACCGGGTAGCCCCAGCGCGCCGCCCGCGGGCCCAGGCGTACCACCAGAGTGCGCTTGCCGGCGGCTTCGTCGGCCCTGCGGTCCGGGAACTGGTTGATGAACAGCACGGCGGCCACCAGCAGGGCCTGGGACAGCCCGGCCGCCAGAGGCGTGGGCGCGAGAGCGCCGCGCTGCACGTAGTCGGTGCCCAGCACCACCAGCAGCCAGCCGGCGGCCACCGCCGCCTCGCCCAGGCCAGGGGTGGCGCGGAATAGGCCCAACCGATGAACAGGCCGGAGGCACCGATGGCCACCAGTCCGGCGCCGGCTTGGGCCGCCAGCGCCAGCCCCGCCGGCACCACGGCGGCCAGCAGCGCCAGGCCGAACAGGCGGGTCTGCCTTTGGGTCAGCACCCCGTTCTGGATGAAGCGGCTGCCCCCGGTGAAGGGGTAGATGCGTTCAACGTTGGTGCCATCGGCCGTCGCGTCGTAGTAGTCGTTGAGCACGTTGATGCCGGCATGGGCGACGAGCGCGAACAGCACCGTGACCAGGCTGGTCACCGGGTTCAGGGCCACGCCGTCGGCGGCCGCCGTGGCCAGCCCCACCAGGCAGGCAGTGAAAGTAACGCTCAGGAAGGCCGGCCGCGTCGCCAGGAAATAGCGCAGGAGCGGGTTGGACAGGGCGGCGGCGGAGGGTTCGGCGGGCATGAGCCGAGTCTACCGGCCCGCGCCGGCGACGTCCCGGCATGGGTCAACCATCGATGAGGCGGCCGCGGCGCACCCGCAGTCCCATGGTGGCGATCGCCCCCAGGCCCTGGCCGCCGTGGGCGTGACAGATGGCGCAGGCCAGGGCGTCGGCGGCGTCGGCGCTGGGGTCGCCGGGCAGGTTCAGCAGGCGCCGCACCATGTGCTGCACCTGCTCCTTGTCGGCATGACCGTTGCCCACCACCGCCTGCTTGACCTGCAGCGCCGTGTATTCAGCCACGGGCAGGTCGGCGGCCACGGCGGCGCAGATGGCGGCGCCGCGCGCCTGTCCCAGAAGCAGGGTCGACTGGGGATTGACGTTGACGAACACCTTCTCCACCGCCACCTGCTGCGGCAGGTGGCGACGGATCACCTCCCCCAGGCCGTCGAGGATGGTTTTCAGGCGCACCGGCAGCTCGCCCTCCGGAATCTTGACGCAGCCGCTGGTGAGGTAGGCCAAGCGGCTGCCGGTCTTTTCGATGATGCCAAACCCGGTCACCCGCAGACCAGGGTCGATGCCGAGGATGCGTACCGGCGGCTCGGCCACGGGGCCTAGTGCTCCAGCGAGGCCGTGGTGTAGACCTCCTGCACGTCGTCCAGGGACTCCAGGGCGTCGAGCAGCTTCTGCATCTTGGCGGCATCCTCGCCCGTCAGCACGGTCTCGTTCAGGGGCTTCATGGTGATCTCGGCGAACTCCGGCTTGAGTCCGGCCTTCTCCAGCGCCTGCTTGAGATTCATGAAATCGTGGGCAGCGCACACCACTTCCACGCTGCCGTCCTCGTTGGTGATGACATCCTCGGCGCCGGCCTCCAGGGCCGCTTCCATTACCTGATCCTCGCTGGTGCCCGGCGCGAACACGAACTGGCCGCAATGCTTGAACAGGAAGGCCACCGAGCCTTCCGAGCCCAGGTTGCCGCCGTGCTTGGCGAAGGCGTGGCGCACTTCGGCCACGGTGCGCGTCTTGTTGTCGGTGAGGCAGTCCACCAGCACCGCCGCCCCGCCGATGCCATAGCCTTCGTAGCGGATTTCCTCATAGCTGGTACCTTCCAACTCACCGCTGCCGCGCTGGATGGCGCGCTGGATGGTGTCCTTGGGCATGTTGTTGTCCTGGGCCTTGTCCACTGCCAGGCGCAGGCGCGGGTTGCTGTCTATGTCGCTCCCGCCCAGCTTGGCGGCGACGGTGATCTCCTTGATCAGCCGGGTGAAAATCTTGCCGCGCTTGGCGTCGGCGGCGGCTTTCTTGTGCTTGATATTGGCCCATTTGCTATGACCTGCCATGGTTCTCTCAATGCCTAAGATTCTGAAAACGCCGGAATTTTAGCACGGCGCGGGGCATCTCCCGGGATGTCCGGGTCAAGTTCTGCGCGCATCTGCCGATATTCCTGGTCCATGCCATTCAATCACCGGTACGACCTGCCAGGGGAAGCAAATGTTCTTCAATCGCAACGGTAACGAACTGACCACCTTGCGCGTCGAGCGCGACGAACTGGCGGCCCAGAAGCGCCTTCTGGAGCAGCGCCTGGCCGAGGCCGAGAGCGCACGGCAAAGCGCCGAAGCGGAGCTGCGCAACCTGCGCGCCCTGCAGGAGGGGCGCCAGCAACTGTTCGAAAACCTGGTGCAGTTCGGCGAATCCCTGGGGGATGTGAAGAGCTCCTTTCTGTCCCTGGCCGAGACCTTGAACGGCCAGCGCGACGCCGTCGCCGCCGCCGCCCGCACGTCGCGCAGCAGCCGCGGCGCCTTCACCGACATCGCCGCCAACCTGGATACCCTGTTCTCCAAGCTGCGCGACACCGCCGCCAGCATCAACACCCTGCACCATCAGGTGGGGGAGATCGGCGGCATCGTCCAGCTCATCAAGGAAATCGCCGACCAGACCAACCTGCTGGCGCTCAATGCCGCCATCGAGGCGGCGCGCGCCGGCGAGGCCGGACGCGGCTTCGCCGTGGTGGCGGACGAGGTGCGCAAGCTGGCCGAGCGCACCGCCAAGGCCACGGTGGACATCACCGCGCGTGTCAATGCCGTGCAGCAGGAAAGCGCCCGCTCCAAGACGCAGACCGAACTGGACGCGGCCGACGCCAACCGCCACAGCGAGGAGACGCGCAAGGCGGTGGTCAGTATGGAGGAACTGGCGGACTTCACCCAGCGCATGGACGGCGAGATCTCCGGCGCCGCGGTCATTGCCGCCGTGGAGCTGGCCAACCTGGAAGAGCTGGCCCTGAAGCTGGAGGTGTACAAGGTGCTGATGGGGCTGTCCAAGCTGCGCGCTTCGGAACTGCCCTCCCATACCGAATGCCGCCTGGGCTTGTGGTACTACGGCGAGGGCGGCGAGCGGGCCGGTGCCAAGACGGAACTGCGCAGCCTGGAAAAACCGCACCAGGACGTGCATCGCCATGCCGCCGAGGCGGTCGAGCGCTACCACGCCGGCGACCATGCCGCCGCGCTCAAGGCGGCCCTGGAGATGGAGCGCGCCAACCGCACCGTGATGCACACCCTGCAACGGGCACTGAGGGGCGCCTGAACCTCGGTCGCCGGGCGGCCGCACAGCCGCCCGGCGCCATTGCTACAATCCGGGCGTCCCATCCTCTGCGGAAGACGCCATGGCCCCTCCCCTCGTCGTCGCCAAAACCCAAGACCTGGAACTCGCCCTGCTGCCGGCGCTGGCCAATCGCCATGGCCTGATCACCGGCGCCACCGGCACGGGCAAAACCGTGACCCTGCAGGTGCTGGCCGAGCGTTTCTCTGCCATCGGCGTGCCGGTGTTCATGGCCGACGTCAAGGGCGATCTCTCGGGTCTTGCCGCGGCCGGCACGATCACTCCCAAGCTCAGGCAGCGGCTCGAGTCCCTGGGGCTGCCGGAGCCCGCGCCCCAGGCCTTCCCGGTCGTGTTCTGGGACGTGTTCGGCGCCAGCGGCCATCCCGTGCGCGCCACCGTCTCGGACATGGGCCCGCTGCTGCTGGCGCGCCTGCTCAATCTCAACGACATTCAGGCGGGCGTGCTGCAGCTCGTCTTCAAGATCGCCGACGACCGCGGCCTGCTGCTGCTCGACCTGAAGGATCTGCGCGCCGTGGTGCAGCACGTGGGCGATAACGCCAAGGAATTCACCACCGAGTACGGCAACATCTCGGCCGCCTCCGTCGGCGCCATCCAGCGGGCGCTTCTGGGCGTGGAGGAGCAGGGGGGCGACAAGTTCTTCGGCGAGCCCATGCTGGACATCGCCGACCTGATGCAGACCGATGCCCAGGGGCGCGGCATGGTGAACATCCTGGCGGCCGAGAAGCTGCTGCAGGCGCCGCGCCTCTACGCCACCTTCCTGCTATGGCTGCTGGCGGAGCTGTTCGAGCAACTGCCGGAGGTGGGCGACCCGGACCAGCCCAGGCTGGTGTTCTTCTTCGACGAGGCACACCTGCTGTTCGACGAGGCGCCGCCGGCCCTGCTGGAAAAGATCGAGCAGGTGGTGCGCCTGATCCGCTCGAAAGGGGTCGGCGTGTATTTCGTGACCCAGAACCCCCTGGACATTCCCGAGACCGTGTTGGGCCAGCTCGGCAACCGGGTGCAGCATGCCCTGCGTGCCTTCACCCCGCGGGACCAAAAGGCGGTGCGCGCCGCGGCCCAGACGCTGCGGCCCAATCCCCGGTTCTCCGCCGAGGCGGCCATCACCGAGCTGGGGGTGGGCGAGGCGCTGGTGTCCTTTCTGGACGAGAAGGGGCGGCCCCGGGTGGTGGAGCGGGCCTACATCCTGCCGCCGGCCTCGCGCATCGGGCCCTTGACGGCCGTCGAGCGTGCCGCGGCGATCAAGGCCTCGCTGCTGTACGGCCACTACCAAAAGACCCTCGACCGGGAATCGGCCTACGAGCGCCTGAAAGGCCGCGCCGGAGAGGCCGCCGCTGCGTCCGAGCCCGCCAAGAGCGGCGGCTTCCTGGGCGGGCTGGGTGATATGCTGGGCGGTGTGCTGGGCGGTGTGCTGGGCGGCGGTGGCGCGGCCAGGGGCGGCCGCGGCCGCGAGACGCCGGTGGAAGCGCTGGCCAGGAGCGCGGCCCGGGCCATCGGCTCGGAGCTGGGGCGCCAGGTCATGCGCGGCGTGCTCGGCTCCCTGCTCGGCGGCGGCAGGCGGCGCTGAACCGGAACCGAAATGACGGCGACGGCGAGAGCGTTGGCGGAATCCGAAGGCAGGCAGGCGGGCGTCTGGCTGGCCGCGGCGGGTGCCGTGGGCTTTTCGTTCAAGGCCATCCTGGTCAAGCTGGCTTATCCCTACGGCCTCGATGCCATCACCCTGCTGGCGCTGCGCATGATCTTCTCGCTGCCCTTGTTCGTCGCCATGGCCTTCCTGCCGGGCGCCGGCCGGGGCGGCCGGATCACTGCCCGCGATCACGCCATGCTGATCCTGCTGGGCTTCCTCGGCTACTACCTGTCGAGCTTTCTCGACTTCCTCGGGCTGCAATACATCTCGGCCGGGCTGGAGCGGCTCGTCCTGTTCCTTTACCCGACGCTGGTGGTGCTCATCTCGGCGCTCGCCCTGGGCAAGCCCGTGACGCGTCGGCTGGGATGGGCCCTGGTGCTGAGCTACGGTGGCATCGCCCTGGCCATGGTGCACGACTTGCGCCAGGCCGGAAACGGGAGCGACGTGTGGCTCGGCGCCGCCCTGGTGTTCGGCGGCGCGGTGTCCTACGCCCTCTACCTGATCGGCAACGGCCAGGCGGTCGACCGCCTGGGCGCGACGCGGCTCACGGCCTACGCCAGCACCGTGGCCTGCCTCGCCTGCATCGGCCAGTTTCTGCTCACGCGCCCGCTGTCGTCCCTGGCCCTGCCCTGGCAGGCCTATGGCCTGGCGTTGGCCATGGCCCTGTTCAGCACCGTGCTGCCGGTGTACATGGTGTCCGAGGCCATCCGCCGCATCGGCGCCGGGCCCGTGTCCCTGATCGGCTCCCTCGGGCCGATCGCCACCATCTTCCTGGGCTGGCTGATGCTGGGCGAGAGCATCTCCCTGTGGCAGCTCGTGGGCGCGGCCCTGGTACTGGCGGGCGTCCTGATGGTGGGGCGCAAGTAGGCCTACAGCCCGAGGCGCTGCCAGATGGTGGTGCTCAAGCCCGCCTGGTTCAGGGTGTAGAAGTGCAGCCCGGGTGCGCCGCCGGCGAGCAGGCGTTGGCACAGCTCGGTCACCACATCCAGGCCGAAGGCGCGCACCGAGGCGGTATCGTCGCCGAAGCTCTCGAACTTGCGCCGGATCCAGCGCGGGATCTCGGCGCCGCAGGTATCCGAGAAGCGCGCGATCTTGCTGAAGTTGGCGATGGGCATGATGCCCGGCACGATGGGGACGGCTATGCCCAGCGCCTGGCATTCGTCCACGAAGTGCTCGTAGGCGTCGGCGTTGTAGAAGTACTGGGTGATCGCCCCGTCCGCGCCGGCGTCCACCTTGCGCTTGAAGTTGAGCAGGTCCTCGCGCGGGCTGCGCGCCTGGGGGTGGTACTCGGGATAGGCGGCGACTTCGATATGGAACCAGTCGCCCGTCTCCTCACGGATGAAGGCGACCAGCTCATTGGCATAGCGGAATTCGCCCGGATCGGCCATGCCCGAGGGCAGGTCGCCGCGCAGCGCGACGATGCGCCGGATGCCCGCCTCCTGGTAGCGCTCGAGGATGGCGCGCACATTGTCCCGCGTCGAACCGATGCACGACAGATGCGGCGCGGCGGGCAGGCCCTCCGAGTGGATCTCCAGCACCGTCTCCAGCGTGCGGTCGCGGGTGGAGCCGCCGGCGCCGAAGGTCACGGAAAAGAACGCCGGATTGAGCTGCGCCAGCTGCCGGCGCGTGGCGCGCAGCTTGTCCACGCCCTCCGGCGTCTGGGGCGGGAAAAATTCAAAACTGAAGGTGCGCTGCATCTCAGTATCGGTAATGCTCGGGCTTGAACGGGCCTTCCTTGCCCAGGCCCAGGTAGGCGCACTGCTCGTCGGTCAGCTCGGTGAGCTGGGCGCCGATCTTCTTCAGGTGCAGGCGCGCCACCTTTTCGTCCAGGTGTTTGGGTAGCACGTAGACCTTCTTCTCGTACTGGCTGCTGCGGGTAAACAGCTCGATCTGGGCCAGGGTCTGGTTGGTGAAGGAGGCGGACATGACGAAGCTGGGGTGGCCCGTGGCGCAGCCCAGGTTCACCAGGCGGCCTTCGGCCAGCACGATGAGGCGGCGGCCGTCCGGGAAGATGACGTGGTCCACCTGGGGCTTGATGTTCTCCCATTGGTACTGCCTGAGGCTGGCGATGTCGATCTCCGAGTCGAAGTGGCCGATGTTGCAGACGATGGCGTTGTGCTTCATGGCCTGCATGTGCTCGTGGGTGATGACGCGCACGTTGCCGGTGGCGGTGACGAAGATGTCGGCCTTGTCGGCGGCGTATTCCATGGTCACCACGCGGTAGCCTTCCATGGCCGCCTGCAGGGCGCAGATGGGGTCGATCTCGGTGACCCATACCGTGGCGCCCAATCCGCGCAGGGACTGGGCGCAGCCCTTGCCCACGTCGCCGTAGCCGCACACCACGGCGATCTTGCCGGCGATCATGACGTCGGTGGCGCGCTTGATGCCATCGACCAGGGACTCGCGGCAGCCGTAGAGGTTGTCGAACTTGCTCTTGGTGACGGAATCGTTCACGTTGATGGCGGGGAAGGGCAGCCGCCCCTCCTTCTCCATCTGGTACAGGCGCTTCACGCCGGTGGTGGTCTCTTCCGTTACGCCGCGGATAGAGGCCAACTGCTTGGAGTACCAGCCGGGCTGCCCGGCCAGGCGTTTCCTGATGGTCGCGAACAGGGCCCGTTCTTCCTCGTTGGCCGGGCTGGCGATGACCGACGGGTCCTGCTCCGCCTTGGCGCCGAGGATGAGCAGCAGGGTCGCGTCGCCGCCGTCGTCCAGGATCATGTTGGCGCCCTGGCCGTCAGGCCACTCGAAGATGCGGTGGGTGTACTCCCAGTACTCCTCCAGGGACTCGCCCTTGTAGGCGAACACGGGCGTGCCGGCGGCGGCGATGGCGGCGGCGGCGTGGTCCTGGGTGGAGAAGATGTTGCACGAGGCCCAGCGCACTTGCGCGCCCAGGGCCTTGAGGGTCTCGATCAGCACCGCCGTCTGGATGGTCATGTGCAGCGAGCCGGCGATGCGCGCGCCGCGCAGGGGCTGGGCGGCGGCGAACTCCTCGCGCACGGCCATGAGGCCGGGCATCTCGGTCTCCGCGATGGCGATTTCCTTGCGACCCCAGTCGGCGAGCGTGATGTCGGCGACCTGATAGTCGGTGAAGCGGCGATCAGCCACAGTGTTCATGGAGTGCTCCTTGACAGTGTGGCCGGGAGGGAGGGGGCTGCCGGACTTGCTCACCCGCCGTCCCGTGCCCGGCACGGGTTCAGGTGAGCGCCGTTGCTGACAGATTCCGAGCCTGGCGGGAGGGACTGCCCTGCCCGTTGCAACGCTCCTCGGAAGACGCGTATGGTACCACAGCCGGGGCGCCTGTGATCCGGGCGCGCGCCGTGCGGGGCGTGCGCCCGGCTGCCGCTAGAGGGCGGCGCGTAGCGCCGCCACCTTGTCCAGCGCCTCCCAAGTGAACTCCGGCTCGTCACGTCCGAAGTGGCCGTAGGCGGCGGTCTTGCGGTAGATGGGGCGCAGCAGGTCCAGGGCCTGGATGATGCCCTTGGGCCGCAGGTCGAAGTGGCTGCGGATCAGGTCGCAGATCCTGTCGTCGCTGATTCTGCCCGTGCCGAAGGTGTTCACCATCAGGGACACCGGCTTGGCGATGCCGATGGCGTAGGCCACCTGCACTTCGCAGCGCTGCGCCAGGCCGGCCGCCACGACGTTCTTCGCCACGTGGCGGCAGGCGTAGGCCGCCGAGCGGTCCACCTTGGACGGGTCCTTGCCCGAGAAGGCGCCGCCGCCGTGGTGGGCGGCGCCGCCGTAGGTGTCGACGATGATCTTGCGCCCCGTCAGGCCGCAGTCGCCGTGGGGGCCGCCGACCACGAAGCGGCCGGTGGGGTTGATCAGGTAGCGCACATTGCCCTGCATCATTTCCTTGGGCAGCACCGGCTTGACGATCTCCTCGATCACCGCCTCGGACACCTGGGCGTGGGAGACCTCCGGGTCGTGCTGGGTGGACACGACGACGGTGTCTACCGCTACCGGCTTGCCGTCGCGGTAGCGCACCGTGAGCTGCGATTTGGCGTCCGGCCGCAGCCAGGGCAGGCGCCCGTCCTTGCGCACTTCCGACTGGCGCTGCATGATGCGGTGCGCATAGTAGATGGGGAAGGGCATGTACTGGGGCGTTTCGTTGCAGGCATAGCCGAACATGAGGCCCTGGTCGCCGGCGCCCTGCTCCAGGTCCAGGCCCTCGCCTTCATTCACCCCCTGGGCGATGTCCGGCGACTGGCGGTTGAGCGCCGTCAGCACGGCGCAGGACTTGTAGTCGAAGCCGATCTCGGACGCGCCGTAGCCGATGGTGCGCACGGTATCGCGCGCCACTTCCATGTAGTTGATGTGGGCGTGGGTGGTGATTTCGCCGGAAATCACCACCAGGCCGGTGCTGACCAGGGTCTCGCAGGCGACGCGGCCGTGCGGGTCCTCGGAGAGGATGGCGTCCAGCACGGAATCGGAGATCTGGTCGGCGACTTTGTCCGGATGGCCTTCGGACACCGACTCGGAGGTGAAGAGATATTCGCTCATTGCTGCTCCCAAAAATTTTCCCCGTCACCGGTTCGTCGTTACCGGCCCCGGGGAGAGAGCAGGCGACGCTTTAGCAGTATTTGAACCCGCCCTGCAAGTTGTCGGCATTAACTCGGCGGAGACATAATTGTAATTTTTTTGCCGGATGGGGGTCAATCGGGCCCTATCCGGTCCGGCCCCGTCTATGCTCCCCATCCTGCGCTTCCTGTCGCGGCTGCCCCTGTCCGTGCTCCATCGGCTCGGCGCCCTGGCCGGCTGGGCGGCCTACTGGGGGTCCCCCACCTACCGGCGCCATTTGCGGGAGAACCTGGCGCTGGCGTTTCCCGCCGGCGTGCCCCGGGGTTTGCCGGCGGCCGCCATCGCCCATGCCGGGCGCGGCCTGCTGGAGCTGCCCGCGCTGTGGCTGCGGCCCAGGGAGCGGGTGGTGCCCCTGGTGCGCCGCGTGTCGGGCTGGGAGGCCGTGGAGGCGGCATGGCAGGCGGGCAAGGGCATCGTCTTCCTCACGCCCCACCTGGGCTGTTTCGAAATCACCGCCCAGTATTACGCCTCCCACGCCCCGATCACGGTGCTCTATCGCCCGCCCAAGCAAGGCTGGCTGCGGCCCGTCATGGAGCAGGGCCGGGGCGGGCCGAACATGCATCTGGCGCCGGCCGACATGGCCGGCGTGCGCATGCTCATGCGCGCCCTGCGGCGCCACCAGGCGGTGGGCATTCTGCCCGACCAGGTGCCGGGCCGGGGCGAGGGCCTGTGGGCGGATTTCTTCGACCGGCCCGCCTATACCATGACCCTGGCGGCGCGTCTGGCGCAAACGAGCGGCGCGGCCGTCATCCTGGCCTATGGGGAAAGACTGCCCGGGGGCGAGGGCTTCCATCTGCACCTGGGCCCGCCGCCCGAGCCCATCGCCGGCACCCTGCCCGAGCGCGTGGCCGCCATCAACCGTGCCCTGGAAGCGCTCATCCGCCGCTGCCCCGAGCAATACCTGTGGGGCTACAACCGTTACAAGATCCCGGCCGGCGCGGCGCCGGCGCGGCCGTGAAAGGATCGTTTCGATGCCCGTTCTCGTCCCGCTGCTGTGGCTGCTGCACTGGCTGCCCCTGCCGCTGCTGTCCCGCGTCGGCTCCGGCCTGGGGCGCCTGCTGTTCGCCCTCGCCCGCGCGCGCCGCCGCATTGCCCTGCGCAACCTCGAGCTGTGCTTTCCGGCGCTGAGCAGCGGGGCGCGGCACGAGCTCGCCCGGGAACACTTCAAGGTGCTGGCGCGCAGCTTCCTGGAGCGCGGCATCCTGTGGTGGGGCAGCGCCGCCCGGGTGCGCCGCATGGTGCGCGTGGAAGGCCTGGAGCATCTGCCCGAGGACAAGCCGTCCATTCTGCTGGTGCCCCATTTCGTGGGACTGGACGCCGCATGGACGCGTCTCACGCTGGAGCGCGACATGGCGGGTATCTACGCCAATCAGAAGAACCCGTTCTTCAACCGCGTGCTGTACCGGGCGCGCATCCGTTTCGGCCACCAGATCGCCCTGTCGCGCCAGGAGGGCGTGCGCGAGGGCGTCAGGGCCATCAAGGCGGGGCGGCCCTTCTACTATCTGCCGGACATGGACTACGGCGCCCGGGATTCGGTGTTCGTGCCGTTCTTCGGCGTTCCCGCGGCCACCATTACCGGCCTGTCGCGCCTCGCCCGCCTCACCGGCGCGGTGGTCATTCCCTGCATCGCCCGCATGCTGCCGGGCGGTGCCGGGTACGTGATCACTCTGGAGGAGGCGTGGCGCGATTTTCCCGGCGACGACGTCACTGCCGACACCCTGCGCATGAACGCCTACATCGAGGCACGCGTGCGCGAGATGCCCGAGCAGTACTACTGGGTGCACAAGCGCTTCAAGACCCGCCCGGCCGGGGAAGCTTCCCTTTACTGAAAATGCCCCGCCCCGACGAATACGTGACCTTCCGCTGCTCGCCCCACCAGGCGGGCGTGGAGCGCTTCCGCTACCGGGGCGCCGATCATCAGGAGCAAATCGGTACAAGACCCGCGCGCTGACAGCCGGCACACTGCGCCGATCGCCAACCGGGACGGAGGAACAATGCTGGTCGGGCTGCTGTGCTCCCTGGAGGCGGGCCTGCTGTGGGGCGTGGTATTCGTCGCGCCCCTGATGCTGGCCGACTATCCGGGCATGGTCCTGTCCTTCGGCCGCTATCTCGCCTTCGGCGTCATCGCCGTGGTGCTCTCGGCCACTTCCAACCTGCTGAAGCGGCGCAGCGGCGCCGGTGCCGGCGGGCATCGCGCTGCTGGTCGGCGGCGTGGTACTGGGCGTGCGTACCTTCCAGCGCCGCCTGTAGCTTTCAGCGTAAAATCCGCGCCATGAAGATCCGCTTTACCAAGATGCACGGCCTGGGCAACGACTTCGTCGTCATCGATGCCGTGAACCAGGACATCGAGCTCACGCCCGAGCAGGCGCGGGCCATCGCCGACCGCCATTTCGGTGTCGGCTGCGACCAGATCCTGGTGGTGGAACCGGCGCCTTACCCCGGCGTGGATTTCCGCTACCGCATCTACAACGCCGACGGCGGCGAGGTGGAGCAGTGCGGCAACGGTGCGCGCTGCTTCGCGCGCTTCGTGCGCGACAAGGGGCTGACGGCCAAGCGCGCGATCCGCGTCGACACCCGCGGCGGCGTGATCGCGCCGCGCCTGGAAGACAGCGGCGAGGTGACAGTGGATATGGGCGTGCCGCGCTTCGCGCCCGCCGAGGTGCCCTTCGTGTCCGAAGCCGAAGCGCTGGTGCAGCCACTGGACGTGGCGGGGCGGCGCGTGGACATCACCGCGCTGTCCATGGGCAACCCCCATGCCGTGCAGGTGGTGGACGACGTGGACAGCGCGCCGGTGGCCGAACTGGGCCCGCTCATCGAGGGCCATGCGCGCTTCCCGCGCCGGGTCAATGCCGGCTTCATGCAGG
>DYIB01000038.1:0-5921 GCA_020723855.1 Uliginosibacterium gangwonense
TTCGAGCATGCCGACGTGGACTGGCTGTTCGCCCAGTTCTCCAAGTACGAGTCCGAGGCCAAGCGCCTCATGGGCCTGGGGCTGCCGCTGCCCGCCTACGAGATGGTCATGAAGTGCTCCCATACCTTCAACCTGCTGGATGCGCGCGGCGCCATTTCCGTCACCGAGCGTGCCGCCTACATCGCCCGGGTGCGGGCGCTGGCGCGGGAGGTGGCCCAGGCCTATTACGCCTCGCGCGAGGCCCTGGGCTTTCCCATGTGCAAGCGGGAGGTTGCCCGATGAGCGCCCCCCTTCTGATCGAACTGCTGACGGAGGAGCTGCCGCCCAAGGCGCTGCGCCTGCTGTCCGAGGCCTTCAAGGAATACCTGCTGGATGGCCTGATGGGCGCGGACCTGGTACACGGCAACGAGGGCGTGCGCGCCTTTGCCACGCCGCGCCGGCTCGCCGTGCTGTGCCCCCGGGTGCGTGAAGCCGCGCCCGACAAGCTGCTGGAGCGCAAGGGGCCGGCGGTGTCCGCCGGTCTGGACGCCGCGGGCAAGCCCACCAAGGCGCTGGAGGGGTTCATGCGTTCCGCCGGCGTGGACTTCGGGCAGCTGCAGCGGGTGCAGGACGGCAAGGGCGAATACTTCGTCGCGCTGGTCGAGAAGAAGGGCGAAGCCCTCCATGTCCTGCTGCCCGACCTGATCGACGCGGCGCTGAAGAAGCTGCCGGTGCCGAAAGTGATGCGCTGGGGCGACTCGGAGTACCAGTTCGTGCGGCCCGTCCATGGCCTGGTGGTGATGCACGGCAAGCGCGTCCTGGGCGACACGGTGGTGCTGGGCCTGCGTGCCGGCAACCGCACGCGCGGGCACCGTTTCTTGAGCGCCGGCGACATTCGCCTGGAGGCCGCCGAGGACTACGAGGCGCAACTGGAGCGCGAGGGCAGGGTGATCGCTTCCTTCGAGCGGCGCCGCGCCCTGATCGCGGAAAAGCTCGCCGCCAAGGCGCGCTCCCTGGGGGCGCATCTGAAGGATACGGAAGCCCTGCTGGACGAGGTGACCGCCCTGGTGGAGTGGCCTGAGGTCTATGTGGGCGAGTTCGAGCGGGAATTCCTGGAAGTGCCCCAGGAATGCCTGATCCTCACCATGCAGCAGAACCAGAAATATTTTCCCCTGTTCGACGACAGCGGCAGGCTGCAGAACCGTTTCCTCATCGTGGCCAACATGGCGGTGGCAGACCCCCGGCACATCGTCGGCGGCAACCAGCGCGTGGTGCGCCCGCGCCTGGCCGATGCCCGCTTCTTCTTCGACCAGGACCGCAAGCAGCGCCTGGACACGCGCGTGCCCAGGCTGGCCCAGGTGGTGTATCACAACAGGCTGGGCAGCCAGCTCGAGCGCGTCGAACGGCTGCAGAAGCTGGCCGGCGCCATCGCCCGGCGCCTGCATGCCGACCAGGCGGCGGCCGAGCGCGCCGCCTATCTGGCCAAGGCGGATCTGCTCACGGGCATGGTGGGCGAGTTTCCTGAGCTGCAGGACATCATGGGACGCTATTACGCGCACCACGACGGCGAGAGCCCGGTGGTGGCCGACGCCATCGAAGCCCATTATCGGCCGCGCTTCGCCGGCGACGCGCTGCCCGAGGGCAACGTGGCCTGCGCCGTGGCCCTGGCCGACAAGCTGGACGCCCTCATCGGCTTTTTCGGCATCGGCCAGGTGCCCTCGGGCGACAGGGACCCCTTCGGCCTGCGCCGGGCGGCCCTGGGTGTGCTGCGCATCCTGATCGAGAAGCCCCTGCCCCTGGACCTGGGCGAGCTGATTACCGAAGGCGCCACCGGCTTTCCCGCCGGCACTTTGCAGGCGGGTTCCCAGGCGGCCTTGTACGACTTCATGCTGGAGCGCCTGCGCGGCTATCTGCGCGAGGCCGGCCATGCCATCGAGGCCATCGAGGCGGTGCTGGCGGGCAAGCCCACGCGCATCGACCTGGTGCTGCCCAAGCTGGAAGCGGTGCGCGAGTTCGTGCGCCTGCCCGAGGCCCAGGCCCTGGCCGCCGCCAACAAGCGCATCGTCAACCTCCTCAAGAAGGTGCCGCCGGTGGCCGGCGAGCCGGACGTGCTGCTGCTCCAAGAGAGTGCCGAAAAGGCCTTGTTCGAGCGCATGAACGCCGTTGCGCCCCTGGTGAAGTCCCATGTGGCGGGCGAGGACTACACCGAGGCGCTCAAGGCCCTGGCCCAGTTGCGCGAGGCCGTCGATACCTTCTTCGACCAGGTGATGGTCATGGCCGACGAACCCCTCACGCGTCAGAACCGCCTGGCGCTGCTGGCCCGGCTCGCCGGCCTGATGAACCAGGTGGCGGACATCTCGCGCCTGTCGGTATGAGGTGGCGCGCAGGGCGCGGGGACGAATCATGAAGCTGATCATTCTCGACCGGGACGGAGTCATCAATTACGACAGCGACCAGTTCATCAAGTCGCCCGACGAGTGGAAGCCCCTGCCGGGCAGTCTGGAGGCCATCGCCCGGCTGAACCAGTGGGGCTACCGGGTGGTGGTGGCCACCAACCAGTCGGGCATCGGGCGCGGGCTGTTCGACATGGACACCCTCAATGCCATCCATGACAAGATGATCAAGGCCGCCGCCCAGGTGGGCGGGCGCATCGAGGCGGTGTTCTTCTGCCCCCATGCCGCGGACGCCGCCTGCGAGTGCCGCAAGCCCAAGGCCGGCATGCTGCGGGAGATCGCCGAGCGCTACCACATCGAGCTCACGGGCGTGCCCGCCGTCGGCGACTCGCTGCGCGACCTCCAGGCGGCCGCCGCCGTGGGCGCCACGCCCATCCTGGTGCTCACCGGCAAGGGCGAGAAGACGCGCGGCGGAACGCCCATGCCCGAGAACACGCTGATCTTTACCGATCTCGCCGCAGTCGCCGCCCACCTCACCCCATGATCTTCCTGCGTTCCCTGCTGTTCATGGTGGTGCTGGCGCTCTATACGCCGCCCTTCGCGCTGTTCTTCCTGCTGATGCGGCCGCTGCCGGGCATGACGCGTTATCGCATCGTGCAGGGCTGGACGCGCGTCGTCCTGTGGTTCGTCAAACATCTGCTGGGCATCAAGTACCGGGTGGAGGGGCACGAGAACCTACCCGCGCGGCCCGCGGTGATCCTGTGCAAGCACCAGTCGGCCTGGGAGACGATGGCCTTGCAGGAGATCTTTCCGCCCGTGTCCTTCGTCCTGAAACGGGAACTGCTGCACATCCCCTTCTTCGGCTGGGGGCTGGCTTCGATTCCCAGCATCGCCATCGACCGCCGCGCCGGGCGCGATGCCCTGGAGCAGGTATTGGAGCAGGGACGGCGGCGGCTGCAGGAAGGCTTCTGGGTGGTGATCTTCCCGGAAGGCACGCGCACCGCGCCCGGCACGACGCGGCGCTACAAGCCCGGTGGCGCCTATCTCGCCGCCAAGACGGGGACGCCGGTGGTGCCCGTCGCCCATAACGCCGGGGAGTTCTGGCGGCGCCGGGCGTTTTTGAAGTATCCTGGCACGGTCACCGTGAGCATAGGACCGGCGATCGACACGCGCGGGCTGACGCCGGATGAGATCAATGCCCGCACCGAGGCCTGGATCGAGGCCGAGATGCGGCGCATCAGCCCCCACCGCTATGGGGTCGGCAAAGACCGAGTTGCAGCTTGAATTGCCCCTGGCCGGCGCGGCTGCTGCCGCACCGGGAGGGCAGTTTTCCCTCCAGTTCGAAGAACCCGCCCTGCCGTTCCGCCTGCGCCGCAGCAGCCGCGATACCGTGGCCTTCGCCGTGGACGAGCAGGGCCTGAAGGTGCGGGCGCCGCGTGGCCTGTCCCTGTCCCAGATCGAACAGGCGCTGCGCAGCCGCAGCAAGGCCATCTCGGAAAAGCTGGCCGGCCGCCGCTCCCTCGGGGTGACGATTCAGCGCTGGCACGACGGTGTGCGCTTTCCTTATCTGGGGCGCATGATCGCCCTGCGCCTGGAGGCCGACGGTCACGAGGCGGCCCTGCGCGGCGACGAGCTGTTGCTGCCCTTGCCGCCCGAGGCCGATGACCGGCAGATTCGCGACCGCGCCCATGCCTGGCTGCAGGCGGAAGCGAAGCGCGTGCTGGGTAGCCGCGTGGATGCGTGCGCACGCCGCCTGGGCCTGATGCCCCCGCCGTGGCAGCTTTCCTTCGCCGCGGGAAGCTGGGGTGCGGTCGACGAAGAATGCCGCTTGCGCCTTGCCTGGCGCCTGATTCATCTCTCGCCGGCCGAAATCGACGGCGTGGTGGCCAAGCAACTTTCCCGGCTGCCGCGCCAGACGGGCATGAGTGATCTTTGGACGAATGTCGAACTTCCAGCTTGAACTTCCGTTTCGCATGCCGCCCGCGCCCGAGGCGCGCGAACGTCATATCCTTCTCGGACGCCGCATCGTCGCCTACAAGCTGATCCGCTCCTCCCGGCGCGCCCTGGGCCTGACCATCGACCAGCGCGGCTTGCGCGTCGGCGCGCCGCGCCGTGCCGGCATGGCCGAGATCGAGGGTTTCATCGTCAAGAACGCGGCCTGGGTCCTGAAGAAGCTGGACGAGTGGCAGTCGGCGGCGCAGCCGGTGCGGCTCGTGGTGCGCGACGGCGCGTTCCTGCCGGTCCTGGGCGAGGAGCACCAGGTGCGTGTGGTGCCCGGCGCCAACCGCAGCCGCTGGGAGGAGCGCCGCCTGGTGCTGGAGGCGCGCGCCGACGCGGACCTGCGCCTGCTGGCGCGCCGCGCCCTGCAGCGGCGGGCGCTGGAGTGCTTCACGGCGCGCGTGGCCGCCTATGCGCCACGCATCGGCCGTCCCATGCCGCCGGTGGCCTTGTCCAACGCCCAGACGCGCTGGGGCAGTTGCAGCCTGCAGAGCGGCATCCGCCTCAACTGGCGCCTGATCCATTTCCGCCTGGATCTCATCGACTACGTGGCGGTGCACGAACTGGCCCACCTGGTGCACATGAACCACAGCGCGCGCTTTTGGTCCGTGGTGGAGGGCGTCTTCCCCGGCTATCGGCAGGCGCGGGACGAGTTGAAGAAACTGGCCGCGGCCTGCCCACAACTCTAGGAGGAAAAATCAATGCGCATTCTTCACACCATGCTGCGCGTGGGCGACCTGGAGCGCTCCCTCAAGTTCTACACGGAAGTGCTGGGCATGAGGCTGCTGCGCCGCAAGGATTATCCCGACGGCAAGTTCACCCTGGCCTTCGTCGGCTTTCAGGACGAATCCGAGGGCGCAGTGCTGGAACTCACCTACAACTGGGGCGTGGACCGCTACGACCTAGGCACGGGCTATGGCCACGTGGCCGTGGAAGTGGACGACGCCTATGCCGCCTGCGAGGAGATCAAGCGCCGCGGCGGCGTGGTCACGCGCGAGGCGGGCCCGATGAGGCACGGCACCACGGTCATCGCCTTCGTGCAGGACCCGGACGGCTACAAGATCGAGCTGATCCAGCGCAAGGCGGCTTGACGGGGAGTGACCACTGTCTTCGCCGCTGCGCCGGGTTCCTTCCCCGCGCCCCGGTTGCGAATCGGCGGTGTCAGGCCGCCTCGGCCAGTGCCTCGGAAGTGCGCTGGGCGAAGCTGGAGCTGGTCGCCACCCGCGTCCAGATCTCGTCGAACAGCGGCCGCACCTTTAGGTGCGGATTGTCCAGCACCTCCGGCACGCTCAGCATGGCCGGCACGCGGGCGCCGCGATGCTCCACGGGCGTGCCGATGAGCTTGGGCCGGATACCCACGAGCATGCCCAACCGATGCGCCAGGCGCGGCTCCACCAGCATGAACAGCTTTTCGATGCCATGCAGGCGGGCGACGGCGATCATTCCCACATAAAGCCCCACCTGCACGTAGGGCACCATGCCGTATGCGGAAGCATGCCTCCTGCAATTCCGGCGTAAACGCCGGCACGACACGAAAATGGCGCCGAAAGG
>DYIB01000038.1:5931-27203 GCA_020723855.1 Uliginosibacterium gangwonense
CCAGGCAGGTCGAAGAAGGAGGAGATGTTCATTCGTGCTTCCTGAAGCTGCTGGTGGAAGGATGACCGAAGCCGCGGCGCAGACGGGTGCAATCGCCGTGCCCGGCGTCGAGACCCTTTTTCTGTCAGGGAGTTATGCCGAAAAACAGAGCCGGATAGTGGAATGGGTCACGAAAACCGCGTCAATCTGTCTGTCACAGGCGACAAGGGGCGCCAGACCTCTTTGTCGCCGGTAAACGACATGATCCCCGGCAGCCATTGGCGGCGCCGTGACGATGCAGCTTGGCACAAGGATGAAACTTGGAGAAAAGGCGAACGCAGCCGGTTCCCTGGGCGGGAGCCGTCAGAACAGTTGGAAGCGCACCGGCAGCAGGGTCTCCGCGTCGGCCAAGCCGGGCAGCCTGCCGATGTGCCGCGCGGCGGCGAGGGCCGCGCGGTCGAGAATGGGGTGGCCGGAACTGCTTGCCACCTCTACCCGCACGATATTCCCCCGCCCGTCGATCTGCAGGAGGATGATGGTCTCGCCTTCCAGCCCCTGATCATTTGCCTCCTGGGGATAGAGCAGGCTATCGGCGAGAACTTTCTGGGCGCGGGCGAGAGCCGCCCCTTCCAGCATGCGCGGCCGCGGCCGGGGGGCGAGAACCTTTGCCGGCGCCGCGTGCTGCGCCACGGCGGGCGCCGGGCGGAGCGCTTGAACTGTCGGGGGCGTTTGCCTGTCTTCCGAATCGTCGACGCTGTTTTTCAGCACCCGCGGTGCCAGGCGTGCCTCCATCGCGGGCGTACTTTCCGGTAACATCGGCACCTCCTCGCCCCTGGCAAACGGTAGCGGCCGCGCCACCAGCAACAGGACGTGCAGGGTCAGCGACACGGCAAAACCGAAAACCAGCGGCAGGGAAGGGGACGCCATGGGGCAAGGCATCACGGGGGTGGGCGGCGCAAGCTGACACGAAGTTTACCGGATAAGGGGGTGCGATGCGTTCCTCGTTGCTGAATTGGCTCGGCGCCGGGCTGTGCCGCGGCGCGGCGGCGCTCCTGTGCGCCGTGGCGCTGGCCGGAGGGGCGGCGGCCCAGGGTGCGCTGCCCGATCCGACGCGCTTCGCCGTGGCCATGGAATTGGGCGACATGGCGTCCGCCCGGCGCTGGCTGGATGCGGGGCTGGATCCCGATTTCATGGGCAGCCGCATCGGCACCGGTCTCATGATCGCCGCCTGGGAGGGCAACATCCCCCTGATGGAGCTTTTTCTCAGCCGTGGCGCGCAGATCGACAAGACCAATCGTTTCGGTGAGCAAGCCATTATGCATGCAGCATGGAAGGGGCACGCGCAAGCGGTGCAGTGGCTGCTCGACCACGGCGCCCGCTTCGACCGTGAGGGCAAGGAATGGTCGGCCCTGCACTATGCCGTCTTCGCCGGACACGAACAGGTGGCGCGGCTGCTGATCGAGCGCGGCGCCGACGTCAACGCCCGCAGCATCAACGGCTCGACACCGCTCATGATGGCGGCGCGCGAAGGGCGCGAGAGCATCGCCCGCCTGTTGCTGGAGCGCGGCGCGGATGCCGGCGTGGTGAACGACAACGGCGAAGACGCGCTCGTGTGGGCCATGCGCCACAAGCACGTGAGCATCGCGAAAATGGTGTCCACGCCCGAGCAGTTCGGCGCCGCCGTGCGCAAGCCGCCCGAAGCCTTCGGGCCGGCGGTGAGATCGGCGCCGGCCCCGGATCGCATCGGGCAATTGCTCCAGGACATCCGTTTCGCCGAGTTCGCCGGCAAGCCGGCGGGAGAGCTGCGCAAGGCGTTCTGGGAGGCGGTGGCGCAGTTGAATCGGGAAGTGCCGCCCTCGGTGATCGCCGATAAGGCGCGCCCCTCGGCCCTGGTAATCCGCGCCAAGCGCGGGGTGCGCGGCCAGGAAAGCGCCGAGCTGATCTATGCGCCCGAGCGCGACACGGCGCCGGCCAAGCCGGCTGCCCGATGGCAGTGCCGCATAGCCAACGGCGAAGAACGTTGCGTGCTGCGTTAAGGACACGTCTGCTCGGGCATTCGTTCGTGTAATTACCTGGCCTTGCAGGTCGGGCTGAAGCCCGACCTGCAGAGGGCGCGGCAGTCGCTTGCGCGATTCTTCATAATCCGCGTCCGGCCCAGGGTTGATTTGCCCGGGGCCGCTGCCTAGAACGAAAGCAGAAGGAGGCGACGATGAGACGACGGCTGTATTTTGTTCTCCCCGACTTCGACAGTGCGCGCAAAACGGCCAACGATCTGTTGCTGGCGCGCATCGAGGACCGCCACATGCACTTTCTCGGCAGGCGCGGCACCGATCTGGGCGAGCTGCACGAGGCGGGCGTGGCGCACAAGAGTGACCTGGTGCATGGCGGCGAGCTGTGCGCCGCGGTGGGCGGCGGCCTGGGGCTGCTCGCCGGCGTGCTGCTCCTGCTGTCGCCGCCCGGCGACTTCCAGCCCCGGCTCGCGGTCATCCTGGCCACGACCCTGGGCGGGGTGCTGCTCGGCTTCTGGATCGGCAGCCTGATCGGCGCGTCCATCCCCAATTCCCGCCTGGCACAGTTTGCCGGGGACATGGAACGCGGCGCCATCCTGCTCATGGTTGACGTGCCGCGCCAGCGCATTGAGGAGATCCGCGAACTGGTCGCCAGGCGGCATCCGGAAGCCGTCGCGCGCGGCATGGAGCCGACGGTCCCAGCTTTCCCCTGATTCCCCCGCGTTGTATCCGGCGGCGGGGCTTATTTCTCGCCTGAAAATGTGTCAGTCACCTGTGCGGTGCGCTTGCCGCAGCATGCGCAGGAATTACAGATTCAGCCGAGTGTCAGGGCAGGCCCCGCAGGCGCGACGACGCCAGCAGCGCCGCGAGCGCGCCGATCAGTACCCAGGCCGTGCTCTCGAGGGCGATCCAGCCCCAGGAAATCCAGCCGTCGGCCGGCTCCAGGCTGAGAGCATTGGGTACGTCGAACCGATGGTCCACCGGCGCGCGCAGCACATGATCGCTGGAGGAGGCGAAAACCTGGCGCGTGCCGCTATCCGGATGGATGCGCCACAATTCGAAGCGATAGCCCTGTGTGGTCAGTTCCTTCAGCCGCGCCCGCTTCAATAACTCGGGAATGCGGATGAGCGCGGTGGAGAATCCCCAGAACTGCTCCTTGCCGACGTCGTCCGTGAGGAAGATGGGCAGGCGGCCGATGCCGGCCGGTGGGAGCGGAAAAGGGGGAGTGACGGCATGCGTCGGCGCCGGAGTCAGTCCTGCAGGAACTCCAGCCTGACGTCGGCGACCTCGATCACGTCGTGGCTGCGCAAGGCGTGCGGCTCTGCGCCGATGGGCTGCTTGTTGACGCGCGGATAGTGCCGTCCTTCGACGTGGCTGAGGAAATAACCGTGGGGCCTGCGGGTAATGACGGCGAGCTGTTCCCCCGGCGTGCCGAAAGTGGCGACGACGCGATCGAGCTCGACACTGACGCCCGCGCCCGGTCCGCCGATGATCTTCACACGGCCACTGGGGAAATGGACCTTGCCGGTGCGCGCCACCGGCCCCGCCGTTTCCTCCGGCGCCGACACCCCGCCGCGCAGCTCACGCAATTCCTTGGGCAGCGAGGCGATCAACATGGTCTGCTCGAGATTGATTTCCGTCGAGCCCTTGGGATTGACGTAGCGCAGGTGGTAGTGGCCGAACCGCATCACGTCCCCATGCTGCAGGATCTGCCGCGACACGCGCGTGCCGTTGATGAAGGTGCCGTTGCCGCTGTCCAGGTCCTCGACGATCCGGTCGTTACCCACCGTGATGATGACGGCATGGTCGCGGCTCACCGCCGGATCTTCTATCACCACGTCGTTGTGGGCCTCGCGGCCGATGGTGAAGCGCTCCTTGTCGATGAAGTACTGGTGCACCACCGATCCGCCCGAACTCAGTACCAGCTTTGCCATGGAATTCTCCGCCGCTTATCTCATCCAGCCGAACAAGCGGTCGGCCCATCCCTTGCGCTCGACGGCCGGCGCCGCTTCGCCCACCTTCACTAGGATCACCGAAACGTTGTCCAGGCCGCCGTTGTCGTTGGCCGCCTGCACCAGGTGCCGGGCGGCCAGCGGCAGGTTACCGCGCAGCGCAGCGACGATGAGCTCGATGTCCGTGTCGTCCACCAGGTCGTTCAGGCCGTCGGTGCACAGCACATACACGTCGCCCGGCCTGACCTGCTCCTCGCGCAGATGCGCGGGGACGGTTTCCCGGATGCCCAGGGCGCGCGTCACCAGGTGGCGGTTGTGCGATTCGCCCGCGTCGGCCGCCGAGATCAGGCCTGCCTCGACCTGGTCTTGCAGCAGCGAGTCGTCCCGGGTCAGGAGCTGCAGGCGGCCTGCGCGCAGGCGATACACGCGCGAATCGCCCACATGGCCCAGCACGACGCGGTCTTCGTGGAACAGGGCGAGCGCGAGGGTGGTGCCCATGCCCTGGTAACTGGGGCGGCTGCACGCCGCCTGGAAAATGGCCTTGTTGGCTTCGGCCAGCACCTCGCCGACCGACTTCAGGGGCGGATGGGGGCTGGCTCCCGCTTTCAGGTCCGCCAGCCTGCGCTTCAGGCCTGCCATGATCAGCTCGGTTGCCATGCGGCTGGCGACCTCCCCCGAGCGATGGCCGCCCATGCCGTCGGCCAGGACGGCGATGCCGCTGCCGGCGTCGGCGGCGAGGCTGTCTTCGTTGTAAGTGCGCACCCGGCCAACGTCGGTGAGGCTGGCCACCTCCAGGGAATAGCGCGGCATGGGGCTTGTTCGTGACGTTAAAGTTCTGGGCAATTTCGTCCGAAAACAAAAATATAACACGCTGTTCCGACCCTGAACCCTGTGGCATGTCCGCCTTGACAGGCTCCCAGGGGGACTCTATGGTTTCGGCTCTCCCAGCCGCTGCCCGATAATGACCGAAACGAGAGAAGCCACCGCACAACCCGTCGCGGCCCTGGAACGCCTGGGGCGCTACGAAATCCTGGGCAAGCTGGGCCAGGGGGCGATGGGCGTCGTCTACAAGGCCCGCGACCCGCTGATCGAGCGCATCCTGGCCATCAAGACGGTCAATCTCGCCGGGCTGTCGCGGGACGAGGCCGATTCCTACGAGCAGCGCTTCTATCGGGAAGCCAAGTCCGCCGGCCGGCTCAATCATCCCAACATCGTCACCATCCATGACGTGGGCCGCAGCGACGGTCTGGCCTACATCGCCATGGAGTTTCTGGAAGGCGGGTCCTTGCGCGAAATTATCGACTCCGGCGTGGTGCTGCCGCCGGACAAGACGGTCAAGATTGCCTACCAGATCGCCAAGGGGCTGGCCTTCGCCCACCAGAACGACGTGGTACACCGCGACGTCAAGCCGGCCAACATCATGGTGCTCAAGAACGGCGCGGTAAAAATCATGGACTTCGGCGTGGCGCTGCTGCCCACCGGTTCCCTCACCATGGCTGGCACCGCCTTCGGCTCGCCCAAGTACATGTCGCCCGAGCAGGTGGTGGGGCGCCAGGTGGATGGCCGCTCCGACATCTTCTCCCTGGGGGCGGTGCTGTACGAACTGCTCACGGGCGTGCCGCCTTACCAAGGCGAGGATCTCAACGCCATCCTGTACCAGGTCATCAACGACATGCCGCCGGCCCCTTCCAGCCGCAACCCGGAGGTACCGGCCGCTCTCGATGCCATCGTCTTGAAAGCCATGGCCAAGCATCCGGACGACCGCTATCAGAATGCACGCGATCTGGCCAGGGACCTGCGTAATTGGCGGGAGATGGCGCCGGCCGGGCTGCCTACCACCCCGTCGCGCACCCTGGAGCGGCGGCGCGTGCGCCGCTCGGCCGACGCGGGCACCGTCAAGTTCGAGGTGATCCCTGCACCGGCGCCGGCGGTCGAGGCGCCTGCCAAGCGCGCTGCGGGCGCCGGGTTCCGGCAGCGGCGCGGCGTGCTTCTCTATGGTGGCGTGGCGGCCCTGATGGCGCTGGCGGCCGGCTGGGGGTTGTTGCGCCCGGGCGCGCGCGGACCGGCCTCGCCTGGGCAAGCCGTCGTGGCGCCGGTCGCTGCCGCGCCGGCAAATCCGGAACCGGCCCAGCAGCCGGCGGCCGTCGCCGAAGAGAAGGCCGCTGCAGCCCGGCCTGCGCCGCCGCCGGCCGCGGTCCAGCCCACCGGCCGCATCCTGCTGGCCGTGGCGCCCTGGGGCGAGGTGTATGTGGACGGCAGGAAGCGCGGCGTGACGCCACCCCTGAAGCAGATCAGGCTGCCGCCGGGACGCCATGTCATCGAGATCCGCAACGGCGATTTCCCCGAGCACCGGCAAATCGTGGACCTGGCAGCCGACGCCAGCGTCAAGATCAAACACCGATTCAAATAGACGAAATCCTGTTCCCATGAGCGGTATATCGAGATCAGCCGTCCTGTTGCTCGTCTGGGTTCTCGCCGGCTGTGCCCAGCAGGCCGCCAAGGAGCCGCCCAAGGCGGCGGTTGCGCCGGCGCCGGCCGCCGCCGAGTCCGCCACCCCTCCCACGGCCGTTGCCGAAACGCCGCGCGGCAAGGGCGAACAGGAACTGGAGAATGGCATCAGGAGCTACGAGGACGGGGCCTACAAGCTGGCCGCCCGGCAATTGCAAGCGGCCCTGGACCAGGGGCTGGAGGGCGCGAGCGAGCGGGCGCGGGCCCACAAGTATCTCGCTTTCATCCATTGCATCTCGGGGCAGCAGAAAGCCTGCCGCGAGGAATTCCGCAAGGCCTTCGGCGCCGATCCCAAGTTCGATCTCGGGCCGGCCGAGATCGGCCATCCCATGTGGGGGCCGGCGTTCCGCAGCGTCAAGGCGGAACTCGCCGGCAAGGCCAGGCGCTAGCGCCTCCGCGCTCGTCAGGCTTGATTGCCTTGCGGCTATAATCGGCGCAGAAGGTGCTCACCATGATGGTCGCACCCATTCAGATGACCGCCGTTTTCCGTAAAATCCCGTAGGGTTACATCGCTTTCGTGGAAGAACTTCCTGGGGCAAATACCCAGGGGGCCACCCTGGATGAGGCGCGTTCAAATCTCGAAGAGGCGGTGCAACTCGTCCTCGAGTCGAATCGAATGCTGGCCGAAGAGGAACTTGCCGGGGTGGAAGTAATTAGAGAGCCTCTCGCCATCGTTTCATGAAGCGGCTCGATCTGCTTCGCCATCTTGAAGCACACGGCTGCTCATTCCTGCACGAGGGCGGCAGCCATACCGACTACCTCAATCCTACTGCACGAAAAATCTCCACTATTCCACGGCATCGCGAAATCAACGACTTCCTGGCGCGTAAGATCTGCAAAGACCTCGAAGTTCCTCCTCCGCAGCTCTGACCGTTCCCTCGCCTACAAGGCAAGGGCCACCAGGATGGCGATGAGCAGGATGAACAGCAGGTCCGTGGTGCTCAGGGCGCCGCCCGCCGGCAGGGTGTCGAGGCGGCCGGCGAGCTGCTGAGCCTCTTCCTGGGTGAGGGCGCCGGCCCGCTCCGCCGCCGTGCCGGGCGGCACGCCCAGGGCCTCCAGTTGCCGCTGGATGCGGGCGCGCGCCTCATCCGGCGGTGCGCCCGGCTCGCTGAGGGCCGGGGTTGCCACCTGGTCGGTCGTCACCACTTCGGCTTGCGCCGTGGCCAGGAAGCCCGCGGCCGCAAGGCCCATTATCAGCAGGGACACACACCCGGCATGTCGCTTGGTCATTTGTTTCTCCTTGTTGTCGATCGACGGGCGCACCCGCCCCAAAGGAGGACCGCCACCTCCTTGATTTTAGGTTTATAGAACATGAAACGCGCATGCCGCGATTAAGGGACCGGAGGGTGCGGGCCGGTAGCCATCCTGGAGCCCGGTCGGCGACAGGGCTACACTTTCCCTTGACAGGACGGCGAAACACTGTCCAGTCATACGCGAACTCCATATGGCAATCGTATGGAGACGGCTCATAGGGCTCCGGTCCAGGCTGGAGCGCACTCTTCGTATCACAACCTTTCCATTTTCTCGGAGGCATCATGGCACAGCAGGCATATGCAGAAGCAACAGGCGAAATCGCGACGGGAATCTTTTCGACGCCCACGGAGGCCCCCGCGCCAGCGGAGGTGGTGGAGGAGCGGATGCCCTTCACCGTCCGGATCGTCGGCAACGAAGAGCAGTTATCCAAGGCGGTGCGCATCCGCCACGCGGCCTATGCGCGCCACGTGCCGACGGTGGCGGCGCAACTGACGGCACCGGAGTCCCTGGATCACGATCCCGGCACCGTCGTGCTGCTGGCCGAATCCAAGCTGGACGGCTCGGCGCTGGGCACCATGCGCATCCAGACCAACCGCTACCGGCCCCTGGCCCTGGAGCAGTCCGTCGAATTGCCCGACTGGCTGCAGGGCAAGAGCCTCGCGGAGGCGACTCGGCTGGGTGTCGGGGAGGGGCGTATCGGACGGGTGGTCAAGACGGCGCTGTTCAAGGCCTATTATCAGTACTGCCTGTTTGCCGGAGTCGAGTGGATGGTCGTCACGGGCAGGGCTCCCTTGGACAGGCAATACGAACGCCTGCTTTTCAAGGATGTGTTTCCCGCCCAGGGGTTCATCCCCATGAAGCACGTCGGGAACATTCCTCACCGGGTGCTGGCGCTGAATGTCGAGTCGGTGGAACCAAGCTGGCGGGAAACCAAGCATCCGCTGTTCGATTTCTTCTTCCGCACTTATCATCCCGATATTGACTTAGCGGGGGGCAATTTTGCCCTTTTCGGCGGATTGATGCGGCTTGGTGAACTTTCCCGCACAGCATTATTGAGAATTACAAAATATCGTGACGCCGTTCGAAATCCCTCCTGTCCTCCCTTTGCAAAGGGAGGAACCCGCTAAAGGCCGTTCGCAGCAGGTTCCCCTCTTTGGCAAAGAGGGGACAGGGGAGATTTTCGATCCGGCTCGCTTTCGTCACATGGTTACGTAAGGATCAATAAAGGCCTAAGAGATAAAGCCGTAATACGCGAAGAAGGCGCGTACCACGCGCTACTCTCCCCAAAGCCCCACCGTCGAACGGTTTGGGGGCAACGCGTGGTGCGGCCGACCTTGCCGCCTTGTAGCACAATACCGAAAGGGAGAATCCTGACAACCGAGAACTCAAATGGGTAAGGCCGGTGCGAGGATGGGGATATGGATGGCACGTGCCAATGCGGCAGTCGACTCGCTGCTGTATGGGTTTTCCGTCCGTGGCGTTCCGCTGGCAATTGCGGCGATGGCTGTCCTCACACTAGTTTTGCTGGATAGCCAGTACGAGGCCGGAGGTACATCCATCGAGTTTCGCGTTTTGGAGAGTGACAAGCCGATTACCCCTGAAGAGGCGTTTCAGCAACTGCGTGGTTCGCAGCCGGTCCCTCATCTGGACACAAGGCGATCCGAATCTCCATTTTGGTTTGCCTTTGGCGTGCAGGCTCTCGCCGATACCGACACAGTCGTCGAACTTCCTTCCAGGCATGCGAAGGGTGCTGTGTGCTGGCAGCTCCCCGATTTTCAACCGTTAGGCGAGGCAACCCGGCGGGCCGAGACAGGCCGCGTGGCTGCCGCAAAGGGCGGGTTCGTCGTCTATCTGGGCCGCCTAGGCGCGGCTACCACGTTGCTGTGCCGGCAATCATTCACCGGGCCTGCCCGTGTCTCTGTTGCCCAATGGTCAGGCTCCACGTTCGAAAGATCCGTCCAAGCTTTCCATCGCGATTCGGGTCTGCTCGATGGCGGCCTCATGGTGCTGTCCATTTTCGTGCTCGTCACAGCCGTCATAAACCGCGAGTGGATTTATGTGTTGTTCGCAGCCTGGCTGGTGGGAAATCTGAGAATGGCAGCGCTTTCCGCCGGTTGGGATACCCAATGGCTTGGTCGTACGGTTCCGCCCGATTGGTTGATTCCCATGCGGAAACTGACCATGACAACATACTATATCCTCACCATTACGCTCTTTACCCGCTTGTTCCGCGAAGACCTCAATCGTGTGGGATACCGGGCGCTCCTGCAGTTGGACCAATGGACGTGCATACCGCTTCTTATCGCCGCCTTGACTCTGCCGTATTCCAAGTTTCTGCCCACATTGTGGTCATTGACTGCATTCACGGTTGCCGTACTCGTATTTCTTTTGGCGCGTATCCTGCTGGTTGCACGATCGACCGTTGCCGCCTGGTATTCCGCCTCACTCGCGATTACTCTATTCGCATCCCTCTATGAAGTCATCTCTGCCGCACTTGGCATGAAAGGCTTAATCGGAACGGTCAACAGCGTCACCGCCGCCCTCTCGTCCAGCCTTATGGCCGCCCTGGCGATCGCCGAGCAAATGCGCCAGGAACGCCTGGAACGCGTCAAGGCCCAGGCCGAGCTCCGTCATGCCTACGACGCCATTCCCATCGGACTGTTCACGCTCACCCCGAGCGGCTTCTTCCTTCAGGTCAACCCGGCGCTGACCAGGATGCTCGGGGTACGCGGCCAGCGGCAGGAGCATTGGAGCCAGTATTTCGAGCAGGACGCCTGGCCGCGCCTGCACGAACTGGTCACGAGCGGTGCGGAACGCGAGATCGAACTGCAGAGCCTGCCGGCGCCGGGCCGGGAACCGAAGTGGCTGTCGGTGAGGGCGACGCTGGCCAACGACAGGATAGAGGGCTCGCTGCAGGACATCACCGAGCGCGTGAAGGCGACCGACCGGCTGCGCTTCTTCGCCGAGCACGATCCCCTCACGGGCATACTGAACCGCCGCGGCATCGAGACGGTCCTCGACGAAGCCATGGCCGCCCTGGGGAGAGGAGAGCCGTTGGCGCTCGCCTACGTGGACCTCAACCGCTTCAAGCTGATCAACGATCTGTTCGGCCATGCGGCCGGAGACGAAGTCCTGCGGCAGATCTGCGACCGCGTCCGGGAAATGCTGCCGGAAGGCCAGGAGATGGGCCGCGTCGGCGGCGATGAATTCGTCATCGTGTTCCGCAACACCTCGATCCAGTCGGCCACCTGGACCTGCCGCGGCATCATAGACCACATAGGCACCATTCCCTATCACATCGGCGACCGGGCCTTCCAGGTGCACGGCTCGATCGGCCTGGTGGAGATTGCGCCCGGGACGCGCTCGAAGGACATCATCTCCGTCGCCGACCGCGCCTGCCGCGAGGCCAAGGGCGGCCCCTGCGGCAATCTCGTGGTGTACGAGAAATCCTCGCGCGTGTTCCGCGAGCGCGAAGATGAGCTGCGGCTGGTGGAGCGCTTCGGCGCCAGTGCCGTGCCGGAGGGCTTGTTCCTCATGATGCAGCCGATCATGTCGGTCGCCGCACCCTACGACTCGCTCGATTTCGAAGCGCTGCTGCGGCTGCGCGAAGCCGACGGCTCCATCACGCCTGCCGGGAAGATCATTGCCGCGGCCGAGCGCAACGGACGCATCTCCATCGTGGACCGCTGGGTGCTGTCCACCCTGCTCGACTGGCTCAGCGAGAACCGGCGACATCTGAAGAAGACGCGCTTCGTCTGCATGAACCTGAGCGGCGGCTCGCTGAACGACGAGAGGTTCGTGCAGGATGCCTTTTCCATGCTCGCCCAGTACGGCCGCAGCGTCGAGCGCCTGTGCATCGAGATCACCGAGAGCGTGGCGCTGCACGATCTAGCCAACACGCGCCGCTTCATCGACAAGGTGCGGAGCTTCGGCGCCAAGATCGCCCTCGACGACTTTGGCGCGGGCTATACCTCGTTCTCCTACCTCAAGGGGCTGCAGGCGGACGTCCTCAAGATCGACGGTGCCTTCATCAAAGGCGTCAACGGTCATCCAGCCAATCTCGCCATCGTTGAGGCCATCATCGAGCTGGCCCGCAACCTGGGCATGAAGAGCATCGCCGAATGGGTGGAGGACCGCGCCACGCTGGAAGCGCTGGCTCATGCGGGCGTGGACTATGTCCAGGGCTGGGCCATCGCTGAGGCGCTGCAGGCCGACCGGCTCCTCCTGGCCGACTCGGCGGCGAGCCTGATCGAAGACGGGCAGGTGGCGCTCTACGTGCGCAACGTCCTGGCGGGCAGGCAAACGGAGGAACTCTGGAGCGGCGCGGACCAGCCGCATGGCATCAAACCGTACTGACCGTATTGCGAAATGCGGTTTGTGGGTTGATGTCATGGCCCCCGTCTTCGGGCGGCCCGACAGGCGCAAAAACTTCCGTGCAGGAGGTTTCACCGGCGGGCTCCGGCTGGAAGTGCGCTTGTCGCAGCCCGAGCGGGATTGAAACCGCCGCTTCCGGCGAAGAATTCCTTCCGGCGCCGGTCACGGCGCTCATCTGTTTGATTCTTTTGGAGTCTTGTCTTGCTCGTCCGAGCATGGCACGGATCTTGGTTATGGTGCTGCACAGGCCGGTGCGGGCCGATCGCTGATCCGCACCGCCATACCATACCAATAGAGGAGACTTCAGACGGTGGAAACTTTCTACGAGGTGCTGCGGCGCCAAGGCATCACACGCCGGAGCTTCCTGAAATTTTGCAGCCTGACCGCAACTTCGCTCGGTCTCGGTTCGGCCTTCGTGCCCAAGATCGCGCACGCGATGGAGAACAAGCCGCGCACGCCTGTGTTGTGGCTGCACGGGCTGGAATGCACGTGCTGCAGCGAATCCTTCATCCGCAGCGCGCACCCGCTCGCCAAGGATGTGGTGCTGTCGATGATCTCGCTCGACTACGACGATACGCTGATGGCCTCGGCCGGTCATCAGGCCGAGGCCATCCTCGAAGAGATCATCACCAAGTACAAGGGCAACTACATCCTCGCCGTCGAAGGCAACCCGCCGCTGAACCAGGACGGCATGAGCTGCATCATCGGCGGCCGTCCCTTCAGCGAACAGCTCAAGCATGTGGCCAAGGACTGCAAGGCCATCATCAGCTGGGGTAGCTGCGCCAGTTGGGGCTGCGTGCAGGCGGCCAAGCCCAACCCGACACAGGCTACGCCGGTGCACAAGTTGATCACCGACAAGCCGATCATCAAGGTGCCGGGCTGCCCGCCGATCGCCGAAGTGATGACCGGGGTCATTACCTACATGCTCACCTTCGACCGCATCCCCGAGCTGGACCGCCAGGGTCGGCCGAAGATGTTCTACAGCCAGCGCATCCACGACAAGTGCTATCGCCGGCCGCACTTCGACGCAGGCCAGTTCGTCGAGGCTTTCGACGACGAAAGCGCGCGCCGCGGCTACTGTCTCTACAAGGTCGGCTGCAAGGGCCCGACGACCTACAACGCCTGTTCCACCGTGCAGTGGAACGAGGGAACGAGCTTCCCGATCAAGGCCGGCCACGGCTGCATCGGCTGCTCGGAAGACGGATTCTGGGACAAGGGTTCGTTCTACGACCGGCTTACCGACATCCACCAGTTCGGCATCGAAGCCAACGCCGACCGGATCGGCGCCACCGCCGCCGGCGTCGTGGGCGCCGCGGTTGTCGCGCACGCCGCCGTTTCCGCGATCAAGCGGGTCACCAGCAAGAGCGATTCGGCCAAGGCCGACGCCTGACGCCACGAGACGAGGACACATCAATCATGGGTGCCTACGAAACACAAGGCTTCAAGCTCGACGACAGCGGCCGCCGCATCGTCGTGGATCCGGTCACGCGCATCGAAGGCCACATGCGCTGCGAAGTGAACGTGGACAAAAACAACGTCATCCGCAACGCCGTCTCAACGGGCACGATGTGGCGCGGGCTGGAGGTCATCCTCAAGGGCCGCGACCCGCGCGACGCCTGGGCCTTCGTTGAGCGCATCTGCGGCGTGTGCACCGGCTGCCATGCGCTGGCCTCGGTGCGCGCGGTGGAAGATGCGCTGGGCATCAGGATCCCCAAGAACGCCCATCTGATCCGCGAGTTGATGGCCAAGACGCTGCAGGTGCACGACCACGCGGTGCACTTCTACCACCTGCACGCCATGGACTGGGTCGACGTGCTCAACGCCCTGAAGGCCGATCCCAAGAAGACCAGCGAGCTGCAGCAGATGGTCTCGCCCTCGCACCCGCTGTCTTCGCCGGGTTATTTCCGAGACGTGCAGAACCGCCTGCAGAAGTTCGTCGACAGCGGACAGCTCGGGCCCTTCATGAACGGCTACTGGGGCTCCAAGGCCTATGTGCTGCCGCCCGAGGCCAACCTGATGGCCGTGACCCACTACCTCGAAGCGCTGGACCTGCAGAAGGAGTGGGTCAAGATCCACACCATCTTCGGCGGCAAGAACCCACACCCCAACTACCTGGTGGGCGGCGTGCCCTGCGCCATCAACATCGACGGTGACGGCGCGGCCGGTGCGCCGCTGAACATGGAGCGGCTGAACTTCGTCAAGGCGCGCATCGACGAGATCATCGAATTCAACAAGAACGTCTACGTCCCGGACGTGCTGGCCATCGGCACGATCTACAAACAAGCGGGCTGGCTCTACGGCGGCGGCCTGTCGGCCCTCAACGTCAGCGACTACGGCGAATACCCCAAGGTCAACTACGACAAGAACACTGACCAGTTGCCAGGCGGCGCGATCCTGAACGGCAACTGGGACGAGATCTTGCCCGTAGACCCGCGCGATCCCGAGCAGGTGCAGGAATTCGTGGCCCACAGTTGGTACAAGTACGCCGACGAAAGCAAGGGCCTGCACCCCTGGGACGGCGTGACCGAGCCCAACTACAAGCCCGAGGGCCCCAAGTTCAAGGGCACGCGCACGAAGATCGAGCAGGTCGACGAAAGCGCCAAGTACAGTTGGATCAAGAGCCCGCGCTGGCGCGGCCACGCGATGGAAGTGGGGCCGCTGTCGCGCTACATCCTGGCCTACGTGCATGCGACCAAGGGCAACAAGTACTGCCAGCGCGTCAAGGAACAGGTGGATTACTCGGCGAAGATGATTAACAGCGGCATTCCGAAGGCGCTGGGCCTGCCCGAAACCCAGTACACGCTCAAGCAACTGTTGCCGACCACGATCGGCCGCACGCTGGCGCGCGCACTCGAGAGCCAGTACTGCAGCGAGATGATGCTCGACGACTGGCACGAGCTGGTCGCCAACATCAAAGCCGGCGACCGCGCCACCGCCAACGTCGAGAGGTGGGATCCGTCCACCTGGCCGAAGGAAGCCAAGGGCGTGGGTACCGTGGCCGCGCCGCGTGGCATGCTGGGCCACTGGATCAAGATCAAGGACGGACGCATCGAGAACTACCAGTGCGTGGTGCCGACCACCTGGAACGGCAGTCCGCGCGACGCCAAGAACCAGATCGGCGCCTTCGAGGCCAGCCTGATGAACACGCCCTTGGCCAACCCGGAACAGCCGGTCGAGATCCTGCGCACCCTGCACAGCTTCGACCCCTGCTTGGCCTGTTCCACCCATGTGATGAGCGAGGACGGCGCTGAACTCGCCACCGTCAAGGTCCGCTGAGCTGCTGATGGTCGGCGCCTGACCGGCCTGCCGGCTCAATTCCGGGCCCCTTCGGGGGCCCCAGAACGCAAGGAGACCCCATGTCCGCTACGACATCCGACAAGCTGGCCGACGTCACCGGGATCGATCCCGACGCGATCGAGCACGGCGCCACTATCAAGTCCGTCTATGTCTACGAAGCGCCGGTGCGCCTGTGGCACTGGATCAACGCGTTTGCCATCGTCGTGCTCGCGGTGACCGGCTACTTCATCGGCTCGCCGCCTCCGACGCAGCCCGGCGAGGCGAGCGCGAACTACCTGATGGGCTATATCCGCTTCGCCCATTTCGCCGCCGGCTACATCTTCGCGATCGGGCTGGCAGCGCGTATCTACTGGGCCTTCGTTGGCAACCACCACGGGCGCGAGCTGTTCACGCTGCCGCTGTTCAACGCCGCATACTGGAAGGAGGTGCTGACGATGCTGAAGTGGTATGCTTTCATCATCGCACGGCCCAGCCGCTATGTCGGCCACAACCCCTTGGCACGCTTGGCGATGTTCCTCCTTTACTTTGTGCTGTCGCTGTTCATGATCGCGACCGGCTTTGCGCTCTACGGCGAGGGGCTGCAGGCTGAGTCGTGGGCTGACAGGTCGTTCGGCTGGGTGATCCCGCTGCTCGGCCAGTCGCAGGACGTGCACACCTGGCACCACCTGGGCATGTGGGTGATGATCTGCTTCGTGATCCTCCATGTCTACGCCGCGATCCGCGAGGACATCATGGGCCGGCAGAGCGTCGTCAGCACGATGATCTCGGGGTACCGCACGTTCAAGGACTGAGAAGGACTGGCTGGCGATGCAGGCCGCCGGTGACGGCTTCCACGCCTGGAAGTCGCTGCGCAGGGCGCTGCGCCGCACTCGCCACTGAAACCGGCTTTTGGTTGGATGACCACCATGTCTCTTCGCACGCCCGAAAACGCCCGTAACCCATACCGTGACGGCGACGATGCGATCGTCGTGCTCGGCATCGGCAACGTGCTGTGGGCCGACGAGGGCTTCGGCGTGCGCTGCGTCGAGGCCCTGCAGCAGCGCTGGCGGTTCGCGTCGCACGTGCGGCTCGTCGATGGCGGCACGCAAGGCCTGTACCTGATCCAGTACGTGCAGGCGGCGCGCCGCCTGCTGATCTTCGACGCGATCGACTACGGACTCGCGCCGGGAACGCTGAAGCTGATAGAAAACGATGAGGTGCCGCGCTTCATGGGCGCCAAGAAGATGAGCCTGCACCAGACGGGTTTCCAGGAGGTGCTGTGCCTGGCTCGGCTCACCGGCCACTTCCCCGACGAGGTGTTGCTGATCGGCTGCCAGCCCGAGGAGCTGGAGGACTACGGCGGCAGCCTGCGCCCCAGCGTTCGGTCGGCGCTGGAAGATGCGCTCGCTCTCGGCGTCGATCGCCTGCGCGCCTGGGGTGCGGCGCCGACCCCGCGCTACGGCGGATGCGACGCGGGCGAGCGTGTCACCACCCCGCTGCTCGCCCTCGACCGCTACGAGAGCGGCCGCCCCGATGCCGATGCCGCGTGCCGCATCGGCGATGCGCGCTTCATGCCGCGCGGCGACTGACGCAGGGGCAGCGCCATGTGCATCGGCATTCCCATGCAGGTCGAAAGCGTCGAGCCGGGTCATGCCTGGGTCGTCGGACGCGGCGAGCGGCGGCGCGTGGAAACCGCGCTGGTCGCGCCCGTGTTTGCTGGCGACTGGCTGCTCGTGTTCCTCGACGGCGCGCGCGAAAGGATCGACGCTCAGCGCGCGGCCGAGATCGGCGCCGCGCTGGACCTGCTGGCTGACGCGCTGGGTGGCGCGCCGGGCGACACGGTCGGCCCGGCGCGCCACCCGGGCTTCGATCTGCCCTCGGCGATGACCGCGGCCGAGGTTGCTGCCCTCGCTGGCACCGGCAAGACGACGAACCCCAACCTCGACTCCGACCTTCCCGCAACGAAAGGCCTGTCATGACCGCCACCTCCGCCGGCGCCGACACCCCGGGCGCCTCCCTCGCCGCGACGCCTGCGGCCTCGGTCCCGCCGCTGATCGAGCGCCTGGTCAGCCAGCATGGCGCCGTTTGGGTCGACACGCGCAGCATCGACGCTTTTCTGGCCACTCCGGGAGACCGCGTGCTCTTCTTCGCCGGTGATCCGGTGCGCTTTCCCGAGTGCCTGGACGTCGCCGTCGTGCTGCCGGAACTGCAACTTGCGTTCCCGGGCCGCTTCGCCGTGGGCGTGGTTCGGCGCGAGGAGGAAGATGCGCTGGCCAGGCGCTTCGGCTCGCAGCGCTGGCCGGCCTTGGTCTTCCTACGCGACGGACGCTACGTCACCACGATTGCCGGCATGCTCGACTGGGACGTCTACCTCGAGCGCATCGCGCAGGCGCTAGCGATGCCGACCTCGCGCGCACCGATGATCGGCATCGCCGTCGTCGCCGAAGGCGGCTCGACTTCATGCCGCTGATGGCCCACCGCTCGCCCCGCCACACCGACCGCCCGGCCGCCGAACCGCACCCGGAACATGACCATGAGCCACGATCCCGCCGACCTGGATTCTCGTAAGCCGTTTCCGATTCCCGTCGTGGCGCTGGGCCCCGGCTCGCAGCCCGAGGACGAAGGCTTCGACTATCTGCGCATGCCGCAGGACATGAACACGTTCCTCATGCCCTCGCTGCCCGGCGCAGTCGACCCGGCGATACGCCGCGCCGCCGCCGAGGTCATCGCCCGGCTGCTGGAGCAGATGCGCCTGTACCGCTTTGGCGACGCAGTCTATCCACGCCTCGAGCTGGCACATCTGGAGCCGGCGGTGGTGCGGCAGATCAATGAACTGCTGGGCCAGGGCGAGGTGAGCGCCATCGCCCATGTGCCGACCGCCCTGCGCGTGCAGGAATCCGCCTTTGCCGCTGTCTGGCGCGTCCACCATCCGCGTCCCGACGGCTCCCTGGCGCACGACTACATAGAAGCTTGCGCCATCCCCGCCGCGGTGCGGGAAGGCGCACTCGCGCTCGCCGTCCCGCGCGTAGAGGTTCCGCCGCCTCCTCCGGGAGCGATGAACGCGCCAGCGCTGGTGCATGAAATTCTGGACTTGGTCGCCAGGTTCAAGACGGGAGACGCGGCGCACGTCATAAACCTGACCCTGTTGCCGGTGACGCCGGCAGATCTCGACTACCTGGCGCAAACGATCGGCGCCGGCACCACCGCAATTCTGTCACGCGGCTACGGCAACTGCCGCATCAGCAGCACGGGCCTGGCCAACGTCTGGTGGGTGCAGTACTTCAACAGCATGGAGCAGTTGATACTGAACACCATCGAAGTGGTAGACGTACCGGAGGTGGCGCTCGCAGCCGCCGAAGATTTCGCCGCGAGCATCGAGCGCCTCGACGAGCTGCTCGGGACCATGACCGAAGACTGAGCGACGGAGGACGACATGTTCGAAGGCTCCTACCTTGGCGACAGCGAGCGCATCGACGACGACGCACGGCTCGAGTGCGGCATCTGCTGGTGGGTGTATGATCCTGCACGGGGCGACCCCGTATGGCAGATCCCGCCGGGCACGCCTTTTTCGCGACTTCCCGAGCACTGGAACTGCCCCAACTGCGACGCGCCACGGCACAAATTCATGGTCCTGAAGGACTGAGCGCATGAATGCCCGGGAACCCGCCGTGCACGCCGAGAATCCCGCCACCCTGCTGGAGCGGGTGTTCGAGGACATCGCCGCCAGCCGCATGGCCGGACTGCCCATCCTCAACGAAGCGTTGACAGTGGAGGCGGTCGGCTTCCGCCGCTGGCGGGAGCTGTGGCTTGGCGTGCTGGTCACCCCCTGGTCGGTGAATCTCACGCTGCTGCCGGGCGGCAACCCCGCGTTTCGAGCCCTGGATGTCGGGCATTCGCAGATCTGGTCGTTTCCCTCCGGCGAATACGAATTCATGGGCGCTGCGGAGCCGGGGCTGGGGCACTACCAGATATGCTCGCTGTTCTCGCCGGCCTTCGAATTCGCAACCCAGGCCGACGCGGTGGCCACCGCTGAGGCCGCGCTCGAGGCGCTGTTGCGCAACGCGGACGAGGACGTCGCCCAGCCGGTTTCGATCCGGGAAGCGGCGCAGCAGTGCGCGCGCGAACAGGCGCTCCTCACCGGTCGATCGGCTGCGAGCCGGCCCGTGTCGCGGCGCGCCTTCCTGCGCGGCGGTTTTCTCACGGGTTGGCCGTGAATCCGGCAGGCAGGCTGCGCATCGACGTGACCTGGGATGGGCACACGGTGGTCGCGGTCGACATCGCATCCACCCGTCCGCCGGCATCGCGCCTGCTGGTGGGCAAACCTGTCGAGGAGGCACTGCGCATCGTGCCGCTGCTGTTCAGCATTTGCGGTAAGGCCCAGGGCATCGCCGCACAGGCGGCGTGGCAGGCGGCGCGGGGCGCAAGCGCAGACCCTGCTGCCACGCGCTCCAGCGAGCTGGTCGTGGCGGCCGAGGCAGCCCAAGAGCACCTATGGCGGCTGCTGGTCGACTGGCCGCAACTCCTCGGTCTTTCACCGCAGCGCGAGACACTGGCCGTTTGGCACAGGCACATCGCCGCGGCGCAGACGCGGGGCGGCTGGCAGACACTGGGCGTTGCACTGCTGCGGATGATCGAGACCGAGATCATTGCGCAACCGTTCGCGGCCTGGGAGCAGTGGCTCGCCGCCGCGGTGGCGGAGCGGGAGGTTGCCCGCGGCGCCGGAGAAGGCCTGGCGGGGCTGATGCTCGGCGCCCTGCGAGGCGCCGAGTGGCGTGCGCCGGGCGCACGGCGTGCGCCTGCCTGCCTGCCCATGCTCCCGGCGGCGGCGCTGGTGCAACAGGGGGACTCGCGTCTGGACGAGCGGTTTGCCGCCTGCCCCGGCTGGCGGGGGGAGCCGGCAGAAACGGGAGGGCTGGCGCGCCGGCAGCGCCTGCCGCGGGTCGCCGCGCTGATCGCTTCCGGCCATCTGCTCGCCGCACGGCTGCTTGCGCGCATGGTCGACCTGATCGACTGCGCTCGCCGACTGGCGGCGCCCGACATGGCGGCGCAGCGCCCGCCACTAGTCGATGCCTGCCGGATCGCCGAGCATGCGGCGGTGGCGCAAGTGGAAACCGCGCGCGGAAAGTTGTTACATTGTATTCATGAAGCGGACGGGCATGTCGAGCGCTACGTCATCGTTGCGCCGACGGAATGGAACTTCCGTCCCGACGGTGCGCTCCACAACGAAATCGTCGGCGCGGTCGCCGGCAGCGAGACGGCCATGCGGCGGTATCTGCAAGGCTTGGTGCTGGCGCTCGACCCCTGCGTCGAGTGCGAGGTGAAGCTGCATCATGCATGAGATGTCGATAGCCGAAAGCGTACTGCAAATCGTCGAGGAGACGGTGCGGCGACAGCACTGCGCCCGCGTCATTGCCGTGCGGCTGGAGATCGGCCGGCTCTCCGGCATCGAACCGGAGGCGCTGAGCTTCTGCTTCGATGCCGTCACGCGGGACAGCATCGCCGCAGGCGCGAAGCTGGAGATCATCGACACTCCGGGCGCCGGCTGGTGCATGCAGTGCAGCGACACCGTGCCGATCGCGGCGCTCTACGATGCCTGCCCGCGCTGCGGCAGCTACCAGGTGCAGCCGACCCAGGGCACGGAGATGCGGATCAAGGAGCTGGAAGTGGTCTGAGCGTCAGAGCTAAAATCGAAAGTGGTGTATGAACTGCCGGCGCATCCGGGCCGTGTGCGGTAGCCGGGCGCCTACATCTTCTTATTGATCCTTACGTAACCATGTGACGAAAGCGAGCCAGATCGAAAATCTCCCCTGTCCCCTCTTTGCCAAAGAGGGGAACCTGCTGCGAACGGCCTTTAGCGGGTTCCTTCCTTTGCAAAGGGAGGACAGGAGGGATTTCAAACGGCGTCACGATATTATGTAAT
>DYIB01000039.1 GCA_020723855.1 Uliginosibacterium gangwonense
GGCGGCCCGCGCCGGCGAGCAGGGCCGCGGCTTCGCCGTGGTGGCCGACGAGGTACGCAAGCTGGCGGAGAAATCCGCCGCGGCGGCGAGCCAGATCGACGAGGTGACACGGCTGCTGGGCACCCGTACCGGCGGCGTGGAGGCGGTGGTGGGGCGCGGCCATACGGCACTGAAGTCCTGCCAGGAGTATCTGGAAAAAGTCACGGAGATCCTGGCCGAGGCGAACCGGTCGGTGGAGCGCACCAGTGCCGGCATGACCGAGATTTCGGCCTCGGTGAGGGAGCAGACCACCGCCAGCTCGGAAATCGCGCGCAATGTGGAAAACATCGCCCGGCTGGCCGAGGAGAACCACGGCGCGGTGGATGCGGCGGTGCGGGAGGCGAGCCGGCTGAAGGCCCTGGCGGCGGAGCTGGAACAGTCGGCCAGCCGCTTCCGCGTCTAGTTGAAACGTAAAGGAATTCAAGAAACCGCCGTAACGGTCGATAAGGCTTTCGTATCCCGGCGTTTGATCCCATGGGGGGAAGGGGCGGGGGGAGAATGGAATGTCAGAACTGCTGAAAACCGTAGATGCACGCACCCGGCTGGCCGGGACCAACAAGCTGGAACTGCTGCTGTTTTCCCTGGGCGTGGATGCGCGCACCGGCCGGCGCGAGACCTTCGGCATCAACGTGTTCAAGGTGCGCGAGGTGATGCGCACGCCCCGGATCACCGCCGCGCCCGAGATGCCCGACGCCGTGGAGGGCATGGTGAGCCTGCGCGGCGTGCTGGTGCCGGTGGTGGATCTGGGCAAGTACGCCCACATCGCCGAGGACCAGCCGCGCGACGTGATGATCGTCACCGAGTACAACGGGCGCACCCAGGGCTTCCTGGTGGAGGCGGTGGATACCATCCTGCGGCTGGACTGGGCGCAGATGAAAGTTCCCCCGGACATGGTGACGGCCCGCATGGGCGGCCTGGTCACCGCCGTCACCGAGCTGGCCGACGGCCGCCTGGTGATGTTGCTGGACGTGGAGCGCGTGCTGTCCGAGACCACCCACTACGACGACGATTTCCTGTTCAAGGACATCCAGCCCCTGGGCCGGTCCGACGTCACCGTGTTCTTCGCCGACGACTCCTCCGTGGCGCGCGGCCAGATCCAGCGCACCCTGGAGAAAATGGGGGTGAAGTACTTCGCCGCCATCAACGGCAAGCAGGCCTGGGAGGAATTGCAGAAAGTGGCCCAGTACGCCGAGGCCAACGGCAAGACGGCCAGGGACTTCGTGCACATCGTCGTGACCGACGTGGAGATGCCGGAAATGGACGGCTACATCCTCACCAAGATGATCAAGAGCGATCACCGCTTCCTGGGCATACCGGTGATCATGCATTCGTCCCTGTCGGGCATGTCCAACCAGCAGTTGGGGCGCTCCGTGGGCGTGGACGACTACGTATCGAAGCTGGAGCCCCAGCGCCTGGCCGAAATGATCACCCGCTTCGTCAATGGCCAGCCCCGGCTGGCCACGACCGCGTGAGGGACCGACCATGCTGATGGAAACGCAGCACAAAAACCCGCTGGACAGCATCGATGCCCGCACCACCCTGGTAGGTTCCAACCGCATGGAGATCCTGCTGTTTTCCCTGGGCACCGGCGAGCTGTTCGGCATCAACGTGTTCAAGGTGCGCGAGGTGAGCCGCACCCCGACCATCACCCGCGCGCCCAACATGCCCAAGGGCGTGGAAGGACTGATCAGCCTGCGCGGCAACGTCATCCCGGTGCTGGCCCTGGCGCGCATCATGAAGCTCTCCACGGAAGGCTCCCGGAACTGGGGCGCGATGATGGTGACCGAGTACAACAAGCGCACCCTGGGCTTCCTGGTGCATGAGGTGGACCGCATCATCCGCGTCGAGTGGGACAGGGTGAAAGCGCCCGAAGCGGTGGTGAGCGCCTCGGGCCACGATCTCATCACCGCCATCACCGAGCTGCCCGAGGGCAAGCTGGTGTCCATCGTGGATGTGGAGCAGATCCTCGCCAACACCTTCGGCGAAGCGCCGGTGGGTGCCATCGCGCGCCTGGACGAGGGCCACGAGTACAACGTGTTCTTCGTGGACGACTCGGCGGTGGCGCGCAAGAAGATCGCCGAGACCCTGGACAAGATGGGCGTGCGCCACAAGCACGCCCTCAACGGCCTGGAGGCGTGGAGCCGGCTGCAGGGCATCGCGGCCCACACCAGCCAGTCGGGCCGCGGCGTGGCCGAGGAAATCGACCTGATCCTGGTGGATGCCGAGATGCCGGAGATGGACGGCTACGTCCTGACGCGCAACATCAAAGCCGACCCGCGCTTCGCCGGCATACCGGTGGTGATGCATTCGTCGCTGTCGTCCGAGGCGAATCGGGCGATGGGAAAGACCGTGGGCGTGGATGCCTACGTGGCCAAGTTCGACGCGGAGGTGCTGGCCGAGACGCTGCGCCCCCTCCTGGCCAAGAGCCTCAAAGAGTAACGGAGAACTCCCATGTCCGATGTGAAAATGAAATTCCTGGTGGTGGACGACTTCTCCACCATGCGCCGGATCGTGCGCAACCTGCTCAAGGAACTGGGCTTCGTCAATGTGGACGAGGCCGAGGACGGCGCCGTTGCCCTGCAGAAGCTCAATTCCCAGCATTTCGACTTCGTCGTCACCGACTGGAACATGCCCAACATGGACGGCATGCAACTGCTGCAGGCGATCCGTTCCAACCCCCAGCTCAAGCATCTGCCGGTGCTCATGATCACGGCGGAGGCCAAGCGCGAGAACATCATCGCCGCCGCCCAGGCGGGCGCCAGCGGCTACATCGTCAAGCCCTTCACCGCGGCGACGCTGTCGGAGAAGCTGACGAAGATTTTCGAGAAAATGCAGAAGGCTGCGGCCTGAAGCATGCGGTGAGTTCGGGAGCCAAGAAATGGCGAAGAAATTCAGGTTCGATGATTCGGGGGATTCGGACGAACTGCAGGCCCTGTTCGACAGCATCGCCAGCCAGCCCGCCAAGCCGCGGCTGGAAGTGGTAAGCGAGACGGATCCGTCCGGCGATTCCGACGAGCTGCAGGCCCTGTTCGACCAGGTGGCGGCCGAAGCCGCGTCCAAGGCGGCTCCTGCGCCCGTCGGGCAGGTGCCCAGGGAGGAAAAACAAGGCGGCCACAGTTGCGATGCCGTGTTCCAGCGCCTGGGGCATCTGACGCGCGAGCTGCACAACACCCTGCGGGAGCTGGGCTACGACCAGGCCCTGCAGCAGGCCGCCCACGCCATCCCCGATGCCCGCCAGCGTCTCGCCTACATCGCCCAGATGACCGAGCAGGCCGCCAGCCGCGTGCTCAACGCCACGGACATCGCCAAGCCGATCCAGGACCAGTTGCAGGGCGAAGCCCAGGTGCTCGCCGCCCGCTGGGACAAGCTCTATCGCGCCGAGCTGGGCGTGGACGAGTTCAAGAATCTCGCCGCCGACACCCGCGCCTTCCTGCTGTCGGTGCCCAGGCAGACCGCCGCCACCAACAAGCAGCTCATGGAAATCATGATGGCCCAGGACTTCCAGGACCTGACCGGCCAGGTGATCAAGAAAGTGGTGGACATGGCCCAGAACCTGGAGACCCAACTGCTGCAGGTGCTGATCGAGGCCATGCCCGAGGAAGTGCGCGCCGGCACCCCGGAAGGCCTGCTCAACGGTCCGGTCGTTTCCGCCGAGGGCCGCGCCGACGTGGTCACGGCACAGGAACAGGTGGACGAGTTGCTGGAGAGCCTTGGGTTTTAGTGAGGAGTGGGGGGTGAGGCGTGAGGCGCGAAAGGTGGCGAGGTCTTCTCCTCACGCCTTACTCCTCACGCCTCACTCCCGAGCGTAGCGAGGAAAGAGATGAGCGATTTCGCCGGCATGGAAGACCTGCTCCAGGATTTCCTGGTGGAAGCCAACGACCTGCTGTCCGACGTGGACAACAAGCTGGTGGACCTGGAGCGCACTCCCGACGACCGGGGGCTGCTGAACGACATTTTCCGCGGCTTCCATACCATCAAGGGCGGCGCCGGCTTCCTCAACGCCACGGAGCTGGTCACCCTGTGCCACTTGACGGAAAACCTGTTCGACCGCCTGCGCAACGGCGAGCTGGTGGTGACCCACGAGGTCATGGACGTGATCCTGTCGGCCACCGCAGCGGTGCGCGACATGTTCCATTCCCTGGAGCGGGGCATCCAGCCGGCGCCGGCCGACGCCGAGCTGATCCGCCACTTGAAGCTGGCCATCGCCGGCACCCTGGCGGCCGAGGAGGCCCACGCCGGCGGCGGCAACCTGGTGGAGCGCGTCCAGGCGGTCGGCGCCGCCGACAAGGTGGACTGGACCGCCCTGTACCAGGCCATCACCGGCAAGGCACCGGCCGCCGCCAAGGCCGCCGCGCCGCAAGCCGCGGCCCACCATGACGACGACGATTACACGCCGCGCTCGCCGGAAGAGATCATGGCCCATCCCTTCGGCCGCCGCGTCGCCGACAAGCCCGGCTACGGCGGCCCCACGGGACGGCGCGAGGGCGAGCGCCAGCGCGACACCTCCATCCGGCTGGATACGGCGCGCCTGGACCAGGTGCTCAACCTGTCGGGCGAGATCGGCCTGACCAAGAACCGCCTCACCAGCCTGCGCAGCGACATCCTCAACGGCGCCACCGACACCGAGACGCTGCAGGCCCTGGACGCGGCCGTGAGCCAGCTCGACCTGCTGGTCTCCGACCTGCAGAACGCGGTGATGAAGACGCGCATGCAGCCCATCGGCCGCCTGTTCCAGAAATACCCGCGCATCGCCCGGGATCTCGCGCGCGGCCTGGGCAAGGACGTGGAACTGATGCTGGCCGGCGAGGAGACCGAGATCGACAAGACCATGATCGAGGACCTGGCCGACCCCATCATCCACCTGATCCGCAACGCCGTGGACCACGGCGTCGAGTCGCCCGAGGAGCGGCGGGCGGCGGGCAAGCCGGAGAAATCCATCGTGCGCCTGGAGGCGCGCCAGGAGGGCGACCACATCGTGCTCCTGGTGGCCGACGACGGCCGCGGCATGAACGCGGAGCGGCTGCGCGCCAAGGCGCTGGAGAAGGGCCTCATCTCGGACGAGGAGGCCAACACCATGGACGAGCGCCAAAGCTTCAACCTCATCTTCCTGCCGGGCTTCTCCACCAAGGCGGAAGTGTCGGACGTGTCGGGCCGCGGCGTCGGCATGGACGTGGTGAAGACCAACATCCAAAAGCTCAACGGCACCATCGACATCAAGTCGGTGCAGGGCAAGGGCACCACCTTCATCATCTCCCTGCCGCTGACGCTCGCCATCCTGCCGGTGCTGGTGGTGTGCCTGGGCGACCAGCCCCTGGCCGTACCCCTGTCCATGGTGCGCGAGATCCTGCCGGTCACCGCCCAGGACGTGCAGGAAGTGGGCGGGCGCGCCACCATGGTGGTGCGCGGCGAGGTGCTGCCGGTGTTCCCCCTGTCCTACCTGCTGGGCTGGCCCCAGGAGCGGGTGCCTGCCTACGGCGTGCTGATGCAGACCGCCGAGCTGGCCTTCATCCTCGCCATCGACAGCTTCGCCGGGCGCGAGGATGCGGTGATCAAGTCCCTGGACGACTTCCGTCCCAAGGGCGTGGCCGGGGTCACCACCCTGTCCAACGGCCAGATCGTGCTGATCCTGGACATGAAGGAGCTGCTCGGCGCCTTAGGCGAATCCCGCGGCGTGTCGCGCACCATATTCTTGCCCAAGCTGCCCGCCGCCGCCTGATGGAGATCGCCATGACCCAGACCGAAATCGAACCGCCCGAAGCCCTTTCCGCCGCCGACGCCGCGGCCCTGGCGGCGAGCGCCCTGCAGCTCACCGAGGAATGCCGCCTGCTGGCGCTCAACGCCGCCATCGATGCCATTTCCGTGGGCGAGGAGGGCCAGGAGGCGGCGGTTCTCCTGGCCGAGATGGAGAGGATCGCGGCGCAGGTGCGCAGCGCCGTGGAAGCCTTTACCGAAGCCGCGTCCCGGCTGGGTGCCGGCAGCGGGCTGCCCGGCGCGCAATGGGGCACGGGCCTGCGCTTGTAGCCGCGGGCCGGACATGCTGCAATAGACGCAGCGCAAACGACCCCAACCGGCGGGCCAATTGGCAGATTTCGATTTCGACGCCTGGCGCGATCTGGCGGTGCGCGACCCGGAAGCCTACTTCCGCGAGCGCGACCGCGCCATCAAGGCCTTCATCGCTGCCCATCCAGAATCGGCCGAGAGCCTGTGCGTGCTCCAGGCCCACATCGACAAGCTGCGCGCCCTCTCCGGCAGCCCCTTGGTCGCGGCGCGAGAAATGGCGCGCCTCATGGGCCAGCGGCTGGAATCCCTGGTCCGGCACCTCAACGCCCTCAATCACCACACCGCAGAGCTGCACCGCCTAGCCCAGCGCGCGGGGCGTTGAATCAAGAACCTCTTTCGACGCAGAGGATCGCAGAGGCGCAGAGTGCGCGAAGAAGGACGAAGATATGAACTTGAAAACCGCACTTAACGCAAAGGACGCGAAGCAACGCAAAGGACGCAAAGGAAAATCCTGAAGGATGGCCGACACCCAAAAGGTGAGGCTGTGGATCGTTCTTTGCGGCCTTTGCGTCTTTGCGATCTTTGCGTTGAAGGCGGTTTCAACTGTTGTTTCAAGGATAAAAGTTTCACCTCCGCGTCCTCCGCGTCTCTGCGTCCTCTGCGTCGAGTGTGGTTTGCGGGTTTGCTCCGAATTGAGGGGTTAATCCCGGTCTTTTTCCGCCCTCCCGATCCCCTGGCCCTTCGGATAATGCCTGGGCCATGGCGGAAGAATCCGATCTCGAACGAACAGAACCAGCCTCCCCGCGACGGCTAGAGAAGGCGCGGGAGGAAGGGCAGGTGCCCCAGTCGCGGGAGCTGTCTACCTTCCTCGTGCTCATGGTCGGCGTCGGCACCCTGTGGCTCGCCGGCGGCTGGTTTGCCGGCCAGGCCGCGGCCATCGTGCGCCGGGGCCTCACCCTGGAGCGCGCCGCCGCCTTCGACCCCAATGCCATGGTGCAGGGCCTGGCCGCCCTGGCGGGCGAAGCCATGCTGCTGCTGGCGCCCCTGTTCGTGGCAGTGGTGATCGCCGCCCTGGCCGGGCCGCTGTCCCTGGGCGGCTTCAATTTCTCTCCCAAGGCCTTCCAGCCCGACTTCAGCCGCCTCGATCCGCTCAATGGCTTTTCCCGAGTGATCTCGATGGAGAGCCTGGGCGAACTGGTGAAGGCGATGCTCAAGGCCGTGCTGGTGAGCGGCGTGGCGGCCTGGGTCATCGCCGCCCACCGGGACGATCTGTTCGCCCTGCTGGGCCAGCCCCTGGATACCGCGCTCGCCGCCCTGGGCCGCACCATCCTGGCGAGCAGCCTGGCGATCATCGCCGCCATGGCGCTCATCGCCGGCGCCGACGTGCCGTTCCAGCTCTGGCAATACCACAAGCGCCTGCGCATGACCAGGGAGGAGGCGCGCCAGGAGCACAAGGAACTGGAGGGCGACCCCCAGCTCAAGGCGCGCATCCGCTCGCAGCAGCGCGAGATCGCGCGCAAGCGCATGATGGCCGAGGTGCCCAAGGCCGACGTGGTGGTCACCAACCCGACCCATTTTTCCGTCGCCCTCAAGTACGACGCCGCCACCATGCGCGCGCCGCGGGTGGTGGCCAAGGGGCGCGGCGAGGTGGCCCTGCGCATCCGCGAGATCGCGGCGCAGGCCAAGGTGCCGCTGCTCGAGGCGCCGCCCCTGGCGCGCGCCCTGTACCGCCACGCCGAGCTGGGCGACGAAGTGCCGGGCGCCCTCTACACCGCGGTGGCCGAAGTGCTCGCCTACGTCTATCAGCTCAACCACTACCTGAGCCACGGCGGCCTGCCGCCCCGGGCGCCGGAGCAGTTGAGCGTGCCGGCGGAGCTGGATCCGGGCGTTGAATGATGAACAACGCAATCACCCTGCAAGGCGCCTTTTCGCGCGGCAACCTGCGCCAGCTTGCCGCGCCGCTGCTCATCGTCCTGATCCTGGCGATGATGGTCCTGCCGCTGCCCACGGTGTTGCTCGACCTGCTGTTCACCTTCAACATCGCCCTGTCCATCATGGTGCTGCTGGTGGCCATGTACACCATGAAGGCCCTGGACTTCTCGGTGTTCCCCACCGTGCTGCTGGTCACCACCCTGCTGCGCCTGTCGCTCAACGTGGCCTCGACGCGCATCGTGCTGCTGGAAGGACATACGGGGCCGGACGCGGCGGGCAAGGTGATCGAGGCCTTCGGCCACTTCCTGGTGGGCGGCAATTATGCCGTGGGGCTGGTGGTGTTCGTGATCCTGGTGATCATCAACTTCGTGGTCATCACCAAGGGCGCCGGGCGCATCGCCGAAGTGTCGGCGCGCTTCACCCTGGACGCCATGCCCGGCAAGCAGATGGCCATCGACGCCGACCTCAACGCCGGCCTCATCGGCGAGGAGGAGGCGCGCAAGCGCCGCGCCTACATCGCCCAGGAGGCCGACTTCTACGGCTCCATGGACGGCGCCTCCAAGTTCGTGCGCGGCGACGCCGTGGCCGGCGTGCTGATCATGGTGATCAACGTCGTCGGCGGCCTCATCGTGGGCGTGGCGCAGCACGACATGGAGCTCGCCCAGGCGGCGAAGAACTACACCCTGCTCACCATCGGCGACGGCCTGGTGGCGCAGATCCCGGCGCTGATCATCTCCACCGCCGCCGGCCTGGTGGTGAGCCGGGTGGCCACCGACCAGGACATCGGCCAGCAGTTCGTCGGCCAGTTGCTCAGCAACCCGCGCGTGCTGATGCTCACCGCCGCCATCGTCGGCGTGCTGGGCCTCATTCCCGGCATGCCGCACTTCGCCTTCCTGCTGCTGGCGGCGGCAGTGGGCGCGGCTGCCTACTACCTGTCCCGGCGCCGGGACAGGGCCCGGGAAGAGCCGGCCGCTCCCGCGGCGCCCGTGCCCGCGGTGGAATCCCAGGAGGCGAGCTGGGCCGACGTGGCGCCGGTAGACGTGCTGGGCCTGGAAGTGGGTTATCGCCTCATCCCCCTGGTGGACCGCGGCCAGGACGGCGAGCTGCTGCGGCGCATCCGGGGGCTGCGCAAGAAGTTCGCCCAGGAGGTGGGCTTCCTCGCCGCGCCGGTACACATCCGCGACAACCTGGAGCTGAAGCCCAACGGCTACCGCATCACCCTCAAGGGCGTTGAGATCGGCCAGGGCGAGGCCTATCCCGGCATGTTCCTGGCGATCGATCCCGGGCGTGTGGCAGGCCAGTTGCCGGGCAACCAGACCAGGGATCCCGCCTTCGGCCTGCCCGCCGTCTGGGTGGATGCGGGCCACCGCGACCAGGCGCACGCCCTGGGCTACACCGTGGTGGACGCCAGCACCGTGATCGCCACCCATCTCAACCACGTCATCCTGAGCCACGCCGCCGAGCTGCTCGGGCGGCAAGAGACGCAGCAGCTCCTGGACCACATCGCCAAGGATGCGCCCAAGCTGGTGGAAGACCTGGTGCCCAAGCAGATCCCGCTCGCCACCTTGCAGCGCGTGCTGCAGAACCTGCTGGAGGAGGGCGTCACCATCCGCGACATGCGCACCATCATCGAGACCCTGGCCGAGCACGCGCCGCGCATCCAGGACGCAGCCGAGCTCACCGCCCAGGTGCGGGTGGCCCTGGGCCGCGCCATCGTGCAGCAGCTCTTCCCGGGCAACGTCGATCTGCAGGTGATGGTGCTCGATCCCGCCCTGGAGCGCGTTCTGGTCCAGGCGGTGCAGACGCTGGGTCCCGACGGCAGCGGCATCGAGCCGGGGCTGGCCGACACGCTGCTGCGCGAGACGGCGGCGGCCTCCCGCCGCCAGGAAGAAATCGGCCTGCCCGGGGTGCTGCTGGTGCCCGGAAGCCTACGCTGGCTGCTGTCGCGCTTCCTGCGCCGCGCGGTGCCGAGCCTCAAGGTCATCGCCAACGCCGAAGTCCCCGCTAATCGCAACATCAAAGTCACCTCGATCATCGGAGGTCGCGCATGAACGTAAGACGCTATTTCGCCCAAAGCGCGCGCGAGGCCCTGCGCAAGCTCAAGGAAGATCTGGGCGCCGACGCCGTGGTCCTGTCCAACCGCTCCGTGGAAGGCGGAGTGGAGATACTGGCCCTGCCGGCGGACGAGGTGCCCGGCCTGCCGGCGGCGGCGGAGGCGCGTACGCCCCGGCGCGAAGAGCCAGCCCGCGCCACGGAATTCACGCCTTGGCAGCCGCCCGCTGCCGCCGGCGACGACGATTTCACGGTCAGCCTGTCGAGCGCCAGGCCGCGCGCCGCGGCCGTGGCGCGCCCGAGCGAAACGCAGCCGCGCGGCGCCCAGGAAAGGCGCCCCCAGGCACCGCGCCAAGAGGTGCGCGCCACCGAGGCACGTGAGGCGGCCGCGCCCGCCGCCGCGGCGTCCCAGACCGACGCCCGGCTCATGCAGGAGCTGGCCGCCATCAAGGGACTGATCGAACAGCAGCTCGCCGGCTTCGCCTGGGGCGACATGGCGCGCGCCGCGCCGGCCAAGACCCTGCTGCTCACCGAGATGCTCGACGCCGGCTTCTCCGCCCAACTGGCGCGCCGCCTGGTGGACGGCATGGGCGAGGCGGCCGGCATCGCCGAGGCGCGCAAGTGGCTCAGGAGCGCGCTCGACCGCAGCCTGCTCACCGTCGACAGCGATGCCGACATCATCGACCGGGGCGGCGTGTTCGCCCTGGTCGGCCCCACCGGCGTGGGCAAGACCACCACCACCGCCAAGCTCGCTGCCCGCTGCGTGGTGCGTCACGGCGCCGACAAGCTGGCGCTGCTCACCACCGACGGCTACCGCATCGGCGCCCACGAGCAGTTGCGCATCTACGGCCGCATCCTGGGCGTGCCCGTGTATCCCGTGCGCGACGGGGCACAACTGCGCCAGACCCTGGCCGAGCTGCGCAACAAGCACATGGTGCTGATCGATACCGTGGGCATGAGCCAGCGCGACCGCATGGTGGCCGAGCAGGCCTCCATGCTCATCAATGCCGGCGACATCCGCCGCCTGCTGCTGCTCAACGCCACCAGCCGCGGCGACACCCTGGACGACGTGGTGCGCGCTTACAGGGGGCCGGACCTGGCCGGTGTCATCATCACCAAGGTGGACGAGGCGGTGAGCCTGGCGCCCGCGCTGGACGTGCTGATCCGCCACGAGCTGGACCTGTTCTACATCGCCAACGGCCAGCGCGTGCCGGAGGACCTGCACCTGCCCAACCGGCCCTACCTGCTGCACCGGGCCATGAAGGAGCTGCCCGACGACTCGCCCCATCACCTGAACCGGGACGAGGCCGGACTGCTGCTGGCGGCGGCCCACGGCGCCGGCGCCCCGGCCCCGGGAGCACGCCTTGGTTAGCGCCCACGAGGACCAGGCGGCGGGCCTGCGCCGGCTGGTCGCCGCGCGCCACGCGCAGATCGTGGCGGTGGCGGGGGCCCGCGGCGCCGCGGACCAGTCGGCGGCGACGGTGCTGATCGCGCGCGAGTGCGCCGCCGCCGGCAGCCGCGTGGTGATCATCGACGAACAGGCCGTACCCGAGGGCGCGGCACCCATCCTCGGCGCCGCCGTGCGCTACGACCTGCTGCAGGCGCTCAACGGCGACGCCAGGCCCAGCCAGGTGGTGCTGCACGCCGAGGAGGGGATCCGCCTGTTGCCTGCGGCGCGCTTCGCGCGCCGGACGCAGGCGCTGGACGCGCGCCAGCAGCGGGCGCTGGCGGAGATGATGCGCGGCGTGCAAAAGGGAGCCGATGTCATCCTGGTCAATGCCCATGCGCCGCGCACCTTCAGCCCGGTGGCGCTGGCGGCGCAGCACGGCGTGGTGGTCGTGGCGGCCGGCAGCAGCGCCGCGACGGAAGGCTTCAGGCTGGTCAGGCAGATGTGCCGGGGTGCCCCGGCCATGCGCATCGCGCTGCTGTCCCTGCGCGCCGAGGAAAACGAGTACGCCGCCGCGCGCAACCTGCAGGATGTCCTGCGCCAGCGCCTGGCAGTACGGGTCGAGCTGCACGCTGCGGGCGCCGGCTGCCCGGTGCTGTCCCTGATCCATGCCCTGCGGGGCAACGGCGCTGCTGCCGCGGGCGATGGCGGCCGCAGCCTGTCCGTGGCGGCCTGCGGCCGCGCGCCGCTCGGAGAACCGATGGTATATTAGCCGCGCGGCCGCGGGGGCTCTTGAATGGGCATATTCAATGTACAAGGCGTCGGGCAAGCTCGATAAGGAACAACTGGTGATGCAGTATGCGCCGCTGGTCAAGCGCATCGCCTATCACCTCATGGCCAAGCTGCCCGCCAGCGTGCAGGCCGAGGACATCATCCAGAACGGCATGCTGGGGCTGATCGACGCCATCAACCGCTACGAGGAAGGCCTCGGCGCCCAGTTCGAGACCTATGCCGTGCAGCGCATCCGCGGTGCCATGCTCGACGGGCTGCGCGAGAACGACTGGCTGCCGAGGAGCTTGCGGCGCGACATGCGCAAGATCGAATCGGCCATCAACGCCCTGGAGCAGCAGTACGGGCGCCAGCCCACCGAGACGGAGCTGGCCAAGGCTCTCGACATGTCGCTCGCCGAGTACCAGAAGATGCTGCAGGAAGCGCGCGGCTACCAGTTGGTGTACTTCGAGGACTTCGGCGAGGGCGACGAGGAGGATTTCCTCGAGCGCCACGTCGCCAGCGGCGAGGCCGATCCCCTGGCCAGGCTCATGGACAAGGATCTGCGCGACGTGCTGATCAGGGCCATCGAGGATTTGCCCGACCGCGAGAAGACCGTCATGGGCCTCTACTACGAAGAGGAGCTGAACCTGCGCGAGATCGGCGAGATCCTGGGGGTGTCCGAGTCGCGCGTGTGCCAGTTGCACAGCCAGGCCATCGCGCGCCTGCGATCGCGGCTGATGAGCAAGTAGACGGGCGGATGCAGCGGGCATGGACAGGATCAGCCTCATCGGACTGGCCACCGGCATCGCCGCCATCGTCGGCGGCCAGGTGCTGGAAGGCGGGCATATCTCGTCGCTGCTGCAGCCCACCGCCTTCGTCATCGTCATCGGCGGCACCCTGGGCGCCGTCATGCTGCAAAGCCCCTTTGCCGTTTTCGTGCGCGGCATGCGCATGGGCCGCTGGGTGTTCCTGCCGCCGGCAGCCGACGGCGCCGACACCATCGCCCGCATCGTCGCCTGGAGCCATACGGCGCGCAAGGAAGGACTGCTCGCCCTGGAGGGCCATGTCGATGAACTGCAGGACCCGTTCGCACGCAAGGGGCTGCAACTGCTGATCGACGGCGCCGAGCCCGAGCGCCTGCGCGAAGTGCTGGAGGTGGACATCGCCTCCTTCGAGGAGCAGATGAAGCTTGCCGCCCGCGTGTGGGAATCCGCCGGCGGCTATGCTCCCACCATCGGCATCCTGGGCGCGGTGATGGGGCTCATCCACGTGATGGAGAACCTGTCCGATCCCTCCAAGCTGGGCGCCGGCATCGCCGTGGCCTTCGTCGCCACCATCTACGGCGTGGGTTCCGCCAACCTCATCTTCCTGCCCATCGCCAAGAAGCTGCTCGCCCACACCTCGCGCCTGGTCGCCCTGCGCGAGATGTTCGTGGACGGCCTGGTGGGCATCGCGAATGGGGACAATCCAAGGATCATTGAAAGCCGCTTGCAGGGCTATCTCGCCTGACGTAGTCAAGTTTCGCTCGGGCGCGCCGTTAACCAGGCTTATTCCTTGCCCGCCGCCCCATGCCCCGCCGCAGACGACACGACGACGAGCGCGAAAACCTCGAGCGCTGGCTCGTTTCCTACGCCGATTTCATCACCCTGCTGTTCGCCTTCTTCGTGGTGATGTATGCCGTGTCGTCGGTGAACGAGGGCAAGTACCGGGTGTTGAGCGATTCGTTGGTGGCGGCGTTCCGCAACATTACGGTGAATACGGAAGGACCGGCGCTGGCCAGCGGCACCATGGCGCCCCTGCAGGCGGTGGCGCCGACCCTGCCCAAACCCGTCGTCACGCCGCGCCGCAACGGAAGAGAGGAAGAGCAGCGGCGCCAGGTACGCGAGCGCATGCGCACCATGGCCCAGGACATCGTCCAGGCGCTGGGGCCGCTGGTGAAGGACGGCCGCGTGCGCATCACGGAAGGCGTCAAGGGCGTGACCGTTGAGATCAATGCCAGCGTATTGTTCGCCCCCGGGGACGCCAATCTGGAGCCAGGGGCGGTGGCCGCCCTGCGCGCGGTTGCCCGGATCCTGGCCAAGACCGATTTCCCCGTGACCGTCGAGGGGCATACCGACAACACCCCCATCAGCACCGCCCAGTTCCCCTCCAACTGGGAGTTGTCGGTAGTGCGCGCCTCGTCGGTGGTGCGGCTGTTCGTGGACGCCGGGGTCGATCCCGGGCGGCTGGCGGCCACCGGCTACGGCGAGCAGCGGCCGGTGGCCGGTAACGATACGGCGGAAGGGCGCGCCCGCAACCGCCGCGTCACCATCCTCATCGAGTCACCGCTGCCCGATACACCCGCCGAGCTGCCCGCCCGGCCGACCGACTTGAGTTGACGCCGTGCGCGGCCGCGTGCCGCCGGCCACCCGTTCGTAGTCGGGATTGTCCGGGATGCGGCACAGCACAGAACTGTAGATACTGTGTTCCTTGTCAAGCGCGCGTGTGCTCTCGGACGAGGAAATCCGGATTGAATGGTTGTCCAGAAGAAAGGACGCCGTAAGCCACATGAATGAGTTTGCGCATGACGGCGCCCAGGGCGGGCTTCAGCCCGACCTACGGCTTACGCCGCGTCTAACCGGGCTCCGGCTTGAACACCACGCTGCGGTTGCGGCCCTGTTCCTTGGCGTCGTACAAGGCCCGATCGGCCTCGCCGATGAGCGCTTCGTAGCTGGGGATGTCCGGGCGCACCGTGTTTACGCCGACGCTGGCGGTGACGGCAATGGGGCGCCCTTCCCAGTCGATGGGCTGCTCGCCGATGAGCCTGCGCACTTTCTCCGCCACGATCAGGGCGGACGGCAGGTCGGTGGCCGGCAGCAGCAGGGCGAATTCTTCGCCGCCGTAGCGGCCGAACACGTCCATCTTGCGTACGCAGGCGGACACCCGCGCCGCGGCCTCGCGCAGCACCGCGTCCCCCGCCAGGTGGCCGTACCGGTCGTTGACGCTCTTGAAGCGGTCCAGGTCGAACAGCAGGAAGGAGAAGCGGTCGCCGTAGCGCTTGTAGCGGGCGAACTCCTCGGCCAGGCGCTCTTCCAGGTGGCGGCGGTTGAAGACTCCGGTCAGGCCGTCGCGGTTGGCGCTTTCTTTCAGGGCCGCCATGGCCCGCTCCAGCTCGCGATGCATGAGGCTGGTGTCGGTGACGTCGAACAGCGTCACACACACCGCTTCCACTTCGCCCGAGGCGCCGATCAGGGGCATGAAGGTGCAGTCCTGATGCATGAACTCGGTGCCGCCGGTGACCGGGCGGTCGTGGCCGAAGCGGAGCAGGTAGGGGCGCTGTTCCCACGAGGTGAAGGAAAAATTCTTGAGCAGGAACACACCCTTGAACTTCTTCTCCAGCCACTTGCGCGGCAGGTCGGGGAAGCACTCGAACAGGTTGCGGACGATCACTTCCTCGGCCTTGCGCCCGCTGTGGAACTGCATGAAGCGGTTCCACAGCAGCAGCTTCATGTCCGCATCGACGGCGAAGATGCCAAAGTCGACGCGGTCGACGATGAACGCCGGCAACTGGCGGGCCAGGGTGTCGTTCATTCTGGGAAAGGCCGGTGAAACGAATGAACGGAGTTTTTCGGGTTCATAGGCTCGCCAGGAAGTGGTCGAGGGCACGCTTCATCTGCCGGATCGAATCTTCCGGCATGAGCGTCAGCAGGTGGGAGGTGAACTGGCGATCGCGCAGGGAGAAATTCACCTCCACCAGCAGCGCCACCTTCCAGGGCAGGGCGGAGGGCTGCATGAGATATTCGACCGGCACGTTCTCGCCGATCACCGTGGGCCTGGAGAAGCTCAGGCTGCGCCCGAGCTGCTCGAACACGTTGCAGATGCACGCCCCCACCAGCACGTTGGCCACGTCCACCAGCAGCTCCCGCTCGGCAGCGGCATCCGGTTCGTCGGCCGGCTCGTAGCCCATCAGGTCCCACAATTGATTGGTGCCTTCCTGGCCGTAGATGACGATGGCCTCGCCGCGGATGTCGCATTGGAAGGATTGGCGCACGGCCGTGACCGGACAGGAGCTGCCCACCATGTCCGCCAGGGCCTTGCCCAGTTCGGTGACCCGCACGAGCTGGATGCGCGGCACCGACAGGGCGACGAAGGTGTCGAGCAACCGGGCCAGGGCCGAGCCCGCCTGGCCCATGCCGATGTTTGCCACTTCTTGCAGCGCGTCGCGCTGGTCCTCGGAAAGGCACAGATCCTCATTCATAAAGGCCGTACTCCTTGAGGATGGGTAGCAGCTTCTCGGGCGTGACCGGCTTGGTCACGAAGGCGATGGCGCCCAGGGCGCGCACCCGCTCCTGGGCCTTGGGCTGCAGGTCCGCCGACACGACGATGACGAAGGTGTTGAGCTCTTCGCGGCGCAGGGTCTCCAGGACCTGGTAGCCGTCCATATCGGGCATGGTGAGATCGAGGAACATCACCGCAGCCTTGCCGGCCCGGTATTGCTCCAGTGCCTGGATACCGTTTTCCGCCTGGCTGATGTCCACATCCCAGCTCGCGGGCAGGGACTTGATCAGCATCTTGCGTGCCATCGCCGAATCGTCGACGACCAGTACCGGCAGGGGCATGCGTCTCCTCCGCATTTGTGTTTTTGCCTGCGGGCGCGGCGCCCTCGGTGGGTTTAACGGCCGCACTGCGGGAAACTTTATGCTTTGGGGCGGGAGAGCTTCAGCCTGACCCCAGGTGGTGGCGGCCGCCGCCGAGGGGCCTGGCTTGGCCGTCGGGGCCGTAGAGGGCAGCCTGGTTGGCGGCGGACAGCAGGGCCTGCAGGGCCTGCTGGTTGTGCTGCAGGCGGGTGGCGATGAGGATGCCGTTGGTGCGGTTCAATTCGCGCACCCGGGCCAGGTGCTCCAGCATCTCCTGCCAGCGGCGCCGGGCAGCGGCCAAGTTTCCTTTCCCGGCGAGCCAGGCTTCCACTCCGGGCCGGTCGGCGGGCAGGCCGAGCCGGGCCAGCGCCTGGTTGCGCCCCTCGGCGAGCAGCGCCAGGCGGGCGAAGTGTCGGTTCTTGTCTTCGGCCAGGGGCAGCAGGGCTTCGGCATCGCCGCGCACCAGGGCGTCCTGTTCCTTTTGAAGCAAATCGAGGAAGCCGCGCAGCGCTGCGGCTTCCTCGTCGAGAAGACGCGCCAGAGCCAGGCTCTGGGCCTCGGTGGCCGTGCTCACGCCCGCCGCGCTTGGGCCTCGAGCATCTGCTTGATGTTCTCGATCAGGCCGTCAGCGACTTTGCCCGCGTCCACCTTGAAGCGGCCCTCGGTGATCGCCTGCTTGATTTCCGCCACGCGCGCGGCGTCGATCACCGGCGCATTGGCGAGCGCCCGTTCCACTTCCTGGAGCTTGGAGGCAACGGAGGACAGTTCCACTTCCGACGAAGAGGGGCTCGCGGCGGGGGCGGCCGGGGCACTGCGCGCCTGGCGGGCCTTGTTGTCGCCGCTCGGCAGGCCACCCACGGGGCCGAGAGAATTGTCGATTTTCACGGTTGTTCCCTTTCCAGAGTTTCTGCCCTTGCTATCGGCATGTGCCCGAAGAACTTTAGGAGTTTTTCTGACAAAAGGCCGGATCTCCGATGCCTCAACCGAAATATAGCGCCTTCAATAAGTTACTTCCACCACTGCGCCCGCCCGGGCGATGCCGCTGAGAGTCTGGCCAGAGGCGGTGCGCACCTGCACCACCTGGCCCTCGGCGGCGTTGGCGAGCGCCCGTCCCTCCGTGGCCACCTGGAAGCCCTGGCCGCGCGAGACGACCTTGACCGTCTGGCCCTGCTGCACGACAAAGCCGGCGCGCAGGGCGTCGCTGCGCAGCAACTGGCCCGAGCCCAGGCCCACCAGCAACGTCTTGCCCACCGCCTGGGAGGCATCGGTCACCACTCCGGCCGGCAGCTCGGCCAGGTCGCCGCGGCGCGCCACCAGGTCGGATGCGCCCAGCACGTGGCCGCGGGGCAGCGCCTTGGCCGTCACCATGTAGTCGCCGACCACCTTGACCTGTACCGGCACGTAGAGGGTCCAGCCGCCTTCCGCCTGGCAGCGCACGCCCACGGCGGTGCGTCCCCAGGGGCGGCTGCCGGCATTGGTGAAGGCTTCCAGGGCCGGGCAGGGCGTGAGGTTGTTGTTGGGGTCGATGGCGCCGACGGTGAAGCTCACCGCTCCCGGCAGGCCCTTGGTCTGTATCCGCAGGAAGTCCTCCACCACGCGCTTCACTTCTGCCGGCTCCTGGCGCGCCGAAACCGACGCCGGGAACAGCGCCGGCACAAGGAGGAATGCAATTCGCTTCGCCAGCCGCATTTTCATGTCCGTCACGGTAGTGCCCCGATTCAACCATGGGCAGGGCGTTGGAGCAAGAGAATCAGCCTCGGTTCGCTTGCCGCCCCGCGGCAAAAATTGCCGCCGGCCGACAAGGGCTGCCGCCATGGTGGCAGGAATGGTGCGATTTTCCCTTGGTTTTCGCCGTTTGGGGGCTCGAGCGGCAGGACTAGGATGGCTGGCATGGATGATGCAGGTAGCGCAACGACGACTTCATGTGCGGGATTGGCTTCATGAGCGACAAAGCGATGATCTACCGGCTGGACGATCCGCTGCGCTTCCACCAGACGGCGCTGCGCCTGCGCGCCCAGCGCCAGGAGATCCTCGCCGCCAACATCGCCAACGCGGACACGCCCCACTTCAAGGCCCGCGACCTGGATTTCAAGGCTACCTTGCAAGGAGCCCTCGGCGGGCGCGGCGGCTCCCTGGCTCTCGCCAGGACAGCCCCGCGCCACCTGCCGGCGGTTTCCCATGCGAACTTCGGCGGGCCGCTGCTCTACCGCGGCGAGACCCAGTCGAGCGTGGACGGCAACACGGTGGACCTGGACGTGGAGCGCGCCCAGTTCGCCGAGAACGCCATCCAGTACGAAGCGAGTCTCACGTTCATCAACGGCCTGCTGCGCACCCTGCAGACGGCCATTCAGGGCCAATGAGGGGGAAGGGATGAGCCTGTTCAATGTATTCCAGATCGCCGGTTCCGCGCTCACCGCCCAGTCGGTGCGGCTCAACACCGTCGCCAGCAATCTGGCCAACGCCGACAGCGTGACTGGCGGCGATGGCAAGCCCTATCGCGCCAAGCAGGTGGTGTTCGCGGCCCAGCCGGTCAACGGCAGCCAGGCGGCGGGCGTGCGCGTGGTGGGTGTGGTGGAGGATGCGGCGCCGCCGCGCCTGGTGTACGAGCCGGGCAACCCGGCCGCCGACGAGCGGGGCTATGTGGCCATGTCCAACGTGAACGTGGTGGAGGAGATGGTGAACATGATCTCCGCCTCGCGCGCCTACCAGAACAACGTCGAGATGATGAACACGGCGAAGACGCTGATGCTGCGTACTCTCGCTCTCGGACAATGAAGGGAACCGTCATGGCTGCCGTGCAGAGCACCACCGCCGACAACCTGTTCGCCACGCTGAACGCGGCGCGCGAGCAGGCCAAGTCCAAGGAAACCGATCCCCAGGACCGCTTCCTCAAGCTGCTGGTGACCCAGCTCAAGAACCAGGACCCCCTCAACCCCATGGACAACCAGCAGATGACGTCCCAACTGGCCCAGATCAGCACCGTGGACGGCATCGAGCGGCTCAACGCCACCCTCAAGGCGCTCACCGAAAGCGCCGACAAGGGCCAGGCGATGCAGGCCGCGGCCCTGGTCGGCCGCGGCGTGCTGGTGCCGGGCAGCGGCCTGGCCATGGCCAACGGCGTGGCCCTGGGCGGCGTCGAACTGGAAGGGCCGGCCGATTCCGTGACGGTCACCATCAAGGATGCCAACGGCATTGCCATCCGCACTCTCGACCTGGGCGCGCGCGCCGCCGGCAGCCACAGCTTCACCTGGGACGGCAAGACCGATGCCGGCGTGCCGGCGGCCGAAGGCGCCTACACCATCTCGGTGAAGGCGCGCCAGGGCAACAACGAGGTCAAGACCACGGCGCTGCAGTTCGGCGTGGTGTCGAGCGTATCGCGCAACGGCGGCGGCATCGCCTTGAACGTGGGCCTGCTCGGCAGCTTCAAGCTGGACGACGTGCGGGAAATCATTTGATCCAGGAGGGCGACCATGAGCTTCCAGCAAGGACTGAGCGGACTGAACGGGGCGGCCAAGGCCCTGAACGCCATCAGCAACAACGTGGCGAACGCGGGCACGGTGGGCTTCAAGGCATCCCAGGCCCAGTTCGCCGACGTGTTCGCCTCGGCACTCACCGGCGGCGGCGCGGAGCAGATCGGCATCGGCACCCAGATCAGCGCCGTGGTCCAGCAGTTCACCCAGGGCAACATCGAAGTGACCAACAACCCGCTGGACATCGCCATCAATGGCCCCGGCTTCTTCCGCATGAGCAACGACGGCGCCATCACCTACACGCGCAACGGCCAGTTCCTCATCGACAAGGACAACTACATCGTCAATGGCCAGGGCTATCGCCTGACCGGCTACGCGGCCAACGCCGCCGGCCAGATCCTGCAGTCGAGCCCGGTGGAGATCCGGATCAACCGCGCCGACCTGGACCCCTCGGCCACCACCACCATGGACATGAGCCTGAACCTGGATTCGCGCGAGTCCGTGATCGCCGGCGCCATCGACATCAATGACCCGACCACCTACAACGTGTCCACCGCCGCCACGGTGTACGACTCGCTCGGCGTGGCCCACACCCTGACCATCTACTTCCAGAAGAGCGCGTCCAACGCCTGGAACATCGCCTACGGCCTGAACGGCACGGACATCACGGCCTCGGCCACGGGTACCACCATCGGCTTCGACACCGCGGGCAACGTGAGCGCCGGCGGCACCACCACCTTCGCCATTCCGGCGGCCACCCTGGGCACCGGCGCGGCGGCCCTCAATTTCACTCTCGACCTCACGGCTGCCACCCAGTTCGGCAGCGCCTTCGGCGTGAACAGCATCACCCAGAACGGCTACGCTTCGGGCCGTCTCACCGGCATCACCGTTGCCGCCGACGGCGTCATCCAGGGCCGCTACAGCAACGGCCTGAACCGCGACCTGGGCCAGGTGGTACTGGTCAATTTCAACAACCCCAACGGCTTGCAGGCCCTGGGCGGCAACCAGTGGGCGGAGACCGCCACTTCCGGACCACCCCTGGTCAACACTCCCGGTGCGAGCAACCTGGGCGTGCTGCAGTCGGCCGCGGTGGAGACGGCGAACGTGGACCTGACCGCGGAACTGGTGGCCATGATCACCGCCCAGCGCAACTACCAGGCCAACGCCCAGTCCATCAAGACCCAGGATGCGATCCTGCAGACCATCGTGAATTTGAGATGAAGCGGTGACGAGTGACGGGTGACGAGTGACAAGACCGATCTCGCGCCCCCGTCACCCGTCACCCGTCACCCGTCACCGACTCAAATGGACAAACTGATCTACACCGCGATGACCGGGGCCAAGTGGCTGTTCGAGCGCCAGGCCGCCATTGCCCACAACCTGGCCAATGCCACCACCACCGGCTACAAGGCCGAGGAGCAGCGCCTGCGCGCCGTGCCGGTGCGCTCCGAAGCGCTGCCCAGCCGTGCCTTCGCGGTGGACGTGTCCGTGGGCGCCGACTTGTCGGCGGGGCCGGTGCAGCACACCGGTCGTCCCCTGGACGTGGCGGTGCTGGGCAAGGGCTGGATCGCCCTGTCGCTGCCCGACGGAGCCGAGGCCTACACGCGCAACGGCAGCCTGGAGATCAGCGTCAACGGCGTGCTGCAGACGCGCAACGGCATCCCCGTCGCGGCCGACGGCGGTACCATCACCATTCCGCCCGACAACGAAATCACCATCGGCCGCGACGGCACCGTGTCGCTCAAGCCGTCCTCGGGTGCCCAGAACGCCGTCATCCAGATCGGCACGATCAAGCTGGTAAACCCGCCCGAGGATCGACTGGTGCGCGGCGCCGACGGCCTGTTCCGCCTGCGCGACGGCGGCGCCGCTCCCGCCGATGCCAACGTCACCTTGGCGGAAGGCTACCTGGAAGGCAGCAACGTCAATGTGGTGGACCAATTGGTGGGCATGATCGCCGCCGCCCGCCAGTTCGAAGTGCAGACCAAGCTCCTGCAGAATGCGGAAGCCAACGACCGCCAGGCGCAGCAACTGCTCGCCGGCGCGCGCTAGACAAGGATATCGACCATGATTCGCTCCCTGTGGATCGCCCGCACCGGGCTGGACGCCCAGCAGACCCAGCTCGACGTCACCTCCAACAACCTGGCCAACGTCAGCACCAACGGCTTCAAGCGCGCGCGCGCGGTGTTCGAGGACCTGCTGTACCAGACGCTGCGCCAGCCGGGCGCCTCGAGCTCGGCCCAGACCCAGATTCCCTCGGGCCTGCAACTGGGTACCGGCGTGCGTACCGTGGCCACGGAGCGCATCCACACCCAGGGCAATCTGGTGCAGACGGGCAATGCGCTGGACGTGGCCATCCAGGGGCCGGGCTACTTCCAGATCCAGTTGCCCGACGGCACCACCGCTTACACCCGCGACGGCGCCTTCCAGAAGGACAGCCAGGGCCAGATCGTCACTTCCAACGGCTATACCCTGCAGCCCTCCATCACCATTCCTTCCAACGCCCTGTCGGTCACCATCGGAGCCGACGGCGTGGTGACGGTGCTGCAGCCCGGCTCGCCCGCGCCGGTGCAGATCGGCCAGATCCAGCTCGCCACTTTCGTCAATCCCGGTGGCCTGCAGGGCATAGGGCAAAACTTGTATCTGGAAACGGCCTCCAGCGGCACGGCAACGCCCAATACCCCGGGCACCAACGGCGCCGGGCTGCTCAACCAGAACTACGTGGAGACCTCCAACGTGAACGTGGTGGAGGAACTGGTGAACCTGATCCAGACCCAGCGCGCCTACGAGATCAACTCGCGCGCCATTCAGACGTCGGATTCGATGCTGGGGCGGCTGGCGCAACTGTGATGTGGGAGTGAGGAGAGACGCATGCGGCGGATTTGGGCCATTGCGGTAGTTCCGGCGCTCGCGGCGGCATGCGCCAGCACGCCGCCGACGGCGGTGCATCAACCCATGACGGCGCGGCCCCAGCCCATGCCGCAGGCCAACCAGAGCAACGGCGCCATCTACCAGGTGGGACATGTGCGGCCGCTGTTCGAGGACCGGCGCGCGCGCATGGTCGGCGACACTCTCACCATCAACATCGTCGAGAAGAGCGCCGCAACGAAGAAATCGAACAGTTCCGCCGAGCGCACCCACACCATGGATGTGTCGGTGCCGACCATCGTTGGCCTGCCGGGCAAGAGCGTGCAGGGGCTGACGCTGAAGGCAGACGACGACAACAAATTCTCCGGCAAGGGCGAGTCGGCGGCCAACAACACCTTCACCGGCACCATCACCGTGACGGTGATCGAGGTGCTGCCCAACGGCAACCTGCTGGTGTCGGGCGAAAAGCTGGTGGCGATCAACCAGGGCGAGGAGTTCATCCGCTTTTCCGGTGTCGTCAATCCCATCCACATCACCGCCGCCAACGCGGTGCAATCGACCCAGGTGGCGGATGCGCGCATCGAGTACAAGCAGAATGGCTATATCGACTCGGCCCAGGTGATGGGCTGGCTGGGGCGGTTTTTCCTGAGTTTCCTGCCTTTCTAGTGAGGGGTGAGGCGTGAGGGGTGAGGAGAAGAACATGAGGTGGGCGCGGCTGGTCATGCTCGCTCTGGCGCTGTCGGCGGCTTCGCTGGGCGCCCAGGCCGAGCGCATCAAGGATCTCGCTTCGGTGCAGGGCGTGCGGGTGAACCAGTTGATCGGCTACGGCCTGGTGGTGGGCCTGGACGGCAGCGGCGACCAGACCACCCAGACGCCCTTCACGGTACAGAGCATCATCAACATGCTGGGCAACATGGGCGTGACGTTACCGCCCGGCACCAGCCTGCAATTGAAAAACGTGGCGGCGGTCATGGTCACGGCCAACCTGCCGCCCTTCGCCCGTCCCGGCCAGCGCATCGACGTCACCGTATCCTCCATGGGCAACGCCAAGTCGTTGCGCGGCGGCACCCTGCTCATGACGCCCCTCAAGGGCGCCGACGGCGGTGTCTATGCCATCGCCCAGGGCAATGTCTTCGTCGGCGGCATCGGCGCCCAGGCAGCCGGCTCCAGCGTGCAGGTGAACCATCTCTCGGTGGGCCGCATCGCCGCCGGCGCCACGGTGGAGCGCGCCGTGCCCACGCCCCTGGGCGAGGGCGAGTACGTGTTCCTGGAGATGAACGCCACGGACTTCGGCACCACCCAGCGGGTGGTCGATGCCATCAACCGCGCCCTGGGTTCCGGCACGGCGCGCGCCGACGACGGCCGTCGCATCCGCGTCACGGCGCCCCTCGACCCGGACGAGCGCGTGGCCTTCCTCGGGCGCATCGAGAACCTGGAGGTGCAACCGGTGCAGACCGCCGCCAAGGTGATCGTCAACGGCCGCACCGGCTCCGTGGTGATGAACCAGGCGGTGACCATCGACACCGTCGCCGTGGCCCACGGCAATCTGTCGGTGACCGTGAGCTCCGAGCCGGCCGTGAGCCAGCCCGCGCCCCTGTCCCAGGGACAGACGGTGGTGACCGAGCGGGCACAGATCGACGTGCGCCAGGAGGGCGGGGCGCTCATGACCGTGAAGGGGGCGTCGCTTGCCGAGGTGGTCAAGGCCCTCAACGCCATCGGCGCCAATCCCCAGGACCTCATCGCCATCCTCCAGGCCATGAAGGCGGCCGGCGCGCTGCGCGCCGAACTGGAGATCATTTAGCCCGGATTTTTCACAAGGCGCTCGCTTATCATGACCGAAATCGTTGCTACATGCTGTATTGCAGGCGACAGCGCATCGCTACAAAGTGTGTCCGGGCGCTCGCTGTCGCGGCGCTCGCTTGGTCTCGAACCGCCCGGCCGGCGCTTCGCTCGGAACGTAGTCACCACTACGTTCCTCGCTCCAGCGCTCGCCCGGATCGGTCCGATCCCGGCGCGATCATCCGCGACCCTCGTGAAAAATCCGGGCTAACCATGACCGTGCCTTCCGTCCCGGGCCAGCTCGCCATCGACGCCACCGGCCTGGAGGCCGTGAAGCGCCAGGCGCGGGAAGACCCGCGCGCGGCGCTGAAGAGCGCGGCACAGCAGTTCGAGGCGGTGTTCCTGCAGATGGTGCTCAAGGCCATGCGCGAGGCCACGCCGCAAAGTGGCCTGACGGACGGCGAACAGGGCCGCTTCTACATGCAGATGCTGGACCAGCAACTGGCCCAGACCCTGGCGGCGCGCGGCGCCACGGGGCTGGCGGCGCTCATGGAGCGGCAGCTTGCCCGCGGTCTGCCGGAGAAGGCGGGCGGCGCGATCGCGGGAATCCCGGAGTTTCCACCTATGCCCCAGGTTCCAGCGCAGACTCGCCCCCTCTCCCCCACCGCGGTGGGGGAGAAGGAGAACGGCGCCCCGCCCCACGTGCGCGAATTCATCGACCGCCTGTGGCCCCACGCCCTGGAGGCGAGCCGCGCCACGGGCATCCCGCCCCATTTCATGATCGCCCACGCGGCGCTGGAGACGGGCTGGGGGCGGCACGAGCCGCGGCTGGCGGACGGGCGTCCCAGCCACAACCTGTTCGGCATCAAGGCCGGACGCGGCTGGAGCGGCGCCACCGTGGAGGCGGCCACCACCGAGTTCGAAAACGGCCGGGCGGTCAGCCGCACCGAACGCTTCCGCGCCTACGCCTCCTATGGCGAGGCGTTCCACGACTACGCGCGCCTGCTCACGGGCAGCCCGCGCTATGCCGAGGTGCTGGGCAGCCAGGACCCGGCGGCCTTCGCCCGCGGCCTGGCGCGTGCCGGCTATGCCAGCGATCCCATGTACGCCGACAAGCTCACGCGCGTCATCGGCTCGGACGCCCTGCGCATGGGGCTGGCGGGTTAAGAATGGCGCAATGGTGCCGATAAGGAACCGAGAGGACGGACGACATGGGCAGCAGCGTATTATCGATCGGGGTGACGGGACTGAACGCGGCGCAGATGGGGCTGGTCACCACCGGCCACAACATCGCCAACGCCGCCACCCCCGGCTTCAGCCGCCAGCAGATCGTCCAGAGCACCAACATCGCCCAGCTCACCGGCTCCGGCTACCTCGGCCAGGGCACCAGCGTCGACACCGTCAAGCGCGTCTATAGCCAGTTCCTGGCGAGCCAAGTGATGAGCGCCCAGACCACCGCCGCCCAGCTCGAAGCCTATTCCGGCGAGATCCAGCAGATCGACAACCTGCTGGCGGACCCGGCGAGCGGACTGTCCCCGGCGCTGCAGGCCTTCTTCCGCGGCGTCGCCGATGTGGCGGCGAACCCCGCCTCGATCCCCTCGCGCCAGTCCATGCTGTCCTCGGCCACGGCGCTGACGACGCGCTTCCGGGCCCTGGACAGCCGGCTGGAGGAGATACGCGCCGGCGTCAACTCCCAACTCACGGCCGCCATCAGCGAAGTCAATTCCATGGCCGGGAGAATCGCGTCCCTCAACAACCGCATCGTCCTGGCCCAGGCGGCCGGCCAGAATACGCCGCCCAATGACCTGTTGGACCAGCGCGACCGCCTGCTGGGCGACCTCAACAAGCTGGTACGCACCAGCACCAGCGTGCAGGACGACGGCTCGGTCAATGTCTTCATCGGCAACGGCCAGCCCATGGTGGTGGGCGCCCAATCCTTCGAGCTCGCGGCCGCCCAGGACCTGTTCGATCCCACCCGCATCACGGTCGGCTATGTCACCGCGGCGGGCACCGTGCGGCTGCAGGAGTCGCTGCTTGCCGGCGGCAAGCTGGGCGGGCTGCTCGCCTTCCGCAACGAAACGCTGGACCCGGCCCAGAGCGCGCTGGGGCGGGTGGCGCTGGGCCTGGCCGCCACCTTCAACGCGCAGCACCGACTGGGACAGGACCTGACCGGCG
>DYIB01000040.1 GCA_020723855.1 Uliginosibacterium gangwonense
AGCTCGCCCTTCTTCGGCTTGCCGGCGTCCCTGAGCAGGTACATGCCCTTGATGATCCCGTCCTGCGCGCCCTCCGGCATGTCGGGGTGCGCGTAGTTCTCGTTCATCAGGGTGATGTAGAAGTACTCGTCGCGCTGTTCGGCGAGCATGCGCTGCATTCCGTGCTGCAGGATCACCGCCACCTCGTAGGCGAAGGTGGGGTCGTAGGCGCGGCAGTTGGGGATGGCGCCGGCGAGCAGGTGCGAGTGGCCGTCCTCGTGCTGCAGGCCCTCGCCGTTGAGGGTGGTGCGGCCGGCGGTGGCGCCGAGCAGGAAGCCGCGCGCACGCATGTCGGCGGCCTGCCAGGCCGAGTCGCCGATGCGCTGGAAGCCGAACATCGAGTAGTAGATGTAGAACGGCAGCATCGGCAGGTCGTTGGTGCTGTAGCTGGTGGCTGCCGCCATCCACGAGGCGAATGCGCCGGCCTCGGTGATGCCTTCCTCCAGCACCTGGCCGGCCGCATCCTCGCGGTAGTACATCAACTGGTCCCGGTCCACCGGCTTGTACTTCTGCCCCTGCGGCGAATAGATGCCGAGCTGGCGGAACAGCCCCTCCATGCCGAAGGTGCGGGCCTCGTCGGCCACGATCGGCACGCAGCGCGGGCCGACCTGCTTGTCGCGCAGGACGATGTTGAGCGCCTGCACGAACGCCATGGTGGTGCTGATCTCGCGCTCGCCGCTGCTCTTGAGCAGGCGCTCGAAGGCGTCGAGCTTCGGCACTTCCAGCGCCTGGGTGGCCTTGCGCCGGCGCTGCGGCAGGAAGCCGCCGAGGGCGCGGCGGCGCTCGAGCATGTATTCCACCTCGGGCGACTTTTCACCGGGGTGGTAGAACGGCACCTGGCCATCCTTGAGCTGCTCATCGCTGACCGGGATCTGGAAGCGGTCGCGGAAGGCGCGGATCGCCTCGTCGTCGAGCTTCTTGGTCTGGTGGGTGGGGTTGAGCGCCTCGCCGGCCGCGCCCATGCCGTAGCCCTTGACGGTCTTGGCCAGGATCACGGTGGGCATGCCGGTGGTGTGCACCGCGGCGTGGTAGGCGGCGTACACCTTGTGCGGGTCGTGGCCGCCGCGGTTCAGGCGCCAGATGTCCTCGTCGCTGAGGTTGGCCACCAGCGCGGCGGTCTCCGGGTACTTGCCGAAGAAATGTTCGCGCGTGTAGGCGCCGCCGAAGGCCTTGCAGTTCTGGTACTCCCCGTCGACGGTTTCCATCATCAGTTGGCGCAGGCGGCCGGTGCCGTCGCGGGCGAGCAGCGGATCCCAGTAGCTGCCCCAGATCACCTTGATCACGTTCCAGCCGGCGCCGCGGAACTCCGCCTCCAGCTCCTGGATGATCTTGCCGTTGCCGCGCACCGGGCCGTCCAGGCGCTGCAGGTTGCAGTTGATCACGAAGATCAGGTTGTCCAGCCCCTCGCGCGCCGCCAGGCCGATGGCGCCCAGGGATTCGGGCTCGTCCACCTCGCCATCGCCCAGGAAGCACCACACCTTGCGGCTGCCCATGTCGATGATGCCCCGGTCGTGCAGGTACTTCATGAAGCGCGCCTGGTAGATCGCCTGGATGGGACCCAGGCCCATGGACACGGTGGGGAACTGCCAGAAATCGGGCATCAGCCAGGGATGGGGATAGGAGGACAGCCCCTTGCCGTCCACCTCGCGCCGGAAGTTGTCCATCTGCTCTTCCGTGAGCCGCCCCAGCATGAAGGCGCGGGCATAGACGCCGGGCGCCGAGTGCCCCTGGAACAACACCATGTCACCACCATGGTTTTCCGACGGGGCATGCCAGAAATGGTTGAAGCCCACGTCATAGAGGGTGGCCGACGAGGCGTAGCTGGCGATATGACCGCCCAGGTTGGAGTCGCCCTTGTTGGCCTTGAGCACCATGGCCACGGCGTTCCAGCGGGCATAGGAGCGGATGCGGTGCTCCAGCTCGTGATTGCCGGGGGAGCGGGCTTCCTGGTCCGGCGGGATGGTGTTGACGTAGGCGGTGTTGGCGGAGTAGGGGATGTTGATGCCCGAGGCGCGGGCCAGCTCGATCTGCCTTTCGATCAGGTAGTGGGCGCGTTCCGGTCCCTCCTGCTCGACGATGGCTTCCAGGGCGTCGAGCCATTCCTGGGTTTCCTGGGCGTCGGGATCGGCGTGGAGGGAAGGGATGGGCACTGCTGACATGATACGGTCTCCTCTCGTGAAGCAGGCTTCTGATGTCCGCTGGTGGCGGTGGGATCGAAAAAGAGCTTAATACGAAGCCATAGCCCCGCCTAGCTCGTTTATTTCGTATGTTAAAACTAAATCCCGGTATGCGCAATAGAGGAAGACCGCAAGGCGAAACGGCGCCCTGGGCCGTTTCGCGCGCCGTGCTGCGCGCCCTGCCCGGGATGAAGGAGATCTACTCCGGTTTTCCCCTGGAGGAAGTGCAGGCCGGGCGCGGCACGCTCAGTTGCCGCGCTTGCGGCCGATGCTGGCCGCTTTCTCGTCCTCCTTGTAGGCGTAGGTGACGACGCCGTCGCGCACTTCGCCGGTGACCACCATGTCGGCGGCGATGGCTTCGTGGTCCTGCCTGGTGAACGGGCGCTCGTAGGTGGCGACGATGCCTTCCACCCGCTCTTTGAGATCTTCGAGCGCCGCGTGGATCTTCGGACCTTCGGTGCTGTGCGCCTGCCGGATCGCCGCCGCGACGAGAAGCAGCGAGTCGTAACCCTGGGCGGCGGATACCGCCGAGGGGATGCGCTGCACCTTGTAGGTGTCGAGATAATTGGCGATGAAAGCGGCATGGCGCGAGGTGGTGGGTTCCGCGATGAAGGTCTGGGGCATGCGCGCGCCGTTGCCGTTGGCGCCCGCCCGGGTGATGAAGTTGTCTAGGGACAGGGTCCAGCCGCCTACGATGGGCACTTTCCAGCCCAGGCGCGCGCGCCCGCTGGCGATGGCCGCCAGCTCCGGGCCGCTGCCCCAGCCCAGCAGCACTTCGGCGCCCGCCCGGCGCGCCCGTTCCAGTTGGGCGCTCATGTCGGCCTCGCCGATCTTGAACCGTTCGATGGCCACCGGCGTGATGCCGCGGCCCGCCAGTGCCTTTTCCATCAGCTCCCTGCCCTGTTGGCCGTAGGCGGTGACGTCGGCGAGGATCGCCACCTTCCTGAACTTGCGCCGCTCGATTGCCTCGCGCACCACCATTTCCGCCTGGACGGCATCGCTCGCCGAGTTGCGGAAGATATAGTTGTCGGGATAACGGGGCGGCAGGAACTGGCGCGTGAGAATGGCGCCGGAGGAGACGTTGGTGAGCACCGGGATCCTGGCATCCTGGAAGTGTTTCTGTGCCGCCAGGGCGACACCCGTGTTGATGAAGCCGACCACGGCCGCCACTTTTTCCTTCACCAGCTCTCTGGCCACCTGCACGCCCTTCTCCGGGCTGGCCTCGTCGTCGCGCTCCACCAGTTCGATTGACCGGCCCAGCACGCCGCCCTGCCCGTTGATCTCCCGGGCGGCAAGGCGCACGCCGTTGCGCATGGACAGTCCCATGGAGCTGGAGCCGCCGGTGAATGGGCCGATGACGCCGATCTTGATGCTCGGCGCGTGCTCGTCGGCACCGGCGGCGAAGGCGACCGCCACCGCCGCCGCGGCAAGAAATTTGCGCATGTCTCCTCCAGAGGCTCGACGGGCGGGACAGGCGCGGCGCCGGCGGCCCGCCCGTCATTCCTGAGGGCAGGATACGAAGCGGTGCGGTGCGCGCAAATATGGGTTTACCCGAAGCGGCGGGCCGCCATCAGGGAATCACTACGTTGCCGGCGGGCACCGGATTGTCGGCAGGGGTGGCCATGACCACGATGCCGTTCTTCACCACGCCCATGACGGGCATCCGGGCGTCGATCGCCTCATGGTTGCTTCGGGTGAACGGGCGCCAATAGACGGTGATGGCGCCGGCCACAGGCTCGATCAGGTTTTCCAGGGCGTCGCGTATTTGCGCACCGTCGGTGGAACCGGCCTGGCGGATGGCCGCCGCCAGCAGCACCATGGCGTCATAGCCCTGGGCCACCGCCGGCGGCGAGGGCATGCGCGTGACGCGGAACTTCTTCTGATAGGCTTCGATGAAGGCGCGCCGGCGCGGCGTGTCGCCCTGCTGGATGAAGGTCTGGGGCATGGTGGCGCCCTCGCCGTTGGGCCCCGCGTTGTCGATGAAGTTCGACATGGACAGGGTCCAACTGCCGATGAGCGGCACGCGCCAGCCCAGGCGCGCCATGCCGTTGGCGATCTCCGCCAGCTCCGGTCCGATGCCGTAGGTGAGGATGGCCTCGGCGCCGGCCTTGCGTGCTTTCTGCAGACGCGCCACGAAATCGTTCTGGCGCAGTTGGAAGCGCTCCACCAGCACCGGCTTCACGCCGCGCCGCGCCAGCGCCTTTTCCAGGTCCTCGCGCCCCATCTGGCCGTAGTTGGTGGTGTCGGCGAAGATCGCCAGCCGCGCCAGGCGGCGCACGTCCACCGCCTCGTGCACGATCATCTCCGCCTGGATGGTGTCGCTGGCGGAGACGCGGAAGATGTAGTTGTCGGGATGGCGCGGCGGCAGGAACTGGCGCGTGATGAGCGAGCCGGTGGCCACGGCGTTCATCACCGGGATGCGCGCTTCCTGGTAGTAGCGCTGGCTCGCCAGGGCCACGCCGGTGTTGACGAAACCCACCACCGCCGCCACCTTCTCGCGCTTGATCAGGTCCCGGGCGATGCGCGGGCCCAGTTCGGGGCGCGCCTGGTCGTCCCGCTCCACCAGCGCCAGGGGACGCCCCAGCACGCCGCCGTCGCGGTTGATCTCGTCCAGTGCCAGGAGCACGCCCTGGCGCATGGCAATCCCCATGGGCGCGGAGCCGCCGGTGAAGGCCCCGGTCAGCCCGATCTTGATGGGCTCGGCGGCCGCGGCCAGCGCCGGTAGCAGGAGCAGGAACAGCAGGCGGAAACGCAGCGCGGACATGGGCTTAGCGTAAAGCGGGGGTACACGATAGCAAATATCGGGGCATCCGGCCTCGCCCGGTTTCACGCGGCGCCGGGGCGCAGCGCTAGGGAAAACCCTAATATCCGCCCCGTAGCCCTCGCCGCTGTAATCGGAGCAGCATAGAGCCATGGACGGTTCCCGCTTGAATCCGGCCGCAACGCTTCCCCCGCCGCGGCCACGCCGCGTCACCCCCAGCTGGGTCTGGGCGGTGCCCAACGTCGTGCTGTTCCTGTTCATCGGCGTGCTGTTCGGCCTGCTGCTGGTGCTGCAGCGCTACGAAAACGACGCCCAGCGCAGCGCCCTGGTGCGGGACATCCAGTGGGCCGAGCAGACCATCCGCACCCATCTCATCACCAACCAGGAATTCCTGCAGCTCCTGGCCAGGGAGATCGTCGAGGGCACGCTGGACCAGGACAACTTCCAGATCCGCGCCACCCAGTATGTGGCCAACAACCCCGACCTGACCAACATCGTCTGGATCGATGCCGACCAGGTGGTGCGCTGGGCCGCCCCCTTCGAGACCACCACGCGCACCAGCGGCGACAAGTTCGGCGCGCCGGAGCAGGTGGCTGCCTACCAGCGCGCCCAGCAGACCGGGCTGCCGGCCTATAGCGCGCCCATTACCGGTGCCGGGGGCGAGGTGGCCATCGAAGTGTACGTGCCGGTGAGCCGCAACCGCGAATCCCTGGGGGCGATCGTCGGCGTCTATACCGCCGGCACCCTGCTCGAGCACCTGGCGCCCTCCTGGTTTAGCGGCAAGTACCGGCTGGTGCTGGAAGGCCAGTACCAGGTGCTGGGCACCAACTCCACCATCGACTACGAGACGGAGCGCTCCGACGTGGTCTATCTCGATCCGCCGGGCCATGGGGTACGCCTGCGCGTGTCCGCCTACAAGGAGGAATCGGGGCTCGGCGGCGAGATGCAGATCCTGCTGATCGTCGGGCTGGCCATGCTCATGGTGTGGAGCCTGTGGGCGCTCACCGCCCACGTGCGCCGGCGCCAGCAGGCGGAGCGGGAGCGCGACCGGCTGTTCAACCTGTCCCTGGACATCCTGTGCATCGTCGGCCTGGACGGCAGCATGGTGCGCGCCAATCCCGCCTTCGAGCGGGTGCTGGGCTACGGCCCGGACGACCAGCGCGGCAAGACGATATTCGACTTCGTCCATCCCGACGACATGGCGGCGACCATGGACGAGGTGCGCAAGCTCGCCCGCGGCGAGCCTTCCATCAACTTCGAAAACCGCTACCGGTGCGCCGACGGCAGCTACAAGTGGCTGGAATGGAACGTGAACCCGGTGATCGAGGAGCAACTGCTCTACGCCGTGGCCCACGACATCACCGAGCGCAAGCGCACGGAGGAGGCGATGCGCACCGAGTACGCCTTCCGCAAGGCCATGGAGGAGTCGGTGACCACCGGTCTGCGCGCCGTGGACATGGAAGGGCGCATCATCTACGTAAACCCGGCCTTCTGCGACATGGTGGGCTGGTCGGCGCAGGAACTGATCGGGACCAAGCCGCCTTTCCCCTATTGGGACGACGACAACCTGGAGCGCATCTGGCAGTTGTGGGAGCAGACCCTCAGGGGCGAGATTCCGCGCACCGGCGTCGAGACCCACATCAAGCGCAAGAACGGCGAGCGCGTCGATGCGCGCATGTTCATCTCGCCCCTCATCGATGCCGACGGCCGCCAGATGGGCTGGATGGGCTCCATGGTCGACATCACCGAACCCAAGCGCGCCCGCGCCGAGCTGGAGGCTTCGCACCAGCGCTTCGTCGCCGTGCTGGAGGGGCTGGATGCCGCCGTATGCGTGGCCGACGTGCACAACGACGAGATCCTGTTCGCCAACCGCGCCTTCAAGAGCATCTACGGCTTCGATGCCATCGGTCGCCGCGACGCCGACGTGGCGGGCGCCTGCCGCCCCAACCCGGCGGCGCTGCTGGCGGACCCGCGCAAACTGGCGGCCGACGAGCTGCCGCGCGAGCTGTTCGACGGCGAGCTGCGCAACAGCCAGAACGGCCACTGGTACCACCTGCGGGTGCGCGCCATCCGCTGGGTGGACGGGCGCGTGGTGCGCATGGAGATCGCCACCGACATCACCGACCGCAAGCTCGCCGAGGAGGTCAGCCTGCAGCAGCAGGAGCGCCTGGAGCAGACCTCGCGCCTGATCACCATGGGCGAGATGGCCTCCAGCCTGGCCCACGAGCTGAACCAGCCCCTGTCGGCCATCGCCAACTACTGCATGGGTTCGGTCAACCGCCTGCAGTCGGGCGAATACCGCCCGGAGGACCTGCTGGCGGCCATGCAGAAGGCCAGCTTCCAGGCGGAGCGGGCGGGCAAGATCATCCGCCGCATGCGCGAGTTCGTGCGCAAGAGCGAACCCAACCGCGCGCCGGTGCGTCTGGCGGACATCATGGAGGAAGCCATGGGCTTCGCCGACATCGAGGCGCGCAAGGCGGGGGTGGCCATCAAGCTCGACCTCCCCGGCGACCTGCCCTGCGTTTACGCGGATAAAATCATGATCGAGCAGGTGATGCTCAACCTGGTGAAAAACGGCATCGAGGCCATGCACGAGACGGCGGCGGAGGACAGGCAGGTAGCGGTATCGGCCGGCCTGAACGGCGGCAGCATGATCGAGGTGGCCGTCGCCGACCGCGGCCACGGCATCGATCCGGAGCAGGCGGACAAGCTGTTCTCCCCCTTCTACACCACCAAGACGGAAGGCATGGGCATGGGGCTCAACATCTGCCGCTCCATCATCGAGTTTCACGGCGGGCGCCTGTGGGCCCAGCCCAACGCGCCGCGCGGGAGCGTGTTCCGATTCACTTTGCCGGTGGAGGGCTGATCGTGGCAATCGAAGCGTCCAGGATCGAGCAGCGCGTCTATGTGGTGGACGACGACGAGGCCATGCGTGATTCCCTGGTGTGGCTGGTGGAATCCCAGGGCTTCAAGGTGGAAGCCTTCGCCTCGGCCGAGAGTTTTCTCGCAGCCTACCGCAGCGACATGGCCGGCTGCCTGGTGCTGGACGTACGCATGCCCGGCATGAGCGGGCTGGAGCTGTACGAGAAGCTGCACGCCCTGCGCTCGACCCTGCCCGTGATCTTCATCACCGGGCACGGCGACGTGCCCATGGCGGTGGCGGCGCTCAAGAAGGGCGCCGCCGACTTCATCGAGAAGCCGTTCAACGACAAGGACATGCTGCGCCTGATCGAGCACTGCCTGAGCCTCGACCGGGCGGGCCGCGAGCGCCGGCGCCAGGAGCTGGAGGCGGCCCGGCGCCTGGCCAGCCTCACCGAGCGCGAGCGCGAGGTGCTCGACCTGATCATCGCCGGCAAGCTCAACAAGCAGATCGCCGACGCCCTCAACATCAGCATCAAGACTGTCGAGGTGCACCGCGCCCGGGTCATGGAGAAGATGAACGTGCGCTCCGTGGCCGAGCTGGTCCAGGCAGTGGTGACCGTCGGCGCCAGGGCCGGCGCATGAAGGTCGCTCCTTCGGCTAGAATGTTGCCGTGCAACATGATACTCGCATCAGGAGGGAGTGGCTATGGCCAATGAACATCTCAAGGACAAGATAGCGATCGTCACCGGCGCCGCCAGCGGCGTCGGCAAGGCGGTGGCGGAGCGCCTGGCGGCGGCGGGCGCGAAGGTGGTGGTGGCCGACGTGAACCCGGCCGGCGCGGCGCTGGCCGCAACCCTCGGCGGGCATTTCGTCCAGGGCGATTCGGCCCGGCGCGAGGACTGCAAGCGCCTGGTGGACGAGACCCTGGCGCGCTACGGCACGGTGCATGTGCTGGTGAACAATGCCGGCTTCCAGCACGTGGCGCCCATCGAGGAGTTTCCCGAGGACACCTGGGACAAGATGATCGCCGTCATGCTCACCGCCCCTTTCCTGCTCACGCGCTACTGCTGGCCGGCCATGAAGCGCCAGCAGTGGGGGCGCATCGTCAACATCTCCTCCATCCACGGCTTGGTGGCCTCGCCTCACAAGTCGGCCTACATCAGCGCCAAGCACGGCCTGATCGGCCTGACGCGCAGCGCCGCCCTGGAAGGCGGCGCCTTCGGCATCACCTGCAACGCCATCTGCCCGGCTTACGTGCGCACGCCCCTGGTGGACAACCAGATCGCCGACCAGGCACGCACCCGCGGCATACCCGAGGCGGAGGTGATCGAGAAGGTCATGCTGGAGCCGGCGGCGGTGAAGCGCCTGATCGAGCCGGCGGAGGTGGCCGAGATGGTCGCCTACCTGTGCTCGCCGGCCGCCGGCGCCATCACCGGCTCCGCCCTCGCCATGGACCTGGGTTGGACGGCGCGCTGACCGCGCCGCTTCAGTGCACACGCCACTTCGGCCAGCCGCGCGGCGGCACGAGCCTCCAGGCATGGGGGTGGCTGAGCGCGTCGTCGACGCGCAGAATGTGGTGGTGCGGATGCATCTTGATCCCAGAAAAAGCACAACGCAAAGGCGCGAAGGACGCAAAGGAATGAGCACAAAGGGTTTTGCGTCTTTGCGTTGAGAAACTGCGTTTTTGAGGCGATCGATCTCGGGCCTGGGCCTGCTCGAAGACGAAGGCTTCACCCAGCTCCTCGCGCAGCGCCTGCTCGAAAGCGGCGGCGTTGGCGGCGAGCGCCGGGCCGCTGACCGGCGGTCTCACGGCGTGTCGCACATGAGTGGGCTCACGGCGGCGGAAAGCTGCCGTCGGGCAGCCGCCAGACGGCTTCGCCGGGGCAGTCGTCCATGAAGAACCAAAGTCCCATGCCCACTCCGGAACCAATGTGTGGATCGTCCGGCAGAAGAGAACGCTTGTCGGCGTCCAATTCGCTCTGCGGCCACGCCTTTCGAAAAGCCTCCACCTGCTCCTCGACGGAGCCTTCCAGAAACCGGCCGTGCTTGGCGAGCTTTAGCCGGCCCTCGCGCAGCAGGCGCTCGAGGACCCAGAGGAAAAGATCGCGCCGTTCTGGGAAGTCGCGGGTGTCATATTCCAGCTGCGACCAAATGCCATTTAGCGCCTGCGTTTCCGCGTTTGCTGAAATCTCTTCGAATCGGGTGTCTGGAATCATGGCGACCTCATTTGAACTTCAGTTCGAAGGTGGTGCCCGATTTCTTGTTGGCAGCTTGCTCTACTTGCTCAATGCCCTTGACATCCACCGTCCACCTTGGCTGGTTGCCGTCGGGCAGGCGGCTGCTGGAGAGGCTGCGCACGTTGATGGTGGTGCCGTCGTCGAGCGTAGTGAAGAACACGCCGGGCTTGCTGGTTGGTTGAAGCGATCGCCCGCCAGCCAGTTGGGTTGCATAGTCGAACACCTCCTGCTGCAACCGGGCGTCGGACAGGGCGGCGGTGTCGAAGACCTTGGCGGTGCCGCCGGGGTTGCTCTCGACGGTGGCAGTATAGACCCGGGCGCCCAGGCGCAGCTCGTTGGCGTCATCGGCCTTGTCGAACAGGCGCACGAGTTCGGCCAGCCGCCGCGGCTGGGCTTCGCGGGCCAGCTGCTCCAGGGCCCGGGCGGCGGCCGCTGTGGCGCCGGCGGCCGAAATGCGCCCGGCGTTGACCAGGCCATTGACGGCCTCCAGGGCCTCCACACCCACGGCCGAGCAGGTGGCCGGGTTGGCGAGGCAGTATTGTGCCAGCTTGACGGTGCCGCCGATTGCGCCTGCGCCCAGCGCCAGGCCGGCCAGGGTGGTGGCGCCGCGGCAGGTGGCGCTGGCCTCGCAGCTGGCCGCCAGCAGCTTGCGTTCGGCTTCCTGCAGGGCCGCGCCGGATTTGTTGAGCCAGGACTCGACTTCCGGACGCACAACGCCGGCGGCGCGCGCATCGGTGATTCCGGCATGGATGGTCTCCAAGGCGCTCTGGGCGAAGGCACATTGGGCGGGGCTGTCGCAAGTGCGGGCGACGTGGATGAAATAGACGGCGCGCGCATCCTGCGTGCGATCGAGGGCATCGAACTCGGCGCGGATGGCTTCGCATTGCGTATCGGTGCGGCACTGGGCCAGCCGGCGATCCCGCTCCTGCCTCTGCTGCTGGGTGAGATAGTTGTTGTCGAAGGCGTTGCCTGCGGCGGCCACGGCGGCCACCCCGTCGCGCCCGGCCGCCTCGGCGGTCAGCGCCCCGATCAGGCGCACGGCCGTGCCGAGCAGGCGCGGATCGGTGTCCGGGCCGAGGGCGCCGGCCACGGTGGGGGTGAGCAGCGCCTCGCTCATGGCGCCCAGGGCGGCGGCGGCCGCATCCTCGCCGCGGGCGCGTGCCACCAGGGCGGCCAGCGCCCCGTGGGCGAGCGTGTGGCCGGCGCTGCCCGGGGGGCCGAAGGCCCCGTCGCCAATGGCGCCGGCCCCGGTCGCGGCCGCGCTGTGGGCGAGGCTGCCCGCCAGTGCCTGGCCGAAGCCCGTGCCGGTGAGCGGCCCGGCGGCGCCCGCGGCGAGCCGGTCGATCACCCATTTGGCCGAGGCCGGGAGCACCTCCTGCTGGACCAGGCTGCCGGTCCAGGTTTGCACCCCGGCGGTCAGCCCCCCGGCCAGGCCGCTCTTCAAAGCCAGGCCGGCGTCGACGCGACGAAGGCGGCCACCACGAATGCTGCGACGGCGGCTACGGCGGCCAGCCCCCGCTTCTTCTTGCGCTGGGCCGGCACGAACTCCTGGAAGACGTGATCCTGGGCCTGCTCGAAGACGAAGGCTTCATTCAGCTCCTCGCGCAGCGCCTGCTCGAAGGCGGCCGAGCGCGCGGCCGTGTCTGCGGCGTCCGTGCCGCTCACCACGAACTCCCCGGAGCGGGAGAGCACGCGCTCGACGGCGAGCTGCCAGGCGGCCGCCCGCATGAAGCCGCCCGGCTGCACCGTGTCGCCCCGGATGCGGAGGGTGCCGCCCTCGATGGGGATGCGGGTCTCGGGCAGGGTGGCGTTGCGCTTGCGGTTGAAGAGTTCGACGGCGCGCACGTCGAGCACGCCGTCGCTGATCACGAAGCCGGTGTTGTCGATGGTGCGGGCGGAAAGCGCGATGCCCAGGGCGCCCTCGATCAGTCCGCCGTCGACGCGGGCGGCGGCGGCGCGCCAGGCCTCGGGCAGGTAGAGCACGGGGACGAGGTTCCCCTCGCGGGCGACATACCAGAGGAGCGGCGCAAAGAGCGCGTTGCGCTGCGCCTCGGTCAGCGGCTCGCCCAGCACTGCGCCCGATTCGAGCGCGAAGGCGGCGGCATTGGCGGCGAGCCAGGCGCGCTGGCGGCTCTCCGGGGACAGGCCGTCCGCGGCACCGGGCGCCGGGACGAGCAGCGCGCGTCCGGTGCTCTGGAGCAGGGCGCTGCGCAGCGCCGCTTCCTCCTGGGCCGGGCTGAGCGCGAAGGGCAGGCTGCTCCTTTGGGCGGCGGGCAGCAGCGCGGCGAGCGCCGCGCCGGAGACGTCCGCGGCGCCGGCTGGCGCGGCAAAGGCGGGGCCGGACAACTGCGACAGGTCGATGCTCGCGGGCGCCAGCCGGGGCGGCTGCGCACGGCGATCGACGTCGGCGAAGCCGATGCCGTTGCGGATCTCGCCGGCGGAGATGGACACTGCACCGGCGATGATGCTCTGGGTGTTGGCGAAGCGTTCGGCCGCCGGCGCGGCAGGGGGCGCACCACTGCCCGAGCCGCCGCCCGCGGCCGGCGCCGTGCCCGGGCTGTCCCGCTGCGGCCGTCCCGCCACCGAAAACCGCCCGCCGGCCTGGATCAGGGAGGGCACTTCGCCGATCGTCGTCCGGCCGGAGGCGGTATGGCGGGTGTAGGTCGCGCCGGACTGCCCGGCGCCGCCCGACTCGGTGGCCCCGCCGCCGGAACCGCCGATGGTGTCCGCTTGCCATCGGGGCGGATCCTGGACGAAATACTCGGCCCGCCAGGCGGCGGCCAGCTCGCGCCGGTCGTTGGTGAAGTCGGCGGTGGCGACGGTGAGGTCGTTGCCGGCGAGGATCGTGGCGCCCAGGTTGTCGACCTTGGCCGCCGCAAGGGTCAGGTCGCCCCCGGCGGAGAGCAGCGCCGGCAGGCGCCAGGTTTCCTCCTCGGCACTGCAGCTGCCGCCGTGATCGGTGCGGCAGCCGGGATAGCGTTGGTCGGCATAGACGCGGGACCGGGTCTCGACGCCGGCGGTGTTGGTGATGCGGTTGGCATGGATGCCGAGAGCGCCGCTGGCGGTGAGGCTGCCCTGATTGGTGAAGCCCGCGTCCGCATCGACCCGCAGGTTCCGGGTGGCGACGATCTGGAAGGAATTGGTGAAGTCCTCGTTTGAGTTGTCGGCCTGCCCCGTGAGTGCGATGCGCACATCACGCCCGGCGTTCAGGCGATCGGTGCTCAGGGCGATCGGCGGCCTGGAGAAGCCGCAGAGCAGGATGTTCCGGCAGTAGCGGGGCAGGCCGTACAGCCACAGGTCGCGCCCGGCAGCGAGCACCCCGGGCGCGGCGTCGGCGCCGGCGAATGCCTCCTTGGCCACCGACCAGATGCGCACGTCATTGGCCGCCTCGATGCTGCCCCCGCTGTTGCGGGCGTAATGCAGATCCATGTCGCGCCCGGCCGCGATGCGCCCGCCGTTGCCGTTGTCGAGCGCGGCATAGGGGTAGAAATGGATCAGGTCCTTGGAGGGATACCACTGGCCCACGTAGTCGAGCCGGGCCCCGGGCAGGCCCCGGGCGGCGGGCAGCACGTCGAAGCCGGCACCCTGGCGCGTTCCGGTGTCCAGGTACGCTTCCCAGTCGCGGAAGACGGCACGCGGATCCTCCCCCAGCACGACATCGCGCCCGGCCTCGATGGTGCCGCGATTGACGAAGCTGCCCTGCGCCCGGATGGAGAATACGACATCGTTGCCGGCCTTGATGGTGCCGTAGTTGTAAAACTCACCCCAGCCGTCGCTGTTGTCGCCGGGCAGGCCCACGTGCACATCGCCGGTTGTCGCCTCCACTGTGACTGACGCCCGCGGGCACGGTGAGCCGGTCGCTCAGGAGCTGGACGGTGCCCTGGGCCAGCGTCGGGCCGATGACAAGCTCGGTGCCGCCGCCCACGTTGGACACATGTACGTCGCGCCCTGCCTCGATGCGGTCGAGCCGGACGTGGGCTCGGGCCGAGATAATGACGTCGTCCACCGCCGCCAGGGGCGCGACAGTGCGCACGCCCAGCTCCGAGGAGTTTGGGGCAGCCACCAGCTTGATCGAGGCGGCCGAGACACTCTGGCCGATGTCGATGGACCAGCCATCTCCCTGAAGCGGCGAGGAGGGGACATTCCAGCGGCCTTCGTCGGCGAGCGCCAGGCTGTCGGCATCGACATAGGCGCGGCCGGCCACGGCGTTGAACTGGGCCGAGGAGGCGACCGGCCCCTGCACCAGCACCTGGCGGGCGATCAGATCGAGCCGCGCGGCCAGGCCGACGAGCCCGCCGGCGCCCACCGTCACCGTGCCGTCAGTGACGTCAAACCTGAGCGCACCGCCGCTGACTGCCGGCCGTCCGGTGGTCAGTTGCACATGGGGCGTGTTGATGAAACCGCAGCCATTACAGGTGATGCCGTTGGGATTGGCAACGATGACCTTGGCAGGGCTGCCCGCGACCTCCAGCCCTCCGAGCAGGCTGGAGGGCTGGTTGGACGTGACTTCATTCACGATCACCCGCGCGGCGGGACCACCGGCGAGGTTGGGGTTGGCCGGGAGCGTGCCGGCGAGCGTCGTTGCCGTCGGGGCGGTGGCGTTGTTGAGCACCGTGCCCTGGGCCGGCACATTGAAGCTCTGGTACTTGTTGTGGGAGAGTCCGGTGCCGTCGGGCGCGGCGATGTGAACGACCGGGACCGTGTCGAACGTGATCACCGTGGGGCGCTGGCTGGCCGGCGCGCTGTCGTCGGCGACGGGCGCGGCACCCACGCCGCAAGGAGAGGCGAGATGGGCGATCAGGACCAGCCGGGCGACGGCGCGCTGGGCGGGGATGGGGATCATGGCAGGCGTCTCCTGGCGGTCACGGCTGGACGGACGGCTCGATGAACTCGATGCGTGCGCGCTTCATCAACTCGGCGACGAAATCGCGGGAGGCGGCGGCTGTGGCCTGGGCGAGCAGCGCCTGGCGCAACGTCGCGCGCACCTGTTCGTAGGGAGGGATGAGCGTCGGACGGCGAGCGTCCAGGCGCACCAGCGCCCAGCCCCCGCCTTCCAGTGGGATGGGCGGCGAAACCTCGCCCATGGCGAGTTTCGCCACGGCCTGGGCGACAGGCAGTGGCAGCCCGTTGGTACGCCCCGCGGTGGGCGGAAGCGGAAAGGACAGCCAGTCTAGTTCACCACCCCGAGCCGCGGAAGGCGCCCGGGAGACGCGCCGGGCCACGGCGGCGAAATCGGCGCCGCCGGAGATCTCTTCGGCCGCGGCGCGCACCACCGCTTCGTGCGGCGCCTGGATCAGGCTCAGGCGGTATTCCCGGGGCCCGAGGCTGGCCACGATGGCGTCATAGCGGCGGCGGATGTCCGCCTCCGTCGGTTCGGCGACCCTGACGGCGGCCTTGAGGTAGCGTTCCACGGCGGCCTGGCGGCGCGCGGCCTCGGCGGCCGCTGCCACCTCGGGTGCGCGCCCGTGCCCGGCCTTGCGCGCCTCTTGCCACAGCAACTCGTCTGCGACCAGGCGCTCGACCAGCTCCTGGCGCAGTTCCGATGTATCCGCCTGGCCTGCGGCCTTGGCTTGCTCGATCGCGCGATCAAGAGCGCTGCGCGGAATGGGACGGCCGTTGACCCGGGCCATCGGGGACTCGGTCGACTGGGCGGCGGCATTCAGGCACAGGGCGGCCAGCAGCAGGGCGGTCGGGATCTTCATAGGAGTCATAGCTCGATGCCGAGAGTGAAGTGAAAACGCAAGCCGCGCTCGGAGAGATCAGCCGGGCGGCTGACGGCGCTGGCCGCCATGAGCTCGGCGGCGCCCTGCCGGAAAGCGAGGCGCAATCCCAGGCCCGCCCCGACGAGCCGGCGGGCGCTTGCGCCCACCAGCGCCGTTTCGCCGTGGTCGAGGAACAGCACGGGTCCGATACGGCTGTCGGCGACCGCCCAGGGCACGCGACGCAGCTCGTGGCGCACCAGGTAGCCGCGGTCGCCGGCGATGGCGCCTTCGGCAAAGCCGCGCACGGTGCCCATGCCGCCGAGGCGGAACTGCTCGCTCACGTAGAGGCTGCGCGCCGCGTGTTGCGCGTCGAACTGGATCACATAGTCGGTGGCGCTCCCGGCCTTGACCGTGAGCCGGCCGTGCAACTCTGCCTTGAAGAACTGGGCATGGGCATCGGTGCGTGTGATGTCTGGAGCATCCCGCTGGGCACCCAGGATGGCCAGGCCTTGCGCCATCGCGGCCTCGACATAGGCCGGATGAAGGCCGGCGAGAGCGCCGGCGCGGCCCAAGGCCGCGCGCAGCACCGTGAGGCGCTCGGGCGTGAGGGGAACGCCTTCCAGCCTGCGGTCGGCGCGGCTGTGGCTCAAGGCAAGATCGAAGGCCGTGCTGCCCGCGGCGCTGCGCGCGAGCATCCGGTTCCAGGCCACGGACCAGACGCGGCTGCCGCCCGTCTGCGTGAGCCCGGCGGCCTTCTGGGCATAACGCGAGGCCGAGCCGGTCAGGGAATACAGGTTGTAGCCCTGGGGTACGGTGAGTGCGGCGAGCAGGGCGTCGCTGGCGCGCGCATGAACTCCGGTGAGCTGGAAGCTCTCCAGCTGGCCGAGGATGTTGTCCAGCGCCAGGCCCGCGCGGGCACGGGCGCTCCCCGTGGCCTCGGCGCCCAGGTTGTCGGCGCCCAATTCGATGCGCCAGGGCTCGCGGCGCGCCAGATGCAGATCGACGATGCTGGTTCCCGGCGTCTGCCCCGGCAGGACCTTGATTTCCGCCTGGTGCAGGCGCAGGCGATTGATCTGATGGACGCCCTGCTCCAAATCCGACAGCGCCAGCACTCCTGCGTCATTGTCGGGAAAGGCGCGGCGCAGTCCTTCCGGCATGGGCGCACCGTCAAGACGCCAGGCTGCCACCCGGCCCGGCACCACCTCGATGCGGATGCGTCTTGCGGCCGGGTCGAAGACGGTGACGGCGGCATGGCTGGTGATCCAGCCGCCTTCCACCAGCCTGGCGTCGATGCGCCGCACGAGCAGGGCAAGGCGGTTGCGGCCGAGGGCCAGCGGGCGGAACGGGGCGAGCAGCGCCTCGACGGTTTCCTCCTCCAGCAGGCCGGCGCCGGAGAGGGCGAGGTCCTGAGCGACGAACGCCGGACCCGGTTCGGCGACGGTGGCCGGGTCCGCGTCCAGTTCGGGTGTCGCCTGGCGCGCCAGGGATAATGGTGGCGCAAAGCGCTCCTGCCGTTCGCGGCTGCGCGCGTCATCGCGCAGGCGTCGGGCGGGGTCCACGTCGGCACCATCGGCACCCCTTGCGCACACCAGGGCCGCGGCCGTCAGCCACGGCAGAAAGCGGATGCCAGCCAGCCCCATAGGTAGGCGGTCTTGTCAGAGTTAGCGGGGAAACGAAAAGGCCTGGCACCCGGCACGGCGGGACGCGGCGCCGGGTTTGTTGCTTGTTGCGGCGGGATCGGCGTCCGCGGCCAGGCTCCTGACCTCCCTTGCCGGATGCATGGCGTAATGCGAATGGGATTCTAGCGCAACCGGTATGACGATACAAGCCCGGGATTATTTCAAACGATGACAATTGATATGGAACGCAACCTGCTGGAACGTGTGCTGACAGGGCTTCCCCCAGGAGGGGACGTGCTAAGCCGCCCCCCGCAACCACTCCACAAAGGCTGCCACCTCCGGCCGCTCCAGCACCTGCCTGCGCCACACCACGTAGTAGGCGTGGGGCGATCGGGCCTGGATGTCGAACAGGCGCCGCAGGCTGCCGCCCTCCAGTTGCGGCCGTACCAGGGTGGCCCGGGCCAAGGCCACCCCCTGGCCGGCCGCCGCCGCCTGGTACAGCAGGGCCAGGTCTTCGAAGCGCGGCCCGCCGGTGGGCTCGCCCCAGTTGAGGCCGGCGGCGGCGAACCAGGGCGCCCAGGGCTCCAGGGTGCTGCGCAGCAGTTGCGCCCGCTGCAGGTCGGCCGGTTTGCCTGGCGCCGGACCCCGCTCCAGGTAGGCGGGGCTGGCCACGGGGAAGACTGGTTCGTCCAGCAGCAAATGGGCCTCCCGGTCGGGATAGTGGCCGGTGCCGAAGCGGATCTCCACGTCCGTGTCGGCCCCGGCCAGATCGAGCAGGGGCACCGCCAACTGCAGCGCCAGCTCGATGTCCGGATGGGCGGCCTGGAAGTCCTGCAGCCGCGGCATCAGCACCATGCGGGCGAAGGTGGGCGGGGTCGCCACGGTCACCTTCAGGCCTTGCCGGCCGCCGCCCTGCAGGGACAGCTCCTGCAGGGAGTCCAGCGCCCGGCGCACCAGGGCCAGGTAGCTCACGCCCCTGGCGGTGAGGGCCAGGGCGCGCGCCTCGCGCTGGAACAGGGCTTCCCCCAGCAGATCCTCCAGCAACTGGATGCGGTGGCTCACGGCGCTGCGCGTGATGCACAGCTCCTCCGCCGCCCTGGCGAAGGAGCCCAGGCGCGCCGCCGCCTCGAAGGCGCGCAGGGCATGCAGGGGCGGGATCTTGGCGCTCATGGGGCGAGTGTAGCGGTGAACCGCTTAGGACGCAGCGGCGAAAAGAGTTCACCCCGCGGCGGGCGGCCAGCCGTGTCATCATTGCGCATGCTGAATACGTGAATAAGGACTCATCAATGCGCGTCGGATTGTTCGTCACCTGCCTGGCCGATTTCGCGCGGCCCGGCGTCGCCCTGGCCACCCTCAGGCTGCTCAAGCACGCCGGCTGCCAGGTGGGCGTACCGCGCAGCCAGACCTGCTGCGGCCAGCCCGGCTACAACTCGGGCGAGCGGCGCATGGCCGTGGCCCTGGCCAGGAAGGCGATCGAGGAATTCGACGGCTTCGACCACGTGGTGGCGCCCTCCGGCTCCTGCGCCGGCATGATCAAGGTGCATTACCCGAGGCTCCTGGCCGGCGATGCCGTCTGGTCGGCCCGGGCGCAACGGCTGTCCGAACGCACCCACGAGCTGTGCGACTTCCTGGTGAACGTGCTCAAGCTGCAATCGGTGCCCGGCCGCATGACGGGCAGCGCCACCTACCATGATTCCTGTTCCAGCTACCGGGAGCTGGGCATCTACGACGAGCCGCGCAAGCTCCTGGCTCTGGCCGGCGTGCCGGTCAGGGAAATGGACGAGTCCATGACCTGCTGCGGCTTCGGCGGCACCTTCTCCCTCAAGTACGGCGAGATCTCCACCAGGCTCGCCGACGACAATTGCGCCAACGCCTGCGCCACCGGCGCCGACGTGATCCTGGGCGGCGACCTGGGCTGCCTGCTCAACATCGAGGGGCGGCTGCGCAGGCGCGGCGACCTGAAGACCAAGGTGATGCACGTGGCCGAAGTGCTGGCCGGCGACAAGGAGTAGGGCGGTGCAGGTCACTTCGAACCAATTCAGGCAGAAGGCCCACGACAACCTGAACGATCCGACGCTGCAGCGGGCGCTCAAGCTGGTCAAGGTCAAGTTCGTGCCCAACCGCGCCGCCGCCGTGGCCGAGTTCGGTGCCTTCGAGCCCCTGCGCGAGGCCGGCAAGGAGATCCGCAACCGGGCGCTGGCGGACCTGGATGTCTACCTGGAGCGTTTCGAGCAGGAAGCCACGGCCCGGGGCGCCGTGGTGCACTGGGCCGAGGACGCGCAAGATGCCTGCCGCATCGTCACCGGCATCGCCCGGAACAACGGGGTGAAGAAGATCGTCAAGTCCAAGTCCATGGTGAGCGAGGAGGTGGGCCTGAACGATGCCTTGGAGGCGGCGGGTCTGGAAGTGGTGGAGACCGACCTGGGCGAATACATCCTCCAGCTCGCCCAGGAGGCGCCGTCCCACATCGTCGCTCCCGTGATCCACAAGGTGCGCGACCAGATCAGCGAGCTGTTCGCCGAGAAGCATCACGCCCCCCGCAAGACCGACATCGGCGCCCTGTGCCGCGAGGCGCGGGAAGTGCTGCGCCCCCACTTCCTGGGCGCCGACATGGGCATCTCCGGCGCCAACTTCATCGTCGCCGAGACCGGCTCCACCTGCATCGTCACCAACGAGGGCAACGGGCGCATGGTCACGACGCTACCGCGCATCCACGTGGCCATCACCGGCATCGAGAAGGTGGTGCCCACCCTGGAGGACCTGTCGGTGCTGCTGCGCCTGCTGCCGCGCTCCGCCACCGGCCAGACCATCACCAACTACGTGTCGGTGAATACCGGCGTGCGCGGCGGGGCCGACACGGACGGCCCGGAGCAGTTCCACGTCGTGCTGGTGGATAACGGCCGCTCCCGGCTGCTGGCCGGCGAGCTGAAGGACATGCTGCGCTGCATCCGCTGCAGCGCCTGCATGAACCACTGCCCGGTATACCAGGCGGTGGGCGGCCACACTTACGGCTGGGTGTATCCGGGGCCCATGGGCTCCATCCTCACGCCGTCCTTCGTGGGCCTGGAGAACGCCGTGGACCTGCCCAACGCCGCCACCCTGTGCAACCAGTGCGGCGTGGTGTGCCCGGTGAAGATCCCCCTGCCGGACCTCATGCGCAAGCTGCGCGAGCGGCAGATGGAGACGGGCCTCAAGCCCTGGTCCGAGCGGGCGGCGCTACGCCTGTGGGGCTGGCTGGCCCGGCACCCCCGGCTCTATGCCCTGGGCACCGCCGCCGGCGCGCGCTTCCTCAAGCTGCTGGGCGGCCGCGAGGGCCTGATCCATCGCCTGCCCCCGGCCGCCGGCTGGACCGGCGGGCGCGACTTCCCGGCGCCCCCGGGCAAGACCTTCCGCGAACTGTACCAGAAGGAGAACTGATGGGCCGCGACGCCATCCTCGGGCGCATCCGCGCCGCCGTCGGCCGCAGCGGGAACGCCCCGGCGGAAGTGCGACAGCGCGCCGAGCAGTCCATGCAGCAGCACGCTACAGGCCCCCAGGGCGGCTGGCCCGGGGAGGTGCTGGAGCGGCTGCGCGCCTGCGCCGAGAAGCTGTCCAGTACGGTCGATGTGGTGGCGGCGACGGACGACGTGCCGGCGGCCGTCGCCCGCTATCTGCTCAAACAGGGCCTGCCCACCGGCGGCGTGTGCTGGCCCACCCTGCGCGGCCTGCCCTGGATCGCCGCCGGCTTGGGGATGGAGGGTCGGGCGATACGGCCCGACGATCTGGTGGGGGTGACCGGCTGCTTCTGCGCCATCGCCGACACCGGCACCCTCATGATGCTGTCCGGCCCCAACACGCCGGCTGCCACCAGCTTGCTGCCGGAGACCCACATCGCCGTGGTGCCGGTGTCGCGCATCGTGCGCCACATGGAGGACGCCTGGGCGCTGCTGCGCAAGGAAAAAGGGGGACTGCCGCGGGCGGTGAACTTCGTGTCAGGGCCGTCGCGCACGGCCGACATCGAACAGACCGTCACGCTGGGCGCCCACGGGCCCTACCGGGTACATCTGATTCTGGTGAAAGGCGCTTAGGCGCCCGTCTCCAGTTCCGTGATCAGGCGCTCGAGGAGCATCTTGCGCCGCTGCAACTCGTCGCGCCAAACTTTCCTTGCAATCCCCGGCCCGGACGCGTATAGTCCGCCCTTCGCCGGTGTTTCATCCGATGCTTTTTGCATAACCGGCCCTATCGTCCCTGACCCCCTCTCGCTCCCTCAAGAACGCGGTTGCTTGCCCGGTTGGTGCCGATACTTTGCGTGCCCGGCCCGCCTGGCACTTCCATCGACTTGCGTTTTTCTTGAAGGAATCCCATGAGCTTCTCGGCCCTTGGTCTGAACGACTTTATCCTGCGCGCCCTGGCCGATGCCGGCTACCGGTTGCCCACCCCGGTGCAGCAGCAGGCGGTGCCCGCCGCCCTCGCCGGCCGCGACCTGCTGGTGTCCAGCCGCACCGGCTCGGGCAAGACCGCGGCCTTCATGCTGCCCTCGCTGCACCGCCTGGCCGAGCCGGCGCGGCGCGAGGCGCGCGGGCCGCGCATCCTGGTGCTCACCCCCACGCGCGAGCTGGCGCGCCAGGTGGCCGACGCCGCCCAGAAGTACGGCCGCCACCTGCGCCACGCCAAGGTGGTGAGCATCGTCGGCGGCGACGCCTACCCGGTGCAGAACCGCATGCTGGCGAGCCGCTACGAGATCCTGGTGGCCACCCCCGGGCGCCTCATCGACCAAGTGGAGAGCGGCCGCATCGACTTCTCGCGCCTCGACGTGCTGGTGCTGGACGAGGCCGACCGCATGCTGGACATGGGTTTCATCGAGGACATCGAGACCATCGTCGCCCGGCTGCCCCGGGAGCGCCAGACCCTGCTGTTCTCCGCCACCCTGGACGGGCGCATCGCGCGCCTGGCCGGCGGCATGCTGAACGATCCGCAGCGCATCGAGATCGCGCCGCCGCCCGCCCACGAGGCCCAGATCGAGCAGCGCCTGCTGGTGGCCGACGGCCTGACCCACAAGAACCAGTTGCTGGACCGCATCCTGCGCGAAACCGACCTGCGCCAGGCCATCGTGTTCACCGCCACCAAGCGCGACGCCGACGCCCTGGCCGGCGACCTGGAGCAGGTGGGCTTTGCCGCCGCGGCGCTCCACGGCGACATGAAGCAGAGCCAGCGCAACCGCACCCTGGAGCACCTGCGCCGCGGCCGCCTGCGCGTGCTGGTGGCCACCGACGTGGCGGCGCGAGGGCTGGACGTGCAGGGCATCAGCCACGTGATCAACTTCGACCTGCCCAAGTCGGTGGAGGATTACGTGCACCGCATCGGCCGCACCGGCCGCGCCGGCCAGACCGGCGTGGCCATCAGCCTGGTGGGACGCAACGACTACCACCAGGTCAAGGCCATCGAACGCTACACGCGCCAGTCGATCCCGGTGCACACGATCCCCGGGCTGGAGCCCAAGAGCGTCCTTGCGCGGCCTGCGCCGCGCAAGGCGGGGCAGGGCAAGGGCGGGCGCGATTGGCACAACAGCCGGCCGGCACCGCGGGTGCGGGCGCGCTGACCACAAGCGATACAATTTACCACCAAAACAGCCGTTGACTTGTATCAAGGGCTGACCCCGTCCGCCCAAGTAACTTCCCACCCTCGATCAAACCGTTTGCCAGGGTGGGGACATGTCTGCTGTAATGCCGGCGCCGGCTGCCAGCCGGGTTCTGTTTTCAGGTAACGAGGCGGTCGCCCGCGCCGTGTGGGAATGCGGCGTCAAGGTGGCGGCGGCCTATCCGGGCACGCCGGCCACCGAGATGCTGGAGGTGGTGGCCACCTACCCGGACATCTACGCCGAGTGGTCGGTGAACGAGAAGGTGTCCCTGGAAGTAGCCCTGGGCGCCTCCATGGCCGGGTCGCGGGCCTTCTGCGCCATGAAGCACGTGGGCATGAACGTCGCCTCCGACTGCCTCATGACCATGACCCTCACCGGCGTGGTGGGCGGCCTGGTGATCGCCGTCGCCGACGACGTGGGCATGTCCTCCTCCCAGAACGAACAGGATTCCCGCTTCTGGGGCCGCTTCGCCCACGTGCCGGTGCTGGAGCCGGCCGACTCCCAGGAAGCCTACGACATGGCACGCTACGCCTTCCAGCTGTCGGAGGAGTACCAGGTGCCGGTGATCCTGCGCATGACCGCGCGCATCTGCCACGTGAAGGGCATGGTCACCGTAGGCGAACGTATCGAGCACCAGGCCGCCGGCTTCACCAAGGATGCGGCCCGCTGGGTCATGGTGCCGGGCCACGCCAAGCGGCGCCTGCCCCTCATGCATCAGCGGGAGCAGGCGTTGCGACAGCTGTCGGAGCAGACGCCCTTCAACGTGCTGGAGCCGGGAGCCGATCGCCGCGTCGGCTTCATCACCTCCGGCCCCGCCTATATGCACGTGCGCGAGGCCTTCCCCGAGGCGCCGGTGCTGAAGCTGGGCCTGTCCTACCCCTGGCCCCTGGCCAAAGCCTACGAGCTGGAGGAGAGGGTGGACGCGGTGGTGGTGGTGGAAGAGACCGAGCCCCTGCTGGAGACCGAGCTCAAGGCCGCCGGCATCGCCGCTATCGGCAAGACCTTCCTGCCGCGCATGGGCGAGCTGGCGCCGGAAGTGTTAGCGCCCGCTGTCGAGCGCCTGCTGAGGAAGGAGAGCGCCCCGGAACCGGAGGGCGCCGTCACCCAGCCTGTTTTCCCGCGCCCGCCGACCTTATGCGCCTCCTGTCCCCACATGGGCGTGTATTACACACTCTCCCAGTTGCGCAACCTGATCATCTCCGGCGACATCGGCTGCTACACCCTGGGCGCCGGGCACCCCTGGAATTCCCTCGACTCCTGCATCTGCATGGGCGCCTCCATGGGCGTGGCCCTGGGCCTGGACAAGGGCCGCGGCGAGGCGGACAAGAACAAGCGCGTGGTGGCGGTGATCGGCGATTCCACCTTCATGCACATGGGCATGCAGGGGCTGCTGGACATCACCTACAACCGGGGCAATGTCACCATCCTGCTGCTGGACAACCGCGCCGTGGGCATGACCGGCGGCCAGAACAATCCCGCCAACGGCCGCGACATCCACGGCATGCCGGCACCGCGCATCGACTTCCGCAAGCTGTGCGAGGCCCTGGGCGTGAAGCCGGAGCGCATCCACGAGGTGGACCCCTACGAGCTGCCCACCCTGTTCAAGCTGCTGCGGGAAGAGACCAAGGTGGACGACGTGTCGGTGATCATCACCAACCGCCCCTGCGCCCTGGTGCAAGACTTCAAGCCCATGCAGCCCTACTTCGTGCAGGAGGACAAGTGCACCGGCTGCGGCAACTGCGTCGAGATCGGCTGCCCGGCGATCCACGTCACGCGCCGCGAAAGCGCGGTGAAGCCTTCGGGCAAGACGGTGGATCTCGCTTTCACCCGCATCGACACCGCCGCCTGCACCGGCTGCGGCCTGTGCGTCCAGCCCTGTGCGCCGGAAGCCATCCAGCACGCCCGGCCCGGCCTGGTCTCCATCGTGAGGAAATAACCGTGAGCAAGGACATCACCAACATCCTGGTCGTGGGCATCGGCGGCCAGGGCGTCATGACCGCCACCGAGATCCTGGCGGAGGCCGCCATCGCCATGGGCCACGACGTGAAGAAGACCGAGGTGGCCGGCATGTCCCAGCGCGGCGGCGTGGTCTCCTCCCACCTGCGTTTCGGCCCGCGCGTGCTCTCGCCCCAGATCGCCCCCGGCAGCGCCCACCTGCTGCTGGGTTTCGAGGCCGCCGAGGCCCTGCGCTGGGCCGGCTACCTGCGCCCCGACGGCCTGGTGCTCACCAACACGGCGCGCATCGTGCCGCCCATCGTGAACGCCGGCGTGTTCGACTACCCGGAAGACCCCATCGGCCAGATCCGCGCCCTGGGCCTGGAGGTGCGCGCCTTCGACGCCCTGTCCATCGCCCGCGAACTGGGCGAGCTGCGCCTGGGCAACACGGTCATGCTCGGCGCCATCGCCGACCACCTGCCCTTCGCCCCCGAGGTGCTGCTGGAGAGCATCGTCAGGCGCTTCCAGGCGCGCAAGCCCCAGCTGGTGGAGTTGAACCGCCGCGCCTTCGCCGCCGGCCGGGCGGCGGTGGTCGAAGCGATGGCGTAGTTTTTTTGGGTTACCCAATGTTTTCTTGATTTGTTGGGTAACCCTGCTCGGCTACAGCGCTTGCTGCCGAGATATCGCCGGAGTGTCCGAGCCCGGTACCCCCTCCCTCGTCCCGGCGGGGCAGCGGCAATCGCCCCTCACGCCGGGGAGAAGCCTGCGGCAAAATGGTAGAATGCCGCTTCCCCGCGGAGCCCCCTGGCTCCGCATTCATTTTCCGCGGCTCTCGATCATGACTGCACGCCTCCTCGACGGAAACGCGCTGGCCGCCCGGCTGCGTGAAGAACTGCGCGTCCGCGCCGCCGAACTCGCCGCCCAGGGGCATCGGCCCGGGCTGGCGGTGATCCTGGTGGGCGAGGATCCGGCCTCCCAGGTCTATGTGCGCAACAAGATCAAGGCTTGCCATGCCGCCGGCATCCACTCGGAGGAATACCGCTACCCGGCCGACGTGGTGCCCCAGGAAGTGTTCGCCAAGATCGCCGCCTTGAACGCCGATCCCGGGATCCACGGCATCCTGGTGCAGCTGCCCCTGCCCAGGCAGTTCGACACCGAGGCGGTGCTGGAGGCCATTTCCCCCGAGAAGGACGTGGACGGCTTCCACGCCGAGAACGTGGGCGCGCTGATGCAGGGCCAGCCGCGCTTCATCCCATGCACGCCCTACGGCGTGATGCAGATGCTGAAGAGCGAGGGCGTGCCCTTACGCGGCGCCGAGGCCGTGGTGGTGGGCCGCAGCAACATCGTCGGCAAACCCATGGCCATGCTGCTGCTCGCCGCCAGCGCCACGGTCACCGTGTGCCATTCCCAGACCCGCGATCTCGCCTTCCACACCCGCCGCGCCGACATCCTGGTCGCCGCCGTGGGCAAGGCGCGCATGATCGGCGGTGACATGGTGAAGCCCGGCGCCGTGGTCATCGATGTGGGCGTCAACCGCCTGCCGCCGGAGCAGGGCGGCAAGCTGTGCGGCGACGTGGATTTCGATTCCGTCAAGGAAGTCGCCTCCCTCATCACGCCCGTGCCCGGCGGCGTGGGGCCCATGAC
>DYIB01000041.1 GCA_020723855.1 Uliginosibacterium gangwonense
ACCTTCCGCCGCATCTACCACATCCGCGACGGGCGCACCTACGAGGAGGCGGGCGAGGGGCGGCCGCTGGACTGAGCGCGACCAAGGATATGGCGGTGCAGCAAGGGTGCGGCGCGGTGCCGCAGGCAATTCTTGATCCCGGGTATTGCTTTTCCCGAAGCAGGCATCCATATTCCCCGGAGCAGCCGCCGATGGCATGGCGGACAATGAGACAGATGCGATGAGGAGGGTTGTGATGAAGCCATCGACCACGGCGCGCGCGGAACGGGAGACCCCCTTCGGCCGGCGCACGCGCCGCAGCAGCGAGCGCCAGAACACGGTGCCAGAGGCGGAGGCGGTCGCCGCCAAGGAGGCCGCGGCGCGACTGGCGAAAAGCCCGATTTTCGCCGACATTTCCCCCACCCGGCTGGCGCGCCTGGCGCGCGGCGCCGTGATGAAGCGCCTGCGCGCCGGCGAGGTCATGTGGCACGCCGGCGAGCCGGCGCGGTACGTGGCCGTGATCCAGTCCGGCCTGCTGCGCCTGGGGCGCCCCAATGCCGAGGGCGAGACCTACAGCTATGCCATCTTCGGCCCCGGCGAGATGGTCGGCCTCTACGCCGCCCTGGACGACGGCGTCTATCCCAGCGATGCGACGGCGGTGAACAACACCGTCGAGGCGGTCAAGATCTCGGCCGAAGCCCTGATCGACTCCATGCAGCGCGATCCGAAGGTGGGGATTGCGGTGTGCCGCGGCCTGATGCAATTCACCGCCGCCCTGCGCGCCAAGATCGAGATCATCAGCGCCGGCCCGGTGCCCAACCGCATCGCTTCCCTGATGCTCTACCTGGTGTCGCGCTTCGGCCAGATGCAGGGCAGCCACGCCGCCTTTCTGCCCCTGCCGCTCACCCGCGAGCAGATCGGCGAGCTGGTGGGCGCGCGCTTCGAGACCGTGATCCGCACCTTGAGCCAGTGGGACCGCGCCGGCTGGTTCCGCACCACTTCGGAAGGCTTCGAGCTGCTGCGGCTGGACATGCTGCGGCGCGTACTGGAGAACTGAGAGAAGTGCGCGACGCGCACGGCGTACTGGCGCACGCCAGTCTGCGCCGGCCCCGTGGCGGTTCGGGCGCCGCTGCTGGTCCAGCACCACGATGACCTCCAGTAAAGCGGAGGCACGTAAAAGTGGCGGTGGCCCGCGAATACCGGATAGAAGCTCTCGAAGAAGGGAATGACGCCGCGGGCCAGCGGGTTGTCTACGAAGGGGGGAACAGCAGCATCACGGCTGCATTGATCGCCGCCACGATGGCGACGATGTTTTGGTATTTGTTCATTTGTCTGCGTCTGTTGAGCCTGCCGGTATTGCGCTGGAATTATGGCGTCCCCGGCAGTGGCGGGCAAGTGACGCAGTTCATGCCGTCGCTCCTTCGTCATGGCGCTGGCGGGCGCGCGGCCAGCGTGTAATATACCGGCTTGATGCGCGGCGGAAGGGCGGAACGAACCCGTTGTAAATTTTGCAGCAGGAGCGGCGATGAGGAAGAGATGCGGTGCGCTGCTCGCGGCGGCGCTGCTCGCGGCGGCACCGGCCCGGGCGGCCGAGGTGGTGCTGCGGCACAACCTGAGCGGACAGACGGCAGCGGCGTTGATCGAGCTGGTCAATCGTTTCAATGCCGAGAGCAAGTCCGACAAGGTCGCCGTCGAGCACCTGAGCATGGTTCAGGACCCGCGCCGCCTGCCGCACATGGCCCTGCTGGACGAAGAGGATTACCAGAAGTTTTTCGACACGCGCCCGCGCATGCGCTCGCTGCAGCGGGTGCTGGCGGGCGCCGGCGTGAAGATCAGCGCCGCCCAGTTCTACCCGGTCATCGCCGATACCGTCGATGACGCCAAGGGGCGCATGGAAGCGCTGCCCCTGGCCATGGCGGTCCCGGTGCTGTACTACAACAAGGATGCTTTCCGCAAGGCCGGGCTGAACCCGGACCGGCCGCCCAGGACCTGGTGGGAAGTGCAGCAGGCCGCCGGCAAGCTGTTCGACGCCGGCTACCGCTGTCCGCTGACCTCCTCCAGCCCCGCCTGGGTGCACGTGGAGAACCTGTCTACCCAGCACAGCGAGCCGATCTCGGCGCGCAGCCGCAACGGCCGCGAGCAGTTTTCCTTCAACAGCCTGGTGCATGTGAAGCATCTCGCCCTCCTGGCGAGCTGGCACAAGAGCTTTTACTTCCACTACTTCGGCCGCGGCAGGGAGGCCGACCAGAAGTTCGCCCTGGGCGAGTGCACCATGCTCACCAGCGATTCCGCCCTGTACAAGCGGCTCGCCGGCGCTACCGCTTTCGAGGTCGGAGTGGCCGATCTGCCCTATTACGATGACATTCGCGACGCGGCCCCCGGGCGCGTGCTGCCCGACGGGCCGGCCCTGTGGGTGCTGGCGGGCAAGAAGAAGGACGAGTACCGGGCCATTGCCCGCTTCGTCGCCTTCCTGCTCAGGCCGGAGGTGCAGAAGGAATGGGTGAGCGACACCCACTTCCTGCCCATGACGCCGGCTGCGGCGGCCAGCGCGGGGGGCGAACCCGAGGCGCTGCGCAATGCCGTGCGCCGCCTGGGCGAGAAGCGCTACATGACGGCGGCGCGGCTCAAGCTGCTGCCCGGCTTCGAGCGCGTGCGCTCCATCATGTACGAGGAGCTGGAGTCCGTGTGGGCCAACCGCAAGCCGGCCAAGGAAGCCCTCGACGCCGCCGTGCTGCGCGGCAACGACGTGCTGCGCACGGCCCCCCTGGGACTGATGATCGAGGGCAAGTGAGCGTGGCGCCGCCCTGGCCTTATCCGCGACTGATAGGCCACCGCGGCGGCGGCACCCTGGCACCGGAAAACACCCTGGCCGGACTGCGCCTGGCGCGGCGCTACGGCTACACCGGCGTCGAATTCGACGTCATGCTCTCCGGCGACGGTACGCCCGTGCTGATCCACGACGACACCCTGGAGCGCACCACCGACGGCCACGGCCGCGTCGTCGACCGGAGCGATGCCGAGCTGGCGCGGCTCGACGCCGGCAGTTGGCACGGCCCGGCCTACGCCGGCGAGCCTCTGCCCACTTTCGCCCAGGCGGGCGAGCTGTGCCGGGTGCTGGGTCTGTGGGCCAACGTGGAGATCAAACCGGCCCCCGGCCACGAGGCCGAAACCGGCCGCCGGGCGGCACTGCTGGCACGCGAGCTGTGGCAGGGCGCCGACCTGGCGCCGCTGCTCTCCTCCTTCTCCCCGGTGGCCCTGGCCGCCGCTGCCCAGGCGGCGCCGCAACTGCCGCGCGGCCTCCTGTGCGGCCCCGTGCCCGACACCTGGCATGCCGATGTCCAGCGACTGGGCTGCTTCTCCCTGCATTGCGATTTCCGCCACGTGACGCCGCGCCTGGTGGACGAGGCGGCCCGGCGCGGCGTGCCGCTGGTGTGCTACACGGTGAACGACCCGGACGAAGCGCGCCGCCTGCTGGGTCTCGGCGTGGCGGCGGTGATCACCGACCGGCTCGACCTGCTGGCGCCGCACGGGCTCTGATCAGCCGGCGGCGGACAGAAAAGAAATGTGAAAAATTTCACGAATCTCCTATAATTCCTCTGCTTAAGCCAAGGAATCAAAAGAAAAAAACGTTTTGGCGCAGGAAAGGTGCGGCGCCAGGGACAAGAGGAGGTTATCGAATGCCAGCCGGGAATAGCGTTGCCGTCACCGCCTTGCGCTCTTTGCCGATGTTCGAGTCGCTGGGCGTCGAGCGCCTGGTGCCCATCGCGCGCGTGGCCACCCAGCGCAAGGTCATGCGCGGACAGACCGTCCTGCGGGCGGGCGATCGCACCGATTACATCTATTTCATCCTCGGCGGCAACCTCAAGGTGCTGGTGAGCGACGAGGAGGGGCGCGAGGTGATCCTGTCCATCCTCGGCCCCGGCGAGTTCTTCGGCGAAATGGGCGTGCTGGACGACAATCCCCGCTCGGCCACGGTGGTCGCCATGGGGCCGAGCGAACTGGTGGTCATTTCCAAGGCCGATTTCAGGAAGTGCCTGACGAACAATTTCGACCTGTCCCTGTACATCATGCGCAACCTGGTCAAGCGCCTGCGCCAGGCCGACCGCAAGATCGAGAGCCTGGCGCTGATGGACGTCTATGGGCGCGTGGCGCGCCTGCTGCTGGAGATGTCCGAGAAAGTGGACGGCCGCCAGGTGGTCAACCGCAAGATCTCCAAGCAGGACATCGCCAAGATGATCGGCGCCTCGCGCGAGATGGTGAGCCGGGTGATGAAGGACCTGCACCTGCAGGGCCTCATCGAAGAGGCGGAAGGCCGCATCTATCTGCGCGAAAAGATCGGGTCCGCCTGACCCGCCGGGGTTGCCGGCTTATAATTCGCGGGCCGGGAGCCTTCCCCCGGCCCCCTTCATTTTTTGGTAGTCGTTCCTAGCGATTCGTGGCCGCAAAATCCGTTCCGCAACCTCTGCCGGAAAAAATCGCCTCCCTGCTGCAGGAGGCCCGCTGGCTGGTGCTGGCCGCCGCCGCCCTGTATATCGGTCTCATCCTGTTCGGCTATGACAAGGCCGATCCGGGCTGGTCCCACGCGGCGCAGGTGGCGCGCGTGGCCAACCCCGGCGGGCGTTTCGGCGCTTGGGTGGCGGATCTGCTGCTCTATCTGTTCGGCGTGTCCGCCTGGTGGTGGGTGCTGTTCCTGCTGTTCGTGGTCGTTTGGGGCTACCGCCGGCTGGACGGCATTTTTGCCACGGACCGGCGTCCCTTCCTCATCGCCCTGGCCGGTTTTCTGCTCCTGCTGGGTGCCAGCAGCGGGCTGGAGGCCCTGCGCTTCTACAGCATGAAGGCCGCCCTGCCCCTGGGGCCGGGCGGCATGCTGGGCCAGGAGGCGGGCCGGCTGTTCGCGCGCTTCTTCGGCTACAACGGCGGCACCCTCATCCTGCTGGCGCTGTTCGCCGCCGGCCTGAGCCTGTTCACCGGGCTGTCCTGGCTCAAGTTCATCGAGCGCGTCGGCGGCTGGGTGGAGGGAGCCTGGCTCGGCGCCATCAACCTGTACCAGGGCTGGCAGGACCGGCGCATCGGGCGCGAAGTGGCGAGCAGGCGCGAGGCGGTGGTGGAGGTGGAGCGCAAACGCATCGAGGAAAGCCCGCCCCAGCCCATCCGCATCGAGCCGGCGGAAGTGAAAGTGCCCAAGTCGGAGCGGCGCGACAAGGAGCGCCAGGTGCCCCTGTTCCACGATCTGCCCGGCGGCGCGCTGCCGCCGCTGCATCTGCTGGACGAGCCGGCCCACGACGTGGAGCCGCCCTCGGCCGAAACCCTGGAATTCACTTCCCGCCTCATCGAGCGCAAGCTGGCCGACTTCGGCGTGCAGGTGAAGGTCATCGCCGCCTACCCCGGCCCGGTGATCACCCGCTACGAGATCGAGCCCGCCGTGGGCGTGAAGGGGGCGCAGATCGTGAACCTGGTAAAGGACCTGGCGCGGGCGCTATCGGTGATCAGCATCCGCGTGGTGGAGACCATTCCCGGCAAGTCCTGCATGGGCCTGGAGATCCCCAACGCCAAGCGCCAGGCGGTGCGCCTGTCGGAGATCCTCGGCTCCAAGGCCTATCACGACATGCACTCGCCCCTCACCTTGAGCCTGGGCAAGGACATCGGCGGCCTGCCGGTGGTGGCCGACCTCGCCAAGATGCCTCACCTGCTGGTGGCGGGCACCACCGGCTCGGGCAAGTCGGTGGGCATCAACGCCATGATCCTGAGTCTGCTGTACAAGTCCGAGCCCAACGCCGTGCGCCTCATCCTGGTAGACCCGAAGATGCTGGAGCTGTCGGTGTACGAGGGCATTCCGCACCTGCTGGCGCCGGTGGTCACCGACATGAAGCACGCCGCCAACGCGCTCAATTGGTGCGTGGCGGAGATGGAGAAGCGCTACAAGCTCATGTCGGCCATGGGCGTGCGCAACCTGGCTGGCTTCAACGGCAAGATCAAGGACGCGGAGAAGGAGGGCCGGCATGTGCCCAATCCCTTCTCCCTCACGCCGGAGAGTCCCGAGCCCCTGAGCGCGCTGCCCTACATCGTGGTGGTGATCGACGAGCTGGCCGACCTGATGATGGTGGCCGGCAAGAAGGTGGAAGAGCTGATCGCGCGCCTGGCCCAGAAGGCCCGCGCCGCCGGCATCCATCTCATCCTCGCCACCCAGCGGCCGTCGGTGGATGTCATCACCGGGCTGATCAAGGCCAACATCCCCACGCGCATCGCCTTCCAGGTGTCGAGCAAGATCGACTCGCGCACCATCCTCGACCAGATGGGTGCCGAGGCCCTGCTGGGTCAGGGCGACATGCTCTATCTGGCACCGGGCACGGGGCTGCCCACGCGGGTGCACGGCGCCTTCGTCGCCGACAACGAAGTGCACAAGGTGGTCGAGTACCTGAAGCAGCGCGGCCAGCCGGAATATGTATATGGCATACTGGAGGCGGGCGCCGACGAGGAGGGCGGCGGCAGCGGCCTTGACGAGGAGGGCAACGGCGAGGCCGACCCCCTCTACGACCAGGCGGTGGAAGTGGTGCTCAAGACGCGCCGGCCCTCCATCTCCCTGGTGCAGCGGCATCTACGCATCGGCTACAACCGCGCCGCGCGCCTGATCGAGCAGATGGAGCGCTCCGGCCTGGTGTCGGCCATGGGCGCCAACGGCAACCGGGAAGTGCTGGTGCCGGCCAAGGAATGATGAAACGAAATCGCCGGGGCGCGCGTCCAATTCGACTGATGCTTTCCCCATGCGGTGATCCGATGAACAAAGCCATTCTCTTCAAATCCGCCGCGGCGCTTCTCGCCTGGGCCGTTTCCCTGGCCCACGCCTCGGGCCTGGAGCGCCTCAAGTCCTTCGTGGACAACACCCACGGCGCGCGCGCCGATTTTTCCCAGGTGGTATCGTCCAAGAGCGGCCGCAAGCCGCTGGCCGCCGGCGGCACCATGATGTTCCAGCGCCCGGGCAAGTTCCGCTGGGTGTACGAGAAGCCCTACCAGCAGTTGATCATCGGCGACGGCGAGAAGCTGTGGATCTACGACCGGGATCTCAACCAGGTCACGGTCAAGAGCCTGCCCGCGGCCATCGGCTCCAGCCCCGCCGCCTTGCTCGCAGGCGACAACGCCCTGGAGAAGAACTTCAACCTCAAGGACGGCGGCGCCGCCGACGGCCTGGAGTGGGTGGAAGCCACGCCCAAGACGGCGGAGGCGAGCTTCGAGTCGGTGCGCATCGGTTTCGCCGGCGACACCCTGAAGGCCATGGAGCTGCGCGACACCTTCGGCCAGGTGACAGTGCTCACCTTCAGCCGCTTCGAGCGCAATCCCCCGCTCGCCGCCCACCTGTTCCGCTTCGCCCCGCCCAAGGGCGCGGATGTCATCGGTGACTGATCTGTTCGCCCAGACCATCGGCCATGCGCCGCTGGCGGAACTGCTGCGGCCCAGGACGCTGGACGAGGTCGTGGGACAGACGCATCTGCTCGGCGCCGGCAAGCCGCTGCGCCTGGCGTTCGCATCGGGCACGCCCCACTCCATGATCCTGTGGGGGCCGCCGGGCGTGGGCAAGACGACCCTGGCACGCCTCATGGCGCAAGCCTTCGACGCCGACTTCATCGCCCTGTCGGCGGTGCTCTCGGGCGTGAAGGACATCCGCGACGCCATCGCCCGCGCCGAGCTCACCCTGGCCCAGAGCGGGCGGCGCACCATCCTGTTCGTGGACGAGGTGCACCGCTTCAACAAGGCGCAGCAGGACGCCTTCCTGCCTTTCGTCGAACAGGGGCTGATCACCTTCATCGGTGCCACCACCGAGAATCCCTCCTTCGAGGTGAACAGCGCCCTGCTGTCGCGCGCCGCGGTCTATGTGCTCAAGGCCTTGAGCGATGAGGAACTGGCGCAGTTGTTCGAGCGCGCCCGGGCGCGCGCCTTTCCGGAACTCGAGTTCGACGAGGCGGCGCGCGGCCGCATCGTCGGCTTCGCCGACGGCGATGCCCGGCGCCTGCTCAACGTGCTGGAGCAGGTGAACACGGCGGCCGCCACCGCCGGCGTGCAGCGCGTCGATGCCCAGTTCGTGGAAAGCGCCGTGGCGCGCAACATGCGCCAGTTCGACAAAGGGGGCGATGCCTTCTACGACCAGATCTCCGCCCTGCACAAGTCGGTGCGCGGCTCCGATCCGGACGCTTCCCTCTACTGGCTGGCGCGCATGCTCGACGGCGGTGCCGACCCGCGCTACCTGGGCCGGCGCATCGTGCGCATGGCGGTGGAAGACATCGGCCTGGCCGATCCGCGCGCCCTGGACATCGCCCTGAACGCCTGCGAGGTCTATGAGCGCCTGGGCTCCCCCGAAGGCGAGCTGGCGCTGGCGCAAGCCGTGGTGTTTCTCGCCTGCGCGGCGAAATCGAACGCGGTGTACGTGGCGTATAATGCCGCGCGCGAGTTCGTCGCCTCGGACCGCTCGCGTCCGGTGCCCGAGCATCTGCGCAACGCGCCCACCCGGCTCATGAAGGAACTGGGCTTCGGCCGCGCCTACCGTTACGCCCACGACGAGCCGGAGGCCTACGCGGCGGGCGAAAACTATTTCCCGGACGGCATGCCCCGGGTGGAATGGTACAAGCCCACGGACCGGGGCCTGGAAGCGAGGATCGCGGAAAAACTCGCCCACTTGCGCGAGCTGGACAAACGGGCCCGCGGCAAGTGAGCGCCAAGGTGCTGCCGGCTACTGTAAGACTCTGGGAGCGGGGTGTTCCCGCTCGAAGCGGGAATAGAGCGAATCGAGACGTTCGGCCTTGTCGAACTCGCCGCCCAGGCGCGCCTTCTCGATGGCTTCGAGCAGGTACAGCTTGAGCAGGCACAGGCCGGTCTTGGTCTTCAGCAGGGTGGAGCCGAGCTCGGCCGCGATGATGGGCGGCACATGTTCATGCTCGGCGATGGCTTCGATTTCGTCTTCGGAAAGGTCGCTGAGATCGAAGCATTCCTGCAATGACAACATAACGGTCTCCTTTGGTTTGCGGGAAGTCACGGCTTGTGCCTGCGCCGTTTCTGTAGAGTGGCTATCTTTTTATAGTCCGCCCGCGATGAGCTTGGCAAGAAAAATTTTTCAGTTTAACTTATTGAAAATAAACAGAAAAACGCATCATGTCGGGAAGAAAAATCCCGGTCGCGGAAAGCCCGATCTTTCCGGGCAATGCGTGAATCACTTGGCAATCGGCGCGAGAAAGATCGGCCAATTATCTGACACGACGATAGAATTCAAACGGACGTCATCATGCTCGACATACAACTGCTTCGCACCCGGCTCGACCAGGTTGCGGCCCGTCTCGCCACCCGCGGCATCACCCTGGACACGGCCGCCTTCCAGTCCCTGGAGGACGAGCGCAAGGCGCTGCAGACGCGTACCCAGGAGTTGCAGGCCCAGCGCAATGCCTTGTCCAAGAAAATCGGCCAGGCCAAGGCCAGGGGCGAGGATACGGCCGCCCTGATGGCGGAGGTGGCCGGCATCGGTGACGCGGTGAAGGACAACGAGGAGAAGCTGGCCGACGTCCTCAACCGCCTCAACGCCTTCGTCTCGGTCATTCCCAACCTGCCCCACGACAGCGTGCCCCAGGGCAGGTCGGATGCGGACAACGTCGAGGTGCGGCGCTGGGGCAGCCCGCGCCGGTTCGATTTTCCCGTGAAGGACCACGTGGATCTGGGCGCCGCACTGGACGGGCTGGATTTCGAGCGGGCGGTGAAGATCAGCGGCGCCCGCTTCACCCTCATGAAAGGGGCGGTGGCGCGCCTGCACCGGGCCCTCGCCCAGTTCATGCTGGACGTGCACACGGGCGAGCACGGCTATACCGAGATCTACGCGCCTTATCTCGTCAATGGCAACAGCATGTTCGGCACGGGGCAACTGCCGAAATTCCACGAGGATCTGTTCCACGTCCGCGACGACGGCTATTTCCTCATTCCCACGGCGGAAGTGCCGGTGACCAACATCGTGCGCGACGAGATCCTGGCGGCGGAGCAATTGCCGCTGAAATTCGTATGTCATACGCCCTGCTTCCGGCGCGAGGCCGGCTCCTATGGCAAGGACACGCGCGGCATGATCCGCCAGCACCAGTTCGACAAGGTGGAGCTGGTGCGCATCGAAAAACCGGAAAACTCCTGGCAGGCCCTGGAGGAGCTCACGGGCCATGCGGAGAAGATCCTGCAGAAGCTGGCGTTGCCCTACCGGGTGGTGACCCTGTGCACCGGCGACATGGGTTTCTCGGCGGCCAAGACCTATGACATCGAGGTATGGCTGCCGGCCCAGAACACCTACCGCGAGATTTCCTCGTGCAGCAACTTCGAGGCCTTCCAGGCGCGCCGCATGCAGGCGCGCTACCGCGGCGAGAAGGGCAAGCCCGAGCCGGTGCATACCCTGAACGGCTCGGGGCTGGCCGTGGGACGCACGCTGGTGGCGGTCCTGGAGAATTATCAAAGGGCCGACGGCAGCGTCGTGGTGCCGGAAGTCCTGCGCCCCTATATGGGCGGAATCGGGGTCATCGCGCCCGCAGGCTGAGCTTCACGCCGCTGCGCCGCGGCGAAAAGGCGGGGCGGTGCGGCGCCTCGTAGCGCTGGAGGATGTCTAAGTAAGTACGGATGTTCTCCACCATGATCACCGCCTCGCCGCCGCGGGCACGGCCGCTTTTCAGGCGCGCGTAATACTCGGGCCGTGCCAGCAGGGGCAATACCTGCTTCATTTCGTACCAGGAATCCGGGTCCTTCTTCAGGCTCCTGGCGATGGCCCGCGCGCCGTTCAGATGGCCCAGCCCCAGGTTGTAGGCGGCCAGCGCCAGCCAGGTGCGGTCGGGCTCTTCCGTCTCGGGCGGCAGGGCATCGCGCAGGTCGGCCAGGTAGCGCGCCCCGGCCCCTATGCTCTGCAAGGGGTCGAGACGGTCGGAAACACCCAGGCGGTCCGCCGTCTCCTCGGTCAGCATCATGATGCCGCGCACGCCGGTGGGCGAGGTGCTCAGGGGATCCCAATGGGATTCCTGGTAGGCCAGCGCGGCGAGCAGGCGCCAGTCCAGGCCGGTCTGTTCCTCGGCCTGCTGGAACAGACGGCGATGGCGGGGCAGTACCGTCTCGGTGCGCGCCAGGAACTGCACCACGTCCTCCTGATTCAAGCGCCGCACGTGCCCGAAATAGCGGTCGGTGATGCGCGCCAGCGTGCCGTTGGCGCGCATCCTGGCGATGAAGGCGTTGATTTCCTCCAGCAGGCCGGACGGATCGTCGGCACGCACCGCCCAGGCCAGCGCGATCTTGGGCATGAGCTTGAGCGAGCTTTCCAGGACGGGGAAGAAATTGGCCGCGATGTCCACATGGGCGGCGTCGACGACGGCCAGCTCCGCCGTGCGCGCTGCCACGCGCTCCAGCAAGGCCATTTGCGAGGAGGCGGGGGAATCCACGATGCTGGCCCGGGGCAGCGCGCGCCGCAGCGCCGGGGCGATGCCGGAGCCCGCCAGCACTTCGATGGGTCGCCCTTCCAGCTCGCGCACGTCGCGCACCGGCGCCGATTCCTCGTGGCGCACCAGCACCACATCGGTCTCGCGCAGACCGTCCGAGAACTTCACCGATTCCAGCGCCTCGGCCACCAAGCCGGCAGCGGCCAACCGGGCCTTGCCTGCGCCCAGCCATTGCAGCGCCTCGCGGTGGTCGGCGGCGACCACCAGGCGCAGCTCCTTGCCCAGATCCTTCGCCAGCAGTTGCAGCAAGTCGTGCTCGAAGCCGAACCCGCTTCCCTGGTCGTCGCGCTGGAAGGTAAGTGGACCTTCCCGGACGACCACCACCAGTTCCTCGGATTCGGCGAGAGGGGAAGGTGCAGGCTTGTCGCAGCCGGCCAGGGCCACGAGGGCGCAGAGCAGGAAACGCATGCGGGGACCCCTGGGTCGAATCGGACCATTGTGCCACGCCCGCCGGATCGCAAAAAGCGGCGAAGGGTGATAGAATGCGCCTCCTTCCGCTTCCCCCCCTGGCCCCGGCCGCACGGCATCCAGCGGCGTCCGCGAGCAAAACGGAGAGGTGCCGGAGCGGTTGAACGGGCCGGTCTCGACAACATCCGCGCAGCGGATGTTGCGGCGCAGGCTAACCGGCGCAGCCGGTTAAGCTGCGAAGCAGCGGCCGGAGCCAAAACCGGGCGGGCGGAAGCAGCGGTACAAACGGAGAGGTGCCGGAGCGGTTGAACGGGCCGGTCTCGAAAACCGGAATAGGGGCAACCCTATCGTGGGTTCGAATCCCACCCTCTCCGCCACTTCAGGGCTTGCGCGAACTCGCAGTGAATGCGCCAGTCCGCCCCTCGTTGGCATCGGCCAGGTTGCTGCGGGTGACCTTGCCGCGGATGCCCAGATGGTAGGGTAGAGGCCATGCCTGTGCCGGGGCGGGTGCGACTATGCCGCCTGCTTTAGCGGCTCGATCTTTGCCACCTTCCGTTTCAGCGCCTTCTCGGCCTGCCACAGGTCGTAGTTCGCCTGCATGTGCAGCCACGACTCGGCGCTGCCGCCGAGGGCCGCGGCCAGGCGCACGGCCATATCGGCGCTGATGCCGGCCTTCCCGTCCATCCACGTTCTCCGGGCCGGCGACGTCGCGCCTCAAGCTGGCGCTTTGAGGCGGCTGTGGGCCGACACGTGCTGGGCCAGGAAGTCCATCTGGTCCGCCAGGATCTGGCGGTTGGACAGGATCAGGAATTCCGCCTTGTTCGGTATGTAGGGCGCATAGAGCAGCTCCATGCCCGCCTGCTCCGGCGTGCGCCCGCTCTTCCTCTGGTTGCAGTGCCTGCATGCGGTCACTACGTTCATCCAACTGTCGCGTCCGCCTTGCGACACGGGAATGATGTGGTCGCGGGTCAGGCGCAGGAACGAAAACTCACCGCCGCAGTAGGCGCAGATGTGGCGGTCCCGGTGGAACAGCTCCCTGTTGTTGAGGGGCGGGACGGCGGAGAAGTTTTTTTGTCCCAGCGTCTTGCCCTTGATGGCAATGATGCTGTTGGCCGTGATGGTGGAGCGCTCGCCGGTGCTGCGGTTGATGCCGCCGTGGAAGATGAAGAAATTGTCGCCCGCCGCCCACGCCACCAAATTCTTGGCGTAGTAGAAGCACGCATGCTGCCAGGTCACCCAGCGGTGCGGCGCACCATGCATGTCGAGGGTGAGGATGAGCGGATGGGAAGCGAAAGCTGTCGTCATCTTCAATGTAAAATCAGCCAGTTGCCACAGATTATCAGACCACGTCGAATTTGCAAGGCATCCTTCGTTTTTGCGATGCATCCTGCCTCTTCATCAGACCGGACCCTGGCCGCGGCGTTCGCCGTGTCCCTGCTGCTGCACGGACTGTTGCTGTGGCCGGCGCCGCTGCCGCGCGCCGCCGGTGCCCCGACGCCGATCGCCGCGAGCCTGCGCGGCCCGGTCGCCCGGGCCGCGCAACCGGCCGCTCCGGCGCCATCGCCCCTTGCAAGAACGGACGAAGCGCCGGCGCCCGCCCTCAAGAAGCGCTGGGCGCACAAGGAGGGGGGCGGCGCGGTGCCGCCTGCCGCCGCGCCGGGTATGCCCGACAGGACGGCGGCAGCCGAGGCCGGCCCCCTGGACGCGGACGGCCTGCGGCGCTACGTGGTGGCGCTCGCCGCCGGCGCCCGCCGCTACAGGCACTATCCGGCGCTGGCGCTGGAACGGGGCTGGTCGGGTACCGCGGAGGTGCGCATCGACGTGGCCGAGAGCGGCCGGCCGCGCCTATCCCTGGCGCGCTCCAGCGGGCACGAGGTGCTCGACCGGCAGGCGGTGGACATGCTCGCCCGGGCCGCAGCCGCCACGCCGGCGCCGGCCTCCCTGCGGGGCCGGGCCTTCAGCGTGAGCGTGCCGGTGGCCTTCGATGCGCAGGAGGCGCGATAGCCCCGCTCAGCAGCGTACCTGCTGGCGGCAGTAATCGGCCAGTTCCGTCACTACCGTACGGTCGCCGACCGGCTGGCTGGCGACCATGGCACGCGCCATCGCCGCCATCGTCGTCCAACTGGTCATCGGCGGCCACGGCGTGAACCTGGCGCCCGGGCTCAAGGAGCGTGCCGAGGCGCGCCGGGCCCTGCAGGTGGGCGAGGGCCGTCTGCACGCGCTGGTCGAGGCCACGCCCGACAGCCTGCGTCATTCCGTTAGAGCCTCTTAGGCGGCAGGATGTCGCCCGTGTGGAAGCGGAAGGTGCCGGCCTTGCGATCTTCGTAGTAGAAGCGCAGGGTCATGGCGATGGAGCGGAAGGCGATGCGGTCCCAGGGGATGGCCGATTCGTCGAACAGGGCCACTTCCAGGGATTCCTCGCCCGGCCCGAAGTCGGCATCCAGCAGGCGCGCCCGGTACAGCAGGTGCACCTGGTTGATGTGGGGCACGTTGATCAGGCTGTAGAGGCCGGTGATCTCGATGCGCGCCCGCGCTTCCTCCAGGGTCTCGCGCGCCGCCGCCTCGGCGGTCGTCTCCGCGTTCTCCATGAAGCCCGCCGGCAGGGTCCACAGGCCATAGCGCGGCTCGATGGCGCGCCGGCACAGCAGGATCTTGTCTTCCCACTCGGGGATGGCGCCGATGACCAGCTTGGGGTTCTGGTAGTGGATGGCGCCGCACCGGTCGCACACGTGGCGCGGCAGCGTGTCTCCGGGCGGGATGCGCACGACGACGGGGGCGCCGCAGTGGCTGCAGAAATTCATGGTCGCGACTCTCGAGGTTTCGATATTCTAACCCAGGCGGGCATTTCCCTTTCGTCATCCGGAGCGAAGCCGGCGGCGTGCGGAGACTCAAGTTTCTCCCGCCGGGGCCGATGATGACATTTCGTGTGTCGAGGTCAGCCGCGGACAACCATACCAGAACGCCGGAATTGCCCAAGTGAACCCCATCGACATTTCGAAGTTCGAGCAGATCAAGGCCACAGGCAATCTGCCCTCCCCCAGGGGCGTGGCGCTGGCCATCATCCGTCTCGCCCAGCGGGAAGACGCTTCCATGGCGGAGCTGGCGCGCGTGGTCAAGTCGGACCCGGCCTTTGTCGGGCGGCTGATCAAGGCCGCCAACAGCGTCAATACCTCGCCGGGACGGCCGGTGGTGTCGGTACGGGATGCCCTGGTGGTCCTGGGCATGCCGGCGGTGCGCAACCTGGCGCTGGGCTTCTCGCTGCTGTCCCAATACCACCGCGGCGCGTGCAGGAACTTCGACTACCGGCGCTTCTGGTCCGGGTCGCTCGCCTTCGCCCTGGCGTTCCAGGCCCTGACCATGCGCACGCGCGCCGCCGCCGCCGAGGAGGCGTTCAGCGTCGGCCTGCTGGCCCGCGTCGGCGAGCTGGCGCTGGCTACCCTGTTCCCCACGGAATACTCGGAAATCCTCGGCAATGCCGCCAACGAGGAGCTGCAGCACCTGCTGCGCGCCGAACAGCGCGCCTTCGCCATGAACCACCGCGATCTGACCGTCGCCATGCTGGCGGACTGGGGCATCCCGCGCGTGTTCACAGACCCCGTGGGCCACCACGAGCTGCCCGATGCCGCGACCTATCCGGAAGGCAGCCGCCAGTACACCCTGGTCCATTCCCTGGCCCTGGGACGCCATGTCGCGCGCATCTGCGTCGCCTCCGAGGCGGACCGCGGTGCGCTCATGTCCCAATTGTTCGTGCTCGGCTCGCGGGTGGGCATCGATGCCGAAGCCTTGAATGTCCTGTGCGACGGCGTGGTGCGCGATTGGGTGGAGTGGGGCAGGGTGCTCAACATCATGACGGTGCCGCTGCCGCCCTTCGAGGAACTGGCCAAGCCGCAGCGGCCGGCGGCCGACGCGCTGGCGCCGGAGGAGGGCGGCGCCGCGGCTGCCTTGCGCGTGCTGGTGGTGGAGGGCGATCCGGCGGCCCGGTTTGCGCTGCGCCAGGTGTTGGAACGGGAAGGCTACGAAGTGCACGATGCCATGGACGCCCAGGACGGCCTGCGCGCCACGCTGGAAGTGCATCCCCACATCATGGTGATCGACTGCGCCAACGGCGTCGCGCTCACCCGCGCCCTGCGCCAGACGCGGGTGGGCCGGGGCGTCTATGTATTGATCCTGACCCAGGTCGAGGACGAGGAACGGCTGGTGGAAGCCTTCGAGGCCGGCGTGGACGACTACATGACCAAGCCCCTCAGGCCCAGGCTCCTGGCGGCGCGGCTGCGGGCCGGCAGCCGCATGGTGCGCATGCAGGAAGAGATCGAGCGCGACCGGGAAAACATCCGCCATTTCGCCGCCGAGCTGGCGGTGACCAACCGCCGCCTGCAGGAGGTGGCGCTGACCGACTCGCTTACGGGCTTCCCCAACCGCCGCTACGCCATGGAACGTATCCAGCAGGAGTGGAATCTGTCATGCCGCACCGGGCGGCCGCTGGTGGCGATGGTGATCGACCTGGACGGTTTCAAGCAGGTGAACGACACCTACGGCCACGACGTGGGCGATGCCTATCTCAGGCAGGCGGCCGGCGCCATCCGTCTCGGGCTGCGCGCCCAGGACGTGGTGTGCCGCACGGGCGGCGACGAGTTCCTGGTGATCTGCCCCGATACCGAGCTGAAGCCGGCCCTGGTGTGCGCCGAGCGCGTGCGCAAGGCCGTGGAGGCCACCCCGATCCGCTCCGGCCTGCTGCAGCTCAAGGCCACTTTGAGTATCGGCGTGGCGGTGCGCGCCGACGACATGGCCGACGCCGAGGCCCTGGTCAAGCGCGCCGACCAGGGCGTCTATCTGGCCAAGCAGCGCGGCCGCAACCAGATCGCCGCGCCTCAGGCAAGCGGCTGAATCGCCAAGTAAAAAAGAAATGGGAATGGGCGTCTAAAGTTCCGGTTTGTGGCGCCGTTAATCGTTGCATCCGGTAATGGGCCCAAAACAAGCTTCCCAAATGGACCGCGGGGACTCGCACATGATGCTCAGGGAGCGGCCGATCAACGTCCTGGTCGTCGAGGACTCGGAAGACGACGCTTTTCTGCTCTATTACGAACTGGCCGCCCGCGGCGCGAAGCTCGACTACCGCCGTGTGGACAATTCCGAAGACATGCGCCAGGCGCTGGCGGCCGAAGACTGGGACGTGATCATCTGCGATCACAGCATGCCCGGCTTCGATTCCATGACGGCGCTGGAAATCCTGAAGGAGACGGGCAAGGACATTCCCTTCATCATCTACTCTGGCAACATCAGCGACCAGATGGCCGTCTCCGCCATGCGCGACGGCGTCAGCGACTACATCCAGAAGGGCAACTTCGCCAAGCTCATCCCGGTCATCGAGCGCGAGCTGAAGGGCGCGGCGACGCGGCGCGCCGTGCGCCAGGCGGACCACCGCATCAAGGAGCTGGCCTATTACGATGCCCTGTCAAATCTGCCGAACCACAACCTGTTCTGCGCCCGCGTCACCGAGTGGATCTTCGAGATCGAGAAGCGCGGCAGGCAGCCGCGCGGCGCCCTGTTCTACCTCGACATCGACCGCTTCCTGCGCATCAACAGCTCCTTCGGCTACGAGGCGGGCAACGAAATCCTGCGCCAGGTGGCGCAGCGTTTGATGGAATGCGTGGAATCCCATGCCGTCCTGGCGCGTCTGGGAGGCGACGAGTTCGGCATCTTCTATCCCGGGCTGGCCCACAAGGATGCGGCCAACAACTTCGGCCAGTGGCTGCTGCAGGCCTTCGAGGCGCCCTTCGTGCGCAACAGCCTGGAGCTGTATCTCACGCCCAGCGTCGGCATCTGCCTGGTGCCCGAGGACGGGCGCGAAGTGTACGAGCTGCTGATGAACGCCGAGACCGCCATGGCCCATGCCAAGCGCGGCGGCGGCAACGGTTTCCGTTTCTATATCCGCGACATGAACGCCTCCTCGGCCGAGCGCTTGGCCATGGAGAGCGAGCTGCGCCATGCGGTGGAGCGGGAGGAGCTGTTCCTGCAGTTCCAGCCCTGCCTCTCGGCGGTGCTGGGCAGGACCATTGCCGCCGAGGCCCTGGTGCGCTGGCGCCACCCCCGGCGCGGCCTGGTGCCGCCGGACCGCTTCGTGCCCATCGCCGACGAGGCGGGGCTGATCGTGGACATCGGCGAATGGGTGCTGCGCCAGTCGTGCCTCCAGGGCCGCGAGTGGCACGACCAGGGCTTCGACCATCTGGCCGTGTCGGTGAACGTGTCGGCCGTGCAGTTCGGCCAGCCGCGGCTGCTGGACGCGGTGAGCCGCTCCCTGCGCGACACCGGTTTCAGGCCCGAGTGCCTGACGCTGGAGATCACCGAGTCGGTCATCATGCACGACGCGGAGTCGGCCGCGGGCATGCTGCGCGCGCTCAAGAACATGGGCGTCAAGATCGCCGTGGACGACTTCGGCACCGGCTACTCGTCGCTGTCCTATCTCAAGCGCTTTCCCATCGACATCCTCAAGATCGACAAGTCGTTCGTGCAGGCGGTGGGGAGCAACGACGAGGATACAGCCATCGTGCGCGCCATCATCGCCCTGGCCAAGAGCCTGCACCTGGTGACCATAGCCGAGGGCGTCGAGACCCACGAGCAGGCCGAGTTCCTGCGGCGTGAGGGCTGCGACCGCTTCCAGGGTTACTACTTCAGCCGTCCGATGGACCCGGGCGTACTGATGGAGCGTCTGTCGGGCGAGGGAGGACGGCGGCTGCTTCACTAAAAAAATTGCTCCGGACCCTAAAGTTTTTCCGGGCGGGGCCGTAACAGCAAAGAACCGGGTAATGGCTGGAGACGTCTTGTAGGAGAAGTTCCTACAAGGGCGCGCGCGCGCGTTCGTACATGAAATACCGAATGCACCCGATGGCCGTCGCCTGGCGGCGACAGCACAATGCGCTCAACACGAACGAGCGCCCCGCGGGGGTGCCGGCAAGAAGAGGGAGCGCATCATGAAGACTGCCGATATCCACAACGAGGTCAAGGAACTGAATCTGGCCTATCTGATGCTGGCCCAGCAGATGATCCGCGCCGACCGGGATGCCGCCATGTACCGGCTGGGCGTGAGCGAGGAGATCGCCGATCTGCTGGAGCGCCTCACCCCGGGCCAGATACTGAAGATGGCGGCGAACAACATGCTGCTGTGCCGCTTCCGCTTCGACGACCGGCTGTTGGTGGGATTGTTGAGCAGTCATGAGCGGGATCAAGGCATGGCCAAGACCCATGCCGCCATCCTTGCGGCGGCCAAGCCCGTGGAAGCGATCGCTTGAGGAGAGCCGCCGTGCGCAACAAGAGCGTCGTGTCGGAAGCCCGCGAAATCCAGTTCGCCGTCGAACTGATCCATCTGGGCGCGCGGCTGCAACTGCTGGAGGCCGAGACGAACCTGTCGCGCGAGAGGCTGCTCAGGCTGTACAAGGAAGTGAAAGGCGAGTCGCCGCCCAAGGGCATGCTGCCGTTTTCGACGGACTGGTTCCTCGCCTGGCAGCCCAACATCCATGCCTCGCTGTTCATGGCCTTCTTCAACTTCCTGTTGAAGAACGGCAAGCAGCGCGGCCTGAACGCGGTAGTGAAGGCTTACCGGCTGTACCTGGAGCATATCCAGTTGCACGGACTGGAACAGGTGCTGAGCCTGACCCGGGCATGGACCCTGGTGCGGTTCTTCGATGCCAACATGCTGCGGATGGCCCGCTGCAGGGAATGCGGCGGCCACTTCGTGGCCCATGCGCTGGACCTGACCGGCGATTATGTGTGCGGGCTGTGCCACGTCCCGGCCCGCGCCGGCAAGACGCGCCGCGCCGCGCAAGAGAACGTGATGACCGTCTGACCTCCTCCTTGCTCCCAGCAAGGGGTTTCGACCGCTCCGCTTTCGGGGCGGTTTTTTTTGGTGCGGCCGCTGCCGCCGGGGTGGGAATGCTCAAGTTTGAGGCCCGCGCGCCGTTATCCGTCCCATGCCTGTACAACTCATCGTCACCCGATAACCACAAGTCCGGGAAACGTCGCGCATGTTCGTACTGATCGGTTACGTGGTGGTGCTCGGCGCCGTGATCGGCGGTTTCGTCATGGCCGGCGGCCATGTCGCCGCGCTCATCCAGCCCAACGAGCTGGTCATCATCGCCGGCGCCGCCAGCGGCGCCTTTTTGGCGGCCAATTCGCCCAAGGTGGTCAAGGCCACGGTGAAGGCCCTGCCGACGGCGCTCAAGGGCTCGAAGTTCACCAAGGCCTTGTACATCGACCTGCTGGCCATGCTCTACGAGATCCTGGCCAAGGTGCGCAAGGAGGGCCTGATGTCCATCGAGCCCGACGTGGACAATCCCGGGCAGAGCCCGATCTTCACGAAATACCCCAACATCGCCTCGGATCATCACGTCATCGAGTTCCTCACCGACTATCTGCGCCTCATGGTGGGCGGCAACCTCAACGCCTTCGAGATCGAGAACCTGATGGACAACGAGATCGAAACCCATCACCACGAGGGCGAGGTGCCCGCCCATGCCCTGGCGAGGACGGCCGACGCCTTGCCCGCGTTCGGTATCGTGGCGGCGGTGATGGGCGTGGTGCACACCATGGAGTCGGTGGGCCTACCGCCGGCGGAGCTCGGGCGCCTGATCGCCGCGGCCCTGGTCGGCACCTTCCTGGGGATCCTGCTGTCCTACGGCTTCGTCGGTCCCCTGTCCTCCCCGCTGGAGCAAAAGCTCAACGAGTCCACCAAGATGCTCCAGTGCATCAAGGTCACGCTGCTCGCCAGCATGAACGGCTACGCGCCCCAGGTGGCGGTGGAGTTCGGGCGCAAGGTCCTCTATTCCACGGAACGGCCCAGCTTCAAGGAGCTGGAGGACGAGGTGAGGGCGAGGAAGCACAAGTAAGTCATGAGCGACGACTCCCAGCAACCCATAGTCATCAAGCGCATCAAGAAGGGCGGTGACCGCCACGGCGGCGTCTGGAAGATCGCCTACGCCGATTTCGTCACGGCGATGATGGCCTTCTTCCTGCTCATGTGGCTGCTCGGCTCCACCACCAAGGGCGATCTGAAGGGCATCGCCGACTACTTCGCCACGCCCCTCAAGGTGGCCCTGAGGGGCGGTTCGGGCAGCGGCGACAGCTCGAGCGTGATCCAGGGCGGCGGCGAGGATCTGACGCGCCTCCATGGCCAGCACAAGCGCGGCGAGATCGAGTCGCCGAAGAAGACCATCAACCTGCAGGCCCTGAAGGCGGAGCTGGAGCGCAAGGAAAAGGAGAAGCTGCAGGATCTCAAGCGGAAGATCGAGAAGGCCATCGAGGCCAATCCGGGTCTGGTGCCGTTCCGCAATCAACTGCTGCTGGACATCACGCCCGAGGGCCTGCGCATCCAGATCGTGGACGAGAAGAACCGGCCCATGTTCGATCTGTCCAGCGCCGAGCTCAAGCCCTACATGCGCGATATCCTGCGCGAGATCGGCAAGGTGCTGAACGAAGTGGACAACCGCATCTCGCTTTCCGGCTACACGGATGCCACGCCCTTCGTCGGCGGCGACAGGGGGATGGGAAACTGGGAGCTGTCGGCCAACCGCGCCAACGCCTCGCGCCGCGAGCTGATCGCCGGCGGCATGGCCGAAAGCAAGGTGCTGCGCGTGGTGGGCGGCGCGTCGACAGTGCTGTTCGACAAGCAGGACCCGTTCAATCCCATCAACCGGCGCATCAGCATCGTGGTGCTGAACAAGCGCACCGAGCAGGCCATCCTCAACGACGGCCGCGAGCCGGAAGAGGGCGTGGAGCCGGTGGTCGCGGAAGCGGCCGGCGCGCGTTGATCGGCCCGCGCCGGGAACGGAAAGGAAATGCTGGACAAGGACAGGGAATTCGAGTTCACCGCGCACGACTTCGAGCGCATCCGCAGGCTGATCTACGACCACGCCGGCATCGCCCTGTCGCCGGTGAAGCACGACATGGTCTACAGCCGCCTGGCGCGGCGGCTGCGCGCGCGCGGCGACAAGACCTTCGCCGCCTACCTCGCCCGGCTGGAGGGCGGCGATGAGGCGGAGTGGGAGACCTTCGTCAACTCCCTCACCACCAATCTCACGTCCTTCTTCCGCGAGGCGCATCACTTCGACCTCCTGGCCGAGCATGTGCAGAAGATCGCCGAGCGGCGGCCCATCACCATCTGGAGCTGCGCCGCATCCACCGGCGAGGAGGCCTATTCGATCGCCATGACGATGGTGGAGGCCTTCAACAGCTTCACGCCGCCGGTGGCGATCATCGCCAGCGACCTGGACACCCATGTCCTGGCCCAGGCCCAGGAGGGCTGCTACGAGGCCGAGCGCGTGGACAAGCTGTCGCGCGACAGGATCGCGCGCTTCTTCGTGAAGGCCGGCGGAGCGGGGGACAGGCGGCTGCGCGTGCGGCCGGAGCTGCAGAAGATGATCGTGTTCCGCCGCATCAACCTGCTGGACAACAACTGGCCCATACGCGGGCCGCTGGATGCCATCTTCTGCCGCAACGTCATGATCTATTTCGACAAGGCCACCCAGTACCGGGTGCTGCAGAAGTTCGTGCCGCTGCTGCGCGAGGACGGCCTGCTGTTCGCCGGCCATTCCGAGAGTTTCCTGCATGCCGCGGATCTGTTCCGTCCGCGCGGCCGCACGGTATACGAGCGGGCGGACTGCCGTGGCTGAGCAGCCTGCCGTCATGCCTGCGTGGCGCGACGAGCTCATTGCCATCGGCGCCTCCACCGGCGGCACCGAGGCGATCAAGGAAGTGCTCGCTTCCCTGCCGAGAGCGGTTCCCGGGATCGTCATCGTGCAGCACATGCCGGAAACCTTCACCGCCTCGTTCGCCCAGCGCCTCGATACCCTTTGTGCCGTGCGCGTGAAGGAGGCGCAGCACGACGAGCGCATCGAACCCGGATGCGCCTATCTCGCGCCCGGCCATTCCCATCTGCTGGTGCGCCGCAGCGGCGGCGGCTACTACGCGGAGCTGTCGCGCGCCGAGCCGGTCAATCGCCATCGGCCGTCGGTGGATGTGCTGTTCGCCGCCGTGGCCGAGTGCGCGGGGCGCCACGCCGTGGGCGTGATATTGACCGGCATGGGCAAGGACGGTGCCCGGGGGCTGCTCGCCATGAAGCGCGCCGGCGCCCATACCATCGCCCAGGACCGGCACAGCTCCGTCGTCTACGGCATGCCGCGCGAAGCGGTGGCGCTGGGCGCCGTGGACGAAGTGGCGCCGCTGGCCGACATAGGCGGCCGCATCCTGGCCCATCTGCGCCATTCCCACGGCCATTCCGCCTAAAGCGAGGGCAAGCCGCGCCGTTAACAGGCAGGTCGGGCTTCAGCCCGACCTACAGGCTGCGCCAAGACATACAACGGAGAGAGGTGACATGAAGGGCGTTTCGACGGGGAGTTGGATGGGATTCGCGGCCCTGGGTGCCACGGTTGCCGGGGGCGGGCTGCTGGCGCTCAAGCTGGCGGGGGTGGAGCCGGGCTGGGGTCTGGTGGCCTATCACCTGGCGGCCGGCCTGGCCGTGGCGGTGCTGCCGCCGCTGGTGCTGGGGGCCTCGGTGTATCGCCGGCTCGCCGCCCTGAAGGAGACCATACGCGCCATGCATCAGGATGGCGATCTCTCCCGGCGCGCGCCGGCGGACGGCAAGGATGAAGTGAGCGAGACGGCGCACCTGTTCAACGAGCTGATCCGCAGCTTCCAGGGCATCGTCGGCAAGGTGTGCTTCAACTCCATCCAGGTGGCGCAGACCGCGGAGAAGCTCATCGGCGAGGCCAAGCAGGTGGCGAGCGGATCGGACCAGCAGCGCGGCGCCGCCGAGGCGACGAAACACGCCATGGAAGAGATGAACATCGGCATCAACCAGGCGGCGGAGAATGCCGAGATGACGGCCCACAACGCCCATGCCGCCCGGGACCTGTCCAAGCAGGGCTCGGAGATCGCCACGCGGGCGGCCGAGGAGATCGAGCGCATCGCCCGCTCGGTGGAGCAGTCCGCCCAGATGATCGCCGCGCTGGGGGAACGGTCCCAGGCGATCAGCGGCATCGTCAAGGTGATTCACGACATCGCCGACCAGACCAATCTCCTGGCGCTCAACGCCGCCATCGAAGCGGCCAGGGCGGGCGAGCAGGGCCGCGGCTTCGCCGTGGTGGCGGACGAAGTGAGGAAGCTGGCCGAGCGCACCACCGCGGCCACCGGCGAGATCGGCGGCATGATCCGCGCCATCCAGAGCGAGACCCAGAGCGCCATCGCCAGCATCCAGCAGGGTAGCGCCCAGGCCAAGTCCGGCGCCGAGCTGGCGCGCCGGGCGGCCGAGTCCTTGCAGAGAATCAACCGCGGCGCCGAAGAGACCATGGAGAAGGTCGAGGCCATCGCCGCGGCGATCCAGGAACAGAGCGCCAACGGCCAGAACATCACGGGTCATATGGAAGACGTGCTGCGCATGGCCCAGGGCAACAGCGCCGTCGCCACCCAGACGCTGCAGGAAGCGACCATGCTGGATTCCCTGGCGGTCAATCTCAAGGAGATCAGCAACGTCTTCAAGCTGGGGCCGCGCGGCGAGAGCGCCCTCGCCATTCATGGGCGCATGCCGGACATGGTGCAACAGGCGGCCAAGGAAGCGGGGCGCATTCTCGAGGACGCGGTCAAGAGCGGCCAGATATCGCTACAGGATCTATTCGACCAGAACTATGTTCCCATTCCCAACACCAAGCCGCAGAAGTATCACACCAAGTTCGATGCGCTGACGGACCGCCTGCTGCCCGCGCTGCAGGAACGGCTGGTCGAAGCCCACAAGGAACTCGCCTACGCCATCGCCTGCGACGCGAACGGTTACGTTCCGACGCACAACAACCGCTATTCCCAGCCCCTGACGGGCGACGAAAAGACAGACTTCGTGAACAACCGCACCAAGCGCATCTTCGACGACCCGGTGGGCAAGAAGTGCGGCTCCCACGAGCTGCGCTTCCTGCTCCAGACCTACCGCCGCGACACCGGCGAGATCATGCACGACATTTCCGCCCCGATTTATGTCATGGGCCGGCACTGGGGCGGCTTCCGCATGGGCTACCGCACCGACTGAGGATAAAAGGAGCAACTGCCGCCGGCCTGTGGCGGGAGCGCATAACAAAGAGGAGGAAAGCACATGGATTGGAGAACGATCGTGGCCCCCGCCGCCGGTCTCATGGACCGGCTGCGCTATGGCGGAAAATTCCTGGTGATGACCGTGGTAGGGGCCCTCGCTCTGGGCTTCCTGGTATTCCAGGTGGCCACCGAGCGCCTGCAGGCCATCCACCGCATCGAGGACGAGCGCGTCGGCCTGCGCTACCTGGAGGCGGCCCGGCCCGTCTGGATGGCGGTGCAGCGCCACCGCGGCCTGTCCGGCGCCCTGGCGAGCGGGGACCAGAGTGTGAAGGACGCCGTGCTCCAGGCGCAGGCCGAGGCGGACAAGCATTTCGCGGCGGTGTCCGAGCTGATCCAGCACGAGCCGCTGCTGGCCGGGCTGGCGGAGGACTGGAAGCGCCAGGCGGAAGAATGGAACCTGGTCAAGAAGGATGCCATGGTGCTCGGGCCGGGCGAAGGCTTCGACCGGCACACCGTGTTCCTGCAGGAACTAGCCGCCCACATGCGCCTGGTGGCGGCGCATACCTCCCTGGTACTCGACGGCGATCTCAAGGCCTACCTGCTGATCGACGTGGTGGTGAACCAGATGCCGGTGTTCATGGAAGCGACAGCCCAGTTGCGCGGACGGGCGAGCGGAGTGCTGGCGCGCAAGCGCATAGACGACACGGAAGCGGCCAACCTGCGCGGACTGATGACCCAGGTGCGCGTGGCCAAGAGCCAACTGCACGAGAAGATCAATGCCGCCGTGCCCCTGCTGGGCGAGGAGGGCAAGGCCGTCAAGGAAGGGGCGCAGGCGCTGGAGGAGCCGGTCACCAATGCCTTCATCCTGGTGGAGTCCAACGTGCTGAGCCAGTCCTTCGACATGGAGCCGGCCAAGCTGTTCGCCGAGACCAGCGCGCCCGTCGCCGCCGGCATCAAGCTGACCGAGCGCCTGGCGGCCGACATCGAGCGCATGCTCGACGAGCGCGCGGCGCGCCTCACGCATCACTTGTGGCTGCTGCTGGGCGCGGCGGCGGCCGCGGTGCTCCTGCTCACCTACCTGTGCCTGGGCGCCTATGTGTCCCTGTCCCGGGGCGTCGGCGCCGTGGTGGCCGGAGGCAACCGGCTGGCGGGCGGCGACCTGACGGCCACCGTCGAGGTGTCCTCCAGCGACGAGATCGCCGACATCGCCGGCGCCTTCAACGCCATGGCGGGGCGCATGCGCGAAGTGCTGGCGCGGGTGCAGGACAGCGCCCGGCAGGTCAATACGGCGGCCAATACCCTCGCCTCGGCCACCCAGAACGTAGCCGACAGCTCGCGCAAGCAGAGCGAGGCCGCCAGCACCGTGGCGGCCGCGGTGGAAGAGGTGACCGTGAGCATACACACCGTGGCCGACCACGCCGCCGAGGTGGACAAGCTCTCGGCCGCCAGCCGCAGCCGTACCCAGGAGGGCAACGAGAGCCTGGCGCGCATGATCGGCGAGATCGAGCTGGTCGAGGACGCCGTTTCGGAAATCGCCAAATCGGTGGTC